>CANFLL010000088.1 GCA_947447825.1 Chitinophagaceae bacterium | reverse complement strand
CTAAATACAAAGGAAGTTTTCGCTTAAAGCGAAGCCTTCCATAACTAAACTGCATTGGATGTATATTACCAATTGACAGGGTTCAGGACTGCCTAACAGTAACGATGCCTTATAAAAAAAAGGCCACACGAATTATCTTAAGTGGCTTTAAACCTTATCATCAAGCAATGATGCTTATATACCTTTTACCTTTTTTGCAGCGTGGCTAATTCTGCTTGCAACGAGCATCAAACTCATATCGCCATCAAAAGGAACGACTGGATTACCCTCACTATTCAGGGGATATTTAACCACAAAGTTAACCAAGGCTTTCACCAAGAAAACAAGGATCATGTTGTATTATTTCTGCAGGACTCCATTGAGGGACTCTAAACCTTAGAGTACATAGTTTTTTCCTTGTGTACTTTGTAGTAAATAACCACTGAAGAGTTACAAAAAAAGAGGCTAACCGATAGGTTAGCCTCTAAATTAAAATAAACTGTGTTAATAATAAATGTTATTGAACAATGATTTTTTGAGTATGTACTGTTTGATTTGCAGCGTTGGTAACTTTCAAAATATAAACACCAGCAGGAGTAGACTTAGGTAAGTTTACTTTTAATGTTTCATTGCTTGTAGTAAAGTTTTCAAGAACTTTTCTTCCTTTGTTATCAGTTACAGATAAAGCAAATTTTCCTGATGCGGCACTTGCAACATTAAGTTGGAATGATTTTCCAACTGCTGGGTTAGGATAAATTGATACTTTGTCTGAAGCAGCAATAGAAGTTGTACTTGCAACTTTTGATTGATACAAAAGGTTTGAGCTAGCCAAATCTGAAGCATTAAAAACGCCACCATCAGACTTTACAGTTCCTGTAACTTTTAATGAACTAATGTCAACTTTAAAATAGCTGTCTGTGTAGATTGCACTACTAACAACTAAATCTCCGTCTTCATTAACAGCAGCACCATTTGTGGTAAATCCTTCTGGTAAGCCTTTGATGCTTCCCACAAAGTCTGCTACTAATCTTTGCGTATTGATTTTGTACACATCACTGTGCATGTTTATCAAATATAAGTTGCCAAAAGCGTCACCAACAATATCACCACCCCAACTAGTTGTTGATGTATGAATAGATTTGTCTCCATTGTTTACACCATCGCTCAATCTTCCAAGATTTGTAACAACTGGTTTACTGTCTGTGGTAAAACGAATTAAGTGTTCAGCATCATTGGATAAAGCATAACCTGCTCCATCAGCACCAAAACACATGCGAGTAATTATGTTTGCTTCACTTTTAAATTTGTCTCCAGAATTAAAAGCAGCATCATCGTTGTTAACTACTGTTAGGTTGTCTTCATTCAAATCAACATAATTTAGTGTGTTGCCACGCATGTTGGTGAAATAAAGTCTATTTGTTTTTGCGTCGAAACCTGTTGCGGCAATTGCAGAAAATGCAGCTTCACCGTTTGGCGATTTGTTTCTGTTTGCCAATGACTGGTAGCTTAGGGTTGTTTTTGCAGCTGTTGATGGAGAATAGAGTGTTGATTTTATGGAGCCGTCTGATCCTTTAATTTCTCTTACGGAATTCCAATTTACATTTCCTTTCACATCTCCTGTGATGGCGAAAATTCTTGCTTTCTGTGCAGAAGTTGCAACTGATAGTGCCATTAAAGCACTGATAGGTAAAAATAATTTTTTCATAACTAAACAATTTATTTTTTGTAACGTAAAAATAGGGTGCTTTTATTAAAAGGATGTAAATTTTATTTTCTAAATACAAAAAATTAACATAAAAAGCCAGTTGTGGATAAACAATAATATAGCTTAATACATTTACTTAAAATCATCATCAGTCAGTTCATCATCTCCAAAGTCCAAATCGTTTAAGTTAATCATGCTGCCCATTAAATCTGTAAATGATACCCTACCCTCAATAGACTTTTTGCTAATAAGTGAATAAGCGGCTAATCCATGCAAGACAAATTCCATCAGTAAAGCATTTTCAAGATCGTTTGCCGCATGAAAATGTTTCTTTACAAAACCATACAACCCATCTACTTTATATAATGCTGCGATTTTATCTGCGTCTTTCATGTCGGTTAGCAAATCAAGGTGATGACCTGCATCAAACCAACGGGTTATTTGTTTGTAAGGATTTTCCAGTTCTTTTTCTTCTACCGACTTTTTTCCTGATGGTTTCCGCTTTTTTGAATGTTCCGGATTAGGGAAATATTGCACAAACTGAGTCCTGATGGACTTTTCTAACAGGTTGACAGCAACCTGATAAGGACCTTCTTGTTCACCTTCATATACCAATTCAATTTTACCGGTAATGGCTGGTATAATTCCTGCCAAATCATTCACCCAAACATGGGTCTTCTTTTCATTGTTGATGATAGCTCTTCGTTCGGCAGCACTCACTGCATTTTCATAAGCAGCAATGGTAAGTCTTGCACTTACGCCACTTTTTTTATCAACATATTCATTGTTTCTTGCTTCAAAAGCTATCTGTTCAATCAAGCGTTTCACCAAATCGCTCACTTCCACCAAATCAGATTGCGCAGGTAATATGTCAGCTTCTTGCTCTGTGATAGCCAATGAAGTCTCAATGTTTTTAGGATAGTGCGTTAATATCTGGCTTTGTATTCTATCTTTTAAGGGCGTAACGATACTTCCTCTATTGGTGTAGTCTTCTGGGTTTGCCGTGAAAACAAAAAGAATATCAAGTGGCATCCTTAGCTTAAAACCTCGAATCTGTATATCACCTTCTTGCAAAATATTAAATAGGGAGACTTGAATTCTAGCTTGTAAATCGGGCAATTCATTAATTACAAATATGCATCGATTGCTTCTTGGTATAATCCCGAAGTGTATTACCAGCTCATCAGCAAAGTTCAAACGTAGGTTTGCCGCTTTAATAGGGTCAATATCTCCAATAAGATCGGCAACACTAACATCGGGTGTAGCTAATTTTTCTCCATAACGCTCACTACGATGCACCCAATGAATGGGAGTGTTATCACCTAGTTCTGCAATTTTATCTTTTGCATATTTACTCAATGGATTAAGGGGATTATCGTTAACCTCACTACCAGAAACTATTGGCATATATTCATCCAATAAGTCAACCATTTGCCTAGCCATCCGTGTTTTGGCCTGTCCTCTCAATCCAAGAAAAAGAATATTGTGGCGGCTAAGTATTGCACGTTCTGTATCAGGGATCACGGTGTCTTCATAGCCCAAAATACCTGTGAAAGGATTCTCTTTGCTTTTAATTTTAGATATAAGGTTGTTTCTTACCTCTTCCTTTATGCTAAGAGATTTATAGCCACTTTCTTTCAATTGACCTAGTGTTATTATTGTACTTATATCCATAATGCTATTAGTTGATAGTTTAAAATTGTTAATTGTAAATTATTTTGTCAGCATTCTCCATAGTTGAGCAGAGCTTGCAATAAAGAACACTACACCCATCACAATGTTTAGTGCTTTATTACTCACTTTAAGTTTTGTAATTAAATAATTCCCTCCATATATATAGGTTAACAACCCTGAAATTGTTCCTAAACCCGCACCTATAATAAATACATTAAATTGAATGGAACTAGATTGAAGTAATTTCCATTCCAATAAATAACTACTCCATAAAACCCAAAAAGGAACTTGTGCAGGGTTCATGGAGCAGAGCATCATGCCGAATAAGAACCTGTGTATATTGTTTTGCAATAAAACACTTTTCTTTTCGGGATGATGAATGATGGCACTTCTGATGCTTAGGATTCCTAAAATTAAAAAGAACCCTACCGTAACCCAACCGATTGCTTTAAAAACTGCAGGATGATGCAAAACCATGTCCATGCCTGTTAGGGCAATGCGCAAATAAATCATTTCCACAATCACAACACCCCACATGTACATTAAAGCAGGCTTCAAGCCTTCTTGAATTCTAATTTGAGTGGCAGTTATACTCATGTTTCCAAGAGGTAATTGACCCAAAAAACTCACCAGCCAGCCTAAAAATAAAACCAATAACAATTCGCTCATTGCAGTATGTATGAAACTTTAAAGTCTTATTTGCCCAGTACAATTATTCAAATGTGGCAGCAAAATAAAACTGTCATTTGGTATGACTCTCATTTATTAAAATAGCCAGATTCCTGCTGAATAACAGAGTCAGTATATAATTGACTATTTGTTATAAGACAAAAGAAATTGTACTGCCAAATCATATCCTTTCAGTCCAAGCCCAATAATTGAGCCTTTGCTTTTGGCAGACACATGCGAAATCTTCCTAAAGTCCTCCCTTGCGTGAACATTACTAATATGAACTTCTATAACAGGTACAGAAATAGCTGCAATGCAATCGCCAATTGCCACAGAAGTATGCGTGTATCCGCCTGGATTTAAAATAATACCCTCATTATTCAGTGAATAATCCTGTATTTTATTAATCAATTCACCTTCCACATTACTTTGATAATAGGTGAAAATGATGTCGGGATAGGCTTGTTTTAACAAGTTAAAGTAATCTTCAAAAGTTTGTGAACCATAAATGCCAGGTTCTCTTTTGCCTAATAGATTAAGATTGGGACCGTTAATTATTGCAATTTTCATAAACTAGTTATATAATATTTTTATTTTCAGATGTCATTCCGTTTGACTCTCTTAAAATAGATGAAACCTAAATATGAAATCAGATTCCTACAGATTGACAAGTATTTTGAACTAATAATTTATTCCAAAACAATCAATTGAAAGCACAATATTAGTCGTTTGAGTGTTGATATAGCAGCTAATAGGAAAATATTTGTTTTAAAAAAGATGTTTAGCTAACAGATTTTTGTAAGTGTGCATAAATTTTTTTGCTCCAACCGCTAGTGACAAACCATTTTTTGATTTGAAACTTATAAAGATTTTATGTAACTATTCAAGGGTTATTTACCTCTAAGAACACAAGGAAAAAACTAAGTACACCAAGGTTTAGAGTTCCTAAATGGTAGTTCTGAAGAAATAATACAACACAATACTTGTGTTCTTGGTGAAAGCCATAGTGACCTTTGTGGTTAAGTATCCCCTGAATAGTTACCTTTTTTTTTACTATTAATCTGGACTCATAACCATGAAATGACTTTGTGTTTACAACAGACAAATACCTATTGTGGGAAAATGCACCTTGTTTTGGCTCTATATTTTGGGATTCTAGTAGCAAACGGACATAATTATACTCAGAATTCCGAAATCTGAGTATAATCGGACATGATTGTGCCTAGATTTCGGAAATCTGAGTATAATCGGACATGAATGTGCCTAGAATTCCAAAATCTGAGTATAATCGGACATGATTATGTCTAGATTTCCGAAATCTGGTAATAAACGAATACAGTTATGTCTAGAATGTCGCCGTCTAGGCATAAATGGATGTGCGGCAACCTAGAAAGTGGCTTTTAAAGTTTACACATTTCAGGAAATAATAACCTTTTTGATTGCTAATCATTATCCGCTGTTAATTTTATTTTTACCCCTAAATTTATTACAGCACCTTCAATGGGTGTATAGATGTCATTAAAAATAGGCTTGGTTACAGTACCTGAATAAATGTTGCCCCAGCGTGTTTGGCGTTGATCGGAGAGATTTTCTGCATTAATAAATACGTCAAAATTCTTCCACATCTTTTGCACAAGCACTCCAAAGGTTACATAACTTTTACCTGTTGTTCCGTTTTCAAGTAACTGTTCGCCAGTGTAAAACGCTTCAATACCAGCCCTAAAATGATCTTCTATTTCGTAAGTAGCATCAAAACTTAATCTGTCTTTTGCAGTTAAAGGTTGTGTAGTGGTTATGCCATTGAAATGTTGCTTTGTATCCGTATGAGTGTAGCCAAAATAGAAATTCAAATCATCTAAGCCTAGCTTTATGTTTGTTTCTGCCCCTTGGGTATAAAGATTTCCATTGGCATTAATGAAAGAATTGTTCTGCAAAATCAAAGGGTCTTTCACATAAGTGTAGAAAAATAATTGATTGATGTTAATCGTTGTTTCACCCCAATGCCCCCTATAATTGATGTCTGCATTACCTCCCAAAGATTGTTCTGCTTTTGTATTGCCAAGCACCAATGGATTAATGGTGGAATATCCCTTTTCTTCACTTTGGTTATTAAAAATAGTAGGCATTTTGTAACCCAATCCACCGCCAATTCTGCTAGACCATTGTTTATTAATTTTAAATAACCCATTAATTCTTGGTAGCACAAATAACCCATTTGGATTACCCTTCGTTGTAGGTGAATTATAATCCGTCCTCAAACCACTTTCTAAAGAGAATAAGTCTGAAACCTTATAGGTATTCTGTGCAAACAACCCAATTGTAGTGGTTGAATAATCATATTTCTTAACTGGTTGTGTAGTGACAAATTGGTCTGTCAACACATTTGCTCCAACTACCCATGCTGCTTTTTTGCCATGCAAAACATAATTAATCTCACTAAATGAGTTGACCTGATTGCCAGCAAAGACATTATTGAGGGAAGAGAGGTTTCTGTAAAAATATCCAACTGTATTTTTAAAGTTAAGCTTACTTTCCTCATTAATCTTGTGCGAAAATGAGAGCTGAGTAGTATATCTGTAACTCTCATTTCGTTCAAAATATTGGTGCGTATTATCTGCTTTTCCAGAAAGAACCTGCATATCGCCACCATACCTGTTTTCATACATTGTGTTTATGCCAAACCAACCATTATTTTTATTATCGTCAGAGTAAAACAATTTCGGATTAAAAGTAATTCTACTAGTTTTAGGGATTGCTGAAAACCCTTGATTGCTTGGGTCGTAGGCTCCGTTGTAATTGTATGCACCAAAGATGGTGATGCCAATATGTTTCCATTTCTGGGCATAAAAACCACTTGCATCAGCACCTTTTGCATTTGTTCCGTTTAATAAAAAAGTAATCTCTGGATCTTTAGTCGGAGTTTTAGAAATTAGGTTAACAAGACCTGCAATAGCACCACCACCATAAATAGTTGAAGCAGAACCTTTGATATACTCAACCTGCTTTAAATCGAGGGGCGTAATTTGAAGTATACTCAATCCTCCAGAAAATCCTTGATAGAGCGGCATTCCATCTTTTAATAATTGAGTATACCTACTATCAAGCCCTTGAATTCTAAAGTTTGCGGAGCCACTCACTGCCGAAGTTTGTTGAACAGTAATCCCCGTGCTTTCTCCCAAAAGCATCTTTATGTCACCAGGGCGCATCGTTCCTTTTTCATCTAATTCTTCTAACGGCAAAGCTTCAATTCTTGTTGGCACATCTTTGATGTTCTGATTAATACGTGTTGATTGCACTATTACATCTGCAAATTCACCTTCTTTAGGGGATAAGGTTATTTCAATTGGTTGCTCTTGGCTTGTCATTGGAAAAGAAAACACTTGCTCTAATTGTGTATATCCAACATGACTAATTTGTATTTCAAATTTGCCTGTAGGAATATTTTTTAGCTTGATTACGCCAGTTGAATCTGAAGTTGATCCAATTTTCAAGTCAGGAATCTTAGCATTGACTCCACTAATTACCTGTTTTGTTTTGCCATCATGAATAATGGCTTTGAATGTATTTTGAGAAATGGCGGTAATACTTACAGCCATCCCAATAAGAAAAAGTATTTTTTTCATTAAAGAAGTGTTGATTGTTTGAAAGAAAACTAAGTGGTTAAGATTGCTGGCAAATAATATTATTCAATAAAGTTATAATTCTTATTTACCAGTTAGAATCTCTACCACAATGGTCACAAAGGAGAACACACGGTGATATTGTACATTTTAGCAATAACTAATAACCCACATCACTAGTGTTCTTGGTGAAAACCTTGGTGTGCATTGAGGTGAAAATACCCCTGAAAAGTGGGAACAGTTCTTAAACAATCGGTGGTCTTAGCGTTTCAGTTTGATAATCTGAAACTTCAATGTTGAATTTACGAATAAGAGGTTTAGCTAAATAAATTCTGATTTTGGAATAAGATATAAAATTTATTGCGGAGCAATACAATGATGCCATTGCATGATGCTGAAATTGTAGCGAGCTGTTGGTTGGAGCATCCTTTTTGTTATGTCCAAACAGGTCTTTACCACTCCAGATATAGTCTCCAATAAAGTCAATTGGATCGGGGTTCTCGGCAGTAATCTCACAATATGAATGATACATTTCAGGAAGATCCGATGTTAAAGCAAAATCTCCCAAAGGAAAAATCAAACTTCCTAAAAGTATATAGCATGCTAAAAATAAGATTACCAATTGTTTTATCATCCCTTAGTTGTCTCAAAAAAATAGGTTGAGGTTGGGCAAAAATAGCTGTATTAATAGAAAAAAGTACAGTGTAATAATTTTCGCCAACCAAAACAATCAAGGCAAACTAAAGGGTTATTTTTCTGAATTAAATTTACCAAACCTAGTTTCAACAGCTGAAAACCGATGGTTAAATATTTTATTCAATTGACTTTTAACCAATATAACATTGGCAATATCTCCCAAAAAACCAAGCGGTACTTTGTAATGAACAATATCGGTCATTTCAACGCCACCTTTAACTTCTTTAAAATGATGTTGATGATGCCACATTGTGTATGGACCAAAACGTTGTTCATCAACAAAATACTTCTTATCAAGCACATGGGTTATTTCTGTCATCCAATACATCGGGATACCTAATAATGGTGAAACTGTATATTCAATTATTTGTCCTGAATACATTTTTTCTCCATGATACTTGCTGATTATTTTAAAGCCTAAATCGGAAGGGGTTATTTCTTTTAGGTTAGCAGGATTACTAAAAAACTCCCAAGCTACATCAAGAGAAACTGGGATATGTTGAACTGTTTTAAGTGAATATACTTTGCTCATTATCTATATTTTGATTAGATAAACATATTTTGAAAGAATAGGTTGTGTAATTGACAATAATAACTGATTAGTTGCCACTGAAAACACGAAACTGATGGGAATACATTTAAGGAATAATACAATAAAAGTGGAGATAACCACTTTTCGAAAGGCTGTAATTGAATGCAATTCATATTCCCCTTACTTTGCCAAAAATGCTTCATCTACAAAAAATATCATTGGTACAGTTCCGGAACTATGTACAACAAGAGTTTTCCTTTACTTCGAAAGTAATAGGCATTTGTGGACTAAACGGAAGCGGCAAAACAACTTTACTTGATGCAATTTATTATTTAGGATTTACTAAAAGTTATTTTACTAGAAATGACAGCCAAAATGTACATCATGGATTGAGTGGAATGCGAATAAAGGGAGATTTTGTTTTGAAGAATGAACCCCATGAAATAGTAGCCATCCTGAGAGAGAACAATAAGAAGGAGTTTAGCCTAAATGGGGATGATTATAAAAAGTTTAGCGAACATATAGGCAGGTTTCCTTGTGTGATGATTGCCCCCGATGATGTGGCAATGGTGGTGGGTGTTAGTGAGGAAAGAAGAAAGTTTGTAGACACCATTCTGTCGCAATTAGACAGAAACTATTTGCAAGATTTGATTGATTATACCAAGATATTACAACAGAGAAACAGCTTTTTGAAGCAAGCCGCTGAAAGTGGCAAAACAAATGAATCACTATTTCAGATTATTAATGAGCAACTAAGCCAAAAAGGGATTGCCATCTTTAAACAACGAACTACCTTTTTAAGTGAATTCATACTGCTAGTATTGGAGTTTTATGCACGAATTTCCGGCAAAGGAGATAATGTATCCATTAATTATTCTAGCAATCTGCAAAATGGTGAAATGCTACAGTTGTTGCAGCTCTCTAGGCAAAAGGATATGCTACTACAGCGCACTACCATAGGAATACATAAAGATGATTTAGAAATTAAAATGGGTGATACGGCATTTAAAAATGATGCTTCACAAGGACAACGAAAGAGCTTGCTTTTTGCATTTAAGCTTGCTGAATGGCAGACTTTGAAGACAAAAAAAGGATTTGCGCCTATTTTATTGTTAGATGATGTTTTTGAAAAGTTAGATGAGCTAAGGATGCACAACTTGCTGCAATGGGTGTGTAGCAATGAAGATGGACAGGTTTTTATTACTGATACGCATTCGGCTAGGCTGCAACAACAATTGAACGCAATAAATGTAACCTTTCAATTGATGGAACTAGGGGAGAGAAGGGTAAATGATTATGGGCAAGAGCAAGTTTAGAGAATGGGCATAACGACCAACTGTTTATATTTGCCAAATGGGAGAATATAGCATTGGGGATGCACTAAAAAACATGATTAGTAAGAGTAATCTTAGAAATGGTGTTCGAGCAGTTCAGATAGAGGAGGTTTGGGAGACGGTGATGGGAAAAACAATATCAAAGTACACGCAGAAAATAAAAATCATCAACAATACCTTGTTCATAACCACTCCAGTGGGGGCATTAAAAAATGAATTGATGTATCAAAAACCACAAATCATTAAAAGAATTAATGAAGCTTTTGGAGAAAATGTAATTAACCAAGTAGTGGTTGAATGATTGATAAAACAGGCAGAAAAGCATAATTTATCAATCATTCAATTGAATAATTCCCACTAGCTTAGCATTATATTTCTTTAATTAATTCTTTAAATATTAAGGTAAACTTAGGTTCTGCTTCTTTAGCAGCCTGAAGTACTTCTTCATGTGTTATCACATTGTCTTCTTCTCTGATACCTAAATCTGTAACGATACTCATGGCAAAAACTTTTATTCCACCATGAACAGCAACAATATTTTCTTGAACAGTACTCATACCTACAACATCACCACCAATTGCTTTAATCAAATGATATTCTGCTTTAGTTTCAAATGTTGGTCCTGTAACTGCAACATAAACACCTTGTTTTAATTCTATGTTTTCTCTTTGAGCAATAGAAATGGCTTTTGCAATTAATTCTTTGCTGTAAGGTTCTGTCATGTCTGGGAATCTTGGGCCTAGTTCTTCTTCATTCTTTCCGATTAATGGATTTGGAGTAAAGAAACTAATATGGTCATTGATAATCATCATATCGCCCACCTTATGATTTGGGTTCACACTGCCAGCCGCATTAGAAAGTAAAACCGTGTGTATGCCCAACTGTTTCATTACTCGAATTGGATAAACAACTTGTTGTGGAGTGTAGCCCTCATAATAATGAAAACGGCCACTCATTGCTATGATTTTTTTACCGTTTATGGTTCCCAATACTAATTTGCCACCATGACCTTTAACGGTACTTACCGGAAAGTGAGGGATTTCTGAATATGGGATTTCTTTCTCGATAGTAATCTCTTGAATAAAATTACCTAAACCACTACCTAAAATAACACCAATACCAACTTCTTCTGTAAACTCTTTTTTAATAAACGATACTGTTTCGTTTAGTTTTTTTATCAAATCACTCATAAACTACATTTATTGCAAATATAAAGCTCAGGAGCATTGAAAAGTATTAGACAAAAAAAAGGCCGTGATAATAATCACAGCCTTTTTATGAAGTTTAATAAGTTTTATACTACGCGTTTAACGTTTACAGCATTTAAACCTTTACGACCTTCCTGCACGTCAAACTGAACTTTATCGTTTGCTTCGATTTGGTCAATCAAGCCATTTGCATGTACAAAAGTTTCCTTGTTTGAATCATCATGCTTGATAAAACCAAATCCTTTTTCTTCGTTGAAGAACTTTACAGTTCCTGTGATTTTTGTGTCCATTTTAAATTTTAAATATTTATTAAAGCACAAAAGTAAGGGAATTAGATTTAGCCAAAGGTTTTATTATTTATCAAACAGCACAGATTGCTATAAAACTATTCTGAAGCAATAAAACTGTCAACAAGAATAGTTACCCTAATTCTTTGATACTATCAGTCATTAGTTGATACAGTTTCTGCAAAGAAGGATAAGTTTTCAGTAACATTATATGATTATTTATAGTGGACTCATCTTTTCTACTAGCTGGTCCTGTTTGAACATTCTTTGGTGCATTTGTCTTAATTCTTTTGTCAGTTTCTTCAATTAAAGGCAAGAATAGTTTGAAATCCAGATCTTCCTTATTGCAATAATCGTCTGCAAGGGCATATAAGTGGTTGCTGAAATTGGAAACCATTACCGCTGTTAAATGCAACTTTATTCGCTTAGTATCATTGGCTCTAAAAACTGTATCAGTAATACTTTTAGTAAAACTAAGTAAGGTGGCATAAGTGGTTTCACTGTTAGCATCAATTACGAAAGGGATGGTAGGAATTTGTTTCATTTCTTTTCGTAATGTCTGTAAAGGCCACATTACACCATATCCATTATTTATTTTATTAAGCACGTTCATCGATACAGATCCTGCTGTATGAATTACAAGTTTATTGTTGAGTGTTAACTGTTTTGCAATTGGTTCAATAGCAGTATCAACTACTGCAATCAAATAAATATCACCCAAATTTGTTATCATTGAAAAGTCAGTTGTATAAGTACTATTTAAGGTCTTTGCTAAAAATTCAGCGGATTCTTTATTTCTACCTACAATTTCTACTATTTTGTGCCCTTTACTTTTAATTAATTTCCCTAATATTGTTGCAACATTCCCTGTTCCAATAATTACTACATTCATATATTTGCTGACTTGATAAGATGAAATTAACAAAAAAAATCGCTTTACATTACTACCGTGCAAAATTCAGGCTTTTGGGATTAGTAGTTCCAAGAAAAGCTGCCCGTAGTGCATTTAAATTATTTTGTACTCCTTTTAGTGGCAAACCCGCAAGAGTAATGCCCCTTATTTTCGAAAAAGCTGAACGATTATCAATTGGCATTGATGGCAAACTTACCCTTAGAGGATGGCGTTGGGGACCAGAAACCCCTGCTGCTACTGATAAAAAAGTATTGATTCTCCATGGCTTTGATAGCTATAGCTACAAATTTGAAAAATACGTCCGCCCATTAAGAAAACAAGGGTTCACCGTTATGGCGTTTGATGCGCCCGGTCATGGTATTAGTGATGGGAAAACTATTAATTCTCTTCAATATAAAAATGCAATACTAAACATAGAGAAGAAGTTTGGAGACTTATATGGTATCATGGCGCATTCTATAGGTGGTTTGGCGGCATCTTTAGCATCTGAACAGTTGCCAAAATTGAAAAAACTAGTATTAATTGCGCCTGCTGTAGAAATAACAAGACCGATAGATAACTTTGCTAATACAGTGTCTCTTTCAAAGCGAGTGCAGGAAAGAATGTATAAGTTAATTGTGAAATTGGGGCAATGTCCAGTTAGTTATTTCGATGCCCGAAGAGCTATTAAGCAAGTTAATGTGCCTACACTTTGGCTTCATGATGAGGAAGATGCTATTTGCCCTTATCTTGATGTGTTACCTGTTAAATCCCTCTCTCTGCCGCATGTAACTTTTCATATAACCAAAGGATTAGGGCATAGCAACATCTATCGTGATCCACAAACGGTTAAAACAATTGTGAACTTTATGGCAAACTAAAAAGCAAGGGGGGCGAAATAGCAGTTTCAGGTGGTTTAACTGATATGTATGTTTATATTTTCAGATAGATATAAGAGGCTTTATTCCAGACTTACTTCTTAAAATTATCAACTATAATTTATTCCCACTTTGCAAATGGGAGTGTACAATATTAATCGATTCTCATAATAAATTAGGGCATAGAAACGTTTGTCAGAATTCAACAATGAATTCGAATATATATTTCTTTTTGTTTAATTTTTCTCATATCAATTGACAATTTCTTATACATTTGAATTCTTAATAAATCACAAATGATACTTGCTAGAAAACCCTTTTTATCCATACTGATATTTTTACTAACAGTAGTAACATCGTCATCACAAAAAGTAATCAATAATCCTGTGTATGGTTACTCTACAACAGGCAATATTAAGATTGAGCGTATTGAGTTAACAGATACTTCTACCACATTATTCTTTAAGTTAACTTACTTACCAGGAGGATGGATAAAATTCGATTCTACAATTTATCTGCAGGAATCAGGTGGAAGCAAAAGATTTAATATGATTGGTTCTAAAGGAATGGAAGTAGGGTTTAATAAAAAATGGATGATACCTGATAGTGGGATTCTTCATTATGCTTTCATTTTTCCTAAATTGAATCCTTCTATTCAAAAGTTTGATTTTATTGGTAATGAATCCCAAACCAGCAAAATAACTGAAATAAGGTTTACTCCAAAGCGTCCTATACTGCAAGAAGAGCTTATGGGCAATTGGATAACAAAAGATAACAAAGGCGAATGGTTGCTTGGATTGTATGATAGCGTGGCTATATATGATAACAAAATTTGGCATTACGAAAAAGTTATTGGGCAGAACAATAGCTGGACAGTAATCCTTAAAAATGCAAATACTTCGACAGCTATACATTTAAGAAGTGAAAATGAAGGCAACTGCTTTGTGGAAGTCAATACCAATAAAGAAGTGCTTTGTAGCCACAAAATTATTAATATAGACTACCATAAAACCACCCCTCAAAGTGCCAGCTTCCCTTCTCCCTTTTTTGCAAATAGTTATGCCATTGTTAGAGGGTTTGTTGATGGATATATACCATCAAACACCACAACTTCCGAGTATGTTTCGAACGTTTATGGAAGTATTCCGAAAAAATTGGAATTAAAATCGGATGGTACTTTCGAAATGAAAATTCCCATTTTTCACCCAGGTATTTATCTACTAAAATTGCCTTTAAGATATTTGGGAGATTCTCATACTGAAAATGTATATCTGGAGCCTAATAAAGAAACCGTATGCTATTTTAATATGAAAAAAGACTTTCTGCAACCAAGTACAGTAAAGTATATTCAGGTTGCTACCTTGTTTATGGGGGATAATGCGGAGGTTAATAACGAATTATACCAGTATGCAAAAAAAAATAAAAACACAAAAGAAGTGCTTGCCAGCTTCGACTCTACAGAGGAGTATCAGCTAAATAGTTTTAAAGCTAATGAATTAAATAACAAAAGAATGGATGACGAATGGGTAATTAATCATCTTTCTACTGAAGCCATCAATGAAAAAACTGCTAAAATAATTAGTGCCCAAATCGATAATTTATATTGTTATCATTTGCTTTATTACAATGCTACAAGAGAAGCCCGATACCGCATTAATAATCATTTATCATTTAAAACTAATACAAACCTTAAAGAAACCTCGCTTGGATTTCCTTATTTAGACCCTGTAAAAAAAGCTTTAAAGGATACTTTTGGCTTGTTGAGTAATGAATATATGGGGCTTTTATTAGCTATCGAGAACTTGCCAGAATCCTCGAAACCAGATTATAGCTTATTATCCATAATGAATCGGATGAAAAATAATGGTGTAAAGTTTACCAATGAGGAGCAAAAATTGTATAATTGGTTTGATGATATTCATAAACTAAAAATTGATGCAGCGGATAGTATTGACTATTATAGACCACTTGTCAATAAGTTTAAATCGAAATATGAAAATAAGATTGATGATATTGCAGAGAAAATGCAAAGCCAAACACCCCTACAATATATTAAGAGTTATTTTGATTTGCCAGATTTTGTAATGGATTTAATGACTTTCAGAACAGAAACAAGCAAATTGAATTTGCCATTGGCATCACCTTTAACAAAGAGTGATTTGAAGGATTTACACAAGAAGTTTAAAAATATTGTTTTTGCTGATTACCTTGAAGGGATTAACAAAACGGTTGGTAATGCACTGGTTGACAATGAGGGTTCTGTACTTAAAAGTTCTTTCGACATAGATCCAGATAATCTTTACGAATCCATTACGAAGCCATACAGAGGTAAGGTGATATTTTTAGATTTCTGGGAGACTTGGTGTATGCCTTGCAGAAATGGGATGATACAAATGGCATCTTTAAAAGAAGAATTGAAAGATAGTGGTATTGCATTTGTGTGTTTGACAAGCCCTAGTTCGCCAGAGGATACATGGAAAACACTGGCAAAAACAATTCGTGGCGATCATTATAGGCTTAGTAGTTTGGCTTATAATACTTTTTATAATAGATTTTCGGTTAAATCAATTCCTAGATATATTTTAATAAACAAAGCAGGTGTGGTAGTAAACAGTGATTTAGGTCATAAAACAAATGATGAATTGAGAAAGATTTTGCTGAAATTGGCAAATGAATAAAGAAACATCACTGCACACTATTTTCTACGTTCAACTTTCCACTCACAACTTTTAATTCACAACTTTCAACTACATAATAATATCTTTCCTGCCTCAATGGCTACTTACAAATATTCGTCTTCAAGTACAACATACACTACTACCCTCGAAATAGGAAAAGGGGGAGAAGGATATGTTTATGAAGTATCAAATAATCCGAATATTGTACTTAAAATATATTTTGAAGAACTATTGCCGGTCAAAATCGCCAAGCTGCATCTAATGGTGTCGATGGCTAATAATCAGATAGACGCTTATTCGGCTTGGCCTAAAGAAGTACTTAAAAATCAAGAAGGACAATATTGTGGGTTTGTAATGAAAAAGTTGGCGGGTTATGTGCCATTGCACAACCTGTTTAGTCCTATGGATCGAAAGCGATTGTTCCCAGACAAAGGCTACAACTTTTTAGTACACGTTGCCCGAAATTTAGCCACTGCGTTCTATGCACTTCACGCTGTTGGCATAGTTGTAGGAGACATTAACGAAGGCAACATTTTAGTGAATGGTCAGGGAATGATTGCGTTCATTGATTGCGATTCCTTTCAAATTAAAGATGCCTCACATTATTATCTTTGCGAGGTAGGGGTTCCCCGATATACCCCTCCCGAATTGTTAGTCAATTCAACTTTTGAAAACATCGTTCGCACTATCAATACGGATAGCTTTTCAATGGCTATCCTCATTTTTCAATTGCTTTTTTTGGGCAGGCATCCTTTTGCTGGGAAAAATATTTCAGATACAGACATTGATGAAGAAACAGCCATAAAAAATAATTGGTTTGCCTTTTCTATTCATCAGCCTAATGGCAAATTGTTGCCCCCCATAGATAGCTTCCCTATTAAAAGCTTGCCTACAGATTTGGTTGAAATGTTTCATCAAGCTTTTGAGCAAATTTTAAACAGACCATCGCCTGCAAAGTGGGTTTCAGGTTTGGATTCATTGCTTAAAACCATGGTTAATTGTGCAGTTTCTCCCATTCATACTTACCCATCCTCATTTAATAATTGCCCTTGGTGTGCTTTTAAAGAGAAAAGAAATATACTATATTTTATAGATGCAATCTATGCCCCCATCACCGATTCAACAAGTGATATAGCTAGTTTTATTAATGGATTCAAGGTTGAGAAACTCACTTTTTCTAAGCTAAAATTAGCCAACCCGTCACCAGATGCCTTAACTCCCTTACCAATTCATGAAAGGTTTTCTAAGTATAAAAAGTATCATCAACTTACATTAATTGTTGGGGTAATAAGCTCTTTCATTCTGATTAAACTGTCGGGGTTGGCCTATTTTTTCTATCTGTTAGTGCCAATTACTGGACTTTTATTGAACAAATTCCTTCCTTGGAATGGAAAGATCAGAGAGGAATTGGAAAGAAGAAAAAGGTTTTATGAAGATTATAAAAGACAGTTGGAGATTGATTTACAATTGCACAATCAACCAACAGAAATAACTTCTTATAAAGATGCTTCCACCAGAATTGAAAGGTTGATTGAAAGATTTAAGCAATTGCCACAGGAACTAATTGATAAACAAAAAGATGCCGAAGAGCGCATTTATGCCTCACAGTTAAATACCTTTTTAACTGAATTCAGTATAGCAGCTACCGATATTGCTTCTCTGGGGCAAACACGCAGAGCCGCATTAATAGAAGCCGATATCACAACCGCTGCGGATATTGAAAAGCTAAAAACAATTAAAGTGCAGGGTATTGGAAGTAAGTTTATTAAACAATTGCAAGATTGGCAAAGACATATTAGTTATGGCTTTATTTATCATCCAGATAATTCATTGTTGCAAAAGGAAAGTAAAACTGTGATTGCGGAAATGGCACAAACAAAGAAGCAATTAGAAAAAGAAATTATGCAGATTTATGAAGAAATGAGTGCATTAAAAACAAGTTTCATTAATAAGCAAGCACAATTAAAAAACAACATAAATATTTTGCATAAACAATTTTTACAAGCTGAGATAGATTATAAAACATTCAGACAAAGGGTAGGGTAGGAGGGCTGTTCAAATTTTTTTTTCGATTTACTACTACATGATTATTTAGCTATTACTGGCCAGCCATTTTCATCCCACAATAGCTCCTTTAATATCAACTTCGACTTTCCATTATCATGCACATCATACCCATGATAAATGATGTAGTCTTTTCCGTTCAAAACTGCAACGCCGTTATGACCAACTGCATACCAGTTGGCATCGCCAGAAGCAAGGATAGAACCTCCACCGTGCAACATATCTATGCCATTTTTATCTAAATAAGGACCGGTTATTTTACTCGAGCGACCAACTGCTATCCTGTAAGTGCTTTTTTCGCCACGGCAACATAAATCGAAGGAGGCAAAGAGATAGTAGTAATTATTCTTTTTAAAAATGAACGGCCCTTCAATGGCGGCATCTGTACCATCGGCATTCGTCATTTCATAATCTTTACTGCTCCTACTTGCAATGCTATAAATGGTTTTGTTTAATGGATTTATGCCAGTACCATCTTCTTGCAACTGAATTAGTTTTATGCCACTCCAGAACGAGCCGAATGTTAGCCATGGCTTACCGTTTTCATCTAAAACAAAATTGGGATCAATGGCATTAAACCTATCCTTTCCAGCATAAGACCTAAATACCTTACCCAGATCCATCCATTTATAATTGCTATCTTTTACATCTAAAGTAAGGTTAGTAGCAAGCCCGATGGCAGAATTATTCTTTCCAAAGGTTGAAATGGAGTAGTACAGGTAATATTGCCCTTTGTAGTAACTGATGTCAGGTGCCCAGATATGATTTTTAAACCCAGTGATTTCTTTGATGGCCCAAGGGATAGAATCGAACACTGGTTTTTCTTTTTGCCAATGAATCAAATCCTTCGATGACCAATGAACAATGCCCCGACCCGTACAAAACAGGTGGTATTGGCTATCCTGTTGGATGATTACAGGATCGTGAACTGAGATATTTGATGATTGGGCTTTAACCTTTTGAATAAACAAAACTGCCACAACCAAGAAGATTGCAGCAGTTTTGTGTAGATGATATTTGATAGCAGACGAACTTTGCATAAGTGTTGTTTAATTGGTACGTTTTACGTTATACGTACCAATTATAAATTAAAACGTACAACTTATAACGTATAACGTACCACTTATAAATTAAAACGTCCAACTTATAACGTATAACGTCCAACTTATAACGTATAACGTCCAACTTATAATGTAAAACGTCCAACTTATAATGTATAACGTACAACTTATAACGTATAACGTACAACTTATAACCTATAACGTCCAACTTATAACGTATAACGTATAACGTCCAACTTATAACGTACAACGTATAACTTTCCTAATTGATAATTTTTACTTTAACAACTTGCATTGAATAGGCTGGTAATAAAATATCCAACTTTTTACCAGTTACATTTAACGCTGTCTCAGTAGGACTAAGAGACTTAGGATCGTCCAAAGAGTTTACTTTAGAGAGATCGTTAGATTTTAAAATTGTAATCATTCCCTTAGAATCTAGTTTCTTGATACCTTCAAAAACAAATTGTTTGGTAACATCTTTATCAGAAGTGTTAACCACCTTAATCAATAATTCGTTGGTTTTATGATCGATACTTGCCGTTGCAAACAAACTATCCTGACCGGCCACCACGTCATTATTTAATAAGATTGGCACTACTTGAGAACCTTTATTTAACGAAAATAACTTCTGTACATAATAATTTGGCGTACCATAACTCCTTAAATTGTCCATCCAAATCAAATCTGGTGTCCATTGCCAACCATCCACGTGTGCAAATAACGGCGCATAAGATGCCATGTAAACCACACCTGCATTACGCTCCAAGCCAGTCATAAACGCCGCTTCGGACATGGCACAAAGCCAATTATTCTTATTGT
>CANFLL010000087.1 GCA_947447825.1 Chitinophagaceae bacterium | reverse complement strand
GTGACCTATTGCTATCGCAGCAAACAGGTCACTGAAAATCGCTGAAACACTTGTCTAGCAAGAAGTTAGGAATTTGAACATCTTATTTTACGGTGCAGTTAAGAATACTTTTACCCACAATTAAATAGTCGCCACATTATGCAAACAAAAATGTCAATTCTCTTTTATGCAAAGAGGGGCAAAACCACCACAGTTGGATTAGTGCCAATTTATCTTAGAATTACTATTGATGGTCAGCGTTTAGAAATAAGTACGAAGAGATACGTAGAAGTTTCAAAGTGGAGTTCCGAGTCTGGCAGAATGAAAGGTAATTCAGAAGAAGCAAGAAGCCTAAATGGATTCTTAGATATTACTAAGGGTAGTGTATATGATTATCAAAAAGATCTTATGCAAAATGACCAATTAGTAAGTGTAGAAAATATGAGGAGCAAACTTCTTGGCGTAAAAGAAAAAATCTACATGCTAGTCCCAATCTTCGAGGAACATAACCAAAAGATGGAAGCTCTATTAGGTGATGAATATGCACCAGGAACTTTAGAAAGATATAGAACATCTTTGAGGCATACCATTGAGTTCTTGAAACTAAAGAATAAAGTTTCAGATATTGACATCAAAAAGATAGACCAAACTTTTATTGTCGATTTCGATTTATTTTTGAGAACTACCTGCAAGTGCAACAACAACAATTCAACAATAAAGTACCTACGAAATTTTGGTAAGATTATTCATATCTGTATTGCCAATGGTTGGATGACTAAAAATCCATTTGTCAACTTTAAATGTAAAGTCAAAGAAGTTGAGCGTGCTTTTCTAGACGAAGAAGAAATTGAAGCTGTTGCAAATAAAGATTTCAAAATTGAAAGGTTGAATCTAGTTCGAGACATTTTTATATTCAGCTGCTTTACAGGTTTAGCTTACATCGATGTTAAACAACTTACTAAAGCAAATATTGTAATCGGCATTGATGGCGAAAGATGGATATGTACCCACAGGCAAAAAACTGATACACCTTCTAATATTCCCTTGCTTCCTATGGCAGAAAAAATTATCAGTAAATACTTGGATAATCCGCAATGTTTAAATAAAGGACAGCTATTGCCAATACTTAGCAATCAAAGGATGAATAGTTACCTAAAAGAAATTGGCGATGTATGTGGTATAAATAAAGAGTTAACCTTCCACATCGCACGCCACACGTTTGCTACAACAGTTACCCTTACTAATGGCGTTCCTATTGAGAGTGTCAGCAAGATGCTTGGTCATAAGAATTTAAAAACCACTCAGCACTATGCAAAAATTGTAGATAGAAAAGTAGGTGCCGATATGAGTGCTTTGAAAGAAAAGCTTAAAACCAAACAAATTAGTGAACCGCAAAAAGGAAAAGTAATCGCACTCTAAATATGTTGTTGTAACTAATTTACTAAATAAAATTGCACATCTAACTTTTGTAATTAGTAAAATTTCACCGATGAATTTATCTTCGAATAGGTTTACATTTTTCAAACTAGTACCCCGGATTTTGTTCCATTAAAGGATTACTTCTGATTTCAGATAATGGTATTGGCATAATATTTCTAGTACTAGTACCAACTCTATTCAGCTTAACGGTTCCACCCCTACTATATTTTGTCCAATTGGTCTTTGTCCTCGACAAATCAAAAAGTCTATGACCTTCAAATGCAAGCTCCTTCCTTCTTTCCAACAATATGGCCTTAATGGCAGTTTTTAATGTTGTGGCAGTGGTTGGAATGGCGGGTAAAACAGTAGTAGAGTTTCTGGAAGTGATAATATTTTGTAAATCATCTAACCCAGCTTGAGCACTAGCACCACCAATATTTAGTTCAGCCTCTGAGCGTATTAAATACATCTCGGCCAATCTGAATACTTTTATATTCTCCAGATAAGAAGTTATGTTATTGTATTTATTAATTAATGGAACATTTGTTTCACCTCCAAAAGAGTTTCTATCCCCGATGGTCATAAACCCAATCCTCGCATCTTGTGTAGTCATCGTATTATATAAATCCCAAGTTCCTAAAAACTCCCCATACCCATCTTGACTGTATGCGTATGCCACACTATTTGTACCTTGATTGTTGAACTGATTATTAGCAACTTCGAAAATAGATTCAATACCTGCTTGCTGATGAAATTCATCCACTAAAGTATTAGTATGATACAGTTGATATTTATTGGTTGCAATAACCACATTTGCATATCTAACAGCATTTGGATAATCATTCATGTATAAACTTACCCTTGCAGCCAAGGCATTTACACCAAAATAGTTTAGACGAATCTTGAACAGACTAGCATCAGGATGCCTATTATTATAAACATCTCCCGAAGAAGGTAAATACAACAATGAACTATCTATATCATTCACAATGTGCGTATATGTTTGGGCTACAGTGCTTCTTTTAGGGAAATATAACTTTGAATTATCAGAAGGATAAGAAGAATCTACAATTACTGCACCGGGAAAAGAGCCAATTGTTGTGTGGGCAGAGTCTGTGGAATAGTTATAGGGGAAGCAAAAAAAACGTGCAATATCAAAATATGCCAATGCCCTCACAGCATAAGCTTCTCCTATCAATTGACGCATCTCTATAGAATCAGCAGCAGATACCGATACGTATTTAGCTTTGTTAATAATGGTATTTGCATTAATTACTACAGAATACAATATCTGCCATGTACCTTGCGCATACGAATCTCCTCTTGCAACAGAATTTCTATCGTAAGATGTATAGTCTCCATTGTTTTGCACGCTTTGTGTTTCATTGTCGCCAACCAATTCTGGAATAATAACTGCCGAACAACCATAATAATCAGTATTAGTCATTAAAGAATACAAGCCTACAACCGCTGCTCTAGTTGTACTAATATCCTTTATTGCATCACTTGCATTTATGGCGTTTGAAGGCGTAGTGTTTAACACGTTTTTATTGCAAGCTATGCAAAAGAAAACAAAGAAAGATACCTGTATTGCTGATGATATAGTTATTCTTTTCATGGTATGATTTTATTAAAAGTTGATATTGGTACCAACCAAAACTGTACGATAAATGGGTGGACGTTGGTTTAGTGTACCATCAATACCCGTTTCTGGATCGTAAGGTAAACGCTTATCTTTTACATAAGTGAGTAGGTTATTTGCCCTAGCATAAATACTTACACTAGAAAGTCTTGCTTTTGCTACCAACCTGTCTGGCAGTTTATAAGAGATCATTACATCTCTCAACCTAATGTAACTTCCATCATACAAAAACCTGGTAGAAGACTGCCCGGACAAACCTGTTTGTGTGCCATAAATTACTGGAGCAGGCACATCAGTTACATCGCCAGGCTTTCTCCAACGATGCTCGTAGTTGTAGATATTTATGTTTCCAATCGCACTAAAGCCAGCAGACCCATCCGAGCTCACACCGGGACCATTGGTATTATATATTTTGTTTCCCCAATTGTAGAATAGCTGCACAAATAAGGAGAAGCCTTTGTAATTGAAAATATTTGTAACCGAGCCAAAGAACTTAGGCATGGCACTTCCTTGTTGTTGTGCAATAGCCCCAGCATATTTGTTAGTCGTTTTAGTTTTAGCAGAATCAGAAAACCACAATGCTTTACCATTTGCACTATCCACACCAGCATAAGACTCTATGTACCATTGATAGTAATCTACCCCCACTTTACGTATATAGTTACTGGAAGTAGAAAGCCTATCTATCTGAAGAATCGTGTTTTGATTGGTAGAGAAAGAGGCTTCTGTTGTCCACTTAAATCCATCAGGCTTAATAGGTTTTATGTTTACAGAAACAACCTTTACTTCAAAGCCCGTATTACGGATGCTTCCAAAATTACCACTATAGAATGACACTCCATTTACGGCTGGCGCATGATAATTAATGATTAAATCGGATGTTTTGCGTGTGTACCAATCAAATACCAAGGCTAATCTATTTTTAAGAAAGGCAGCATCCAAACCAATATTCAAAGGATAGTTCTTTTCCCAAGTTAAAGAGTTATTACCAACCTGAGAGAAGGTAATCCCCGATTGATTATCGTAAGATGAAGTAGTGTTATACAGACTTTGATACCCATATTCTGATAACCCCAATGAGTTACCAGTTGCCCCATAACTACCCCTAATCTTTAGGCTAGTAATTGGATTTACATGGAAGAAACGCTCTTTGGTAACTTCCCATCCTGCACCAACACTCCAGAAGATGGCATTTTGTTTTGATGGACTAAATTTAGAAGACTCATCGTTTCTGATAGACCCTGATATGAAGTATCTATTGCGATATGTATATACTGAATTGAGGAATTGAGAAACCAATCCACTAGATACTTTTCCTTGTGCAGTTTGATTGGGTACAGCAGCACTAGCACCATCCGCAGATAATTCAGTTCCAGAAGGATTTATGTAGGTATTAGTAATGCCTGATGTTTCATAGCCAGCAAATGTTTCAAGGCTATGATAACGATTGAAGTTGTTTTTATATCGAAGTATGTTAGTCACAATCCAGTTGCTTATATCGCCAGAATAGTTTTCTATATAACCATTCGTAGCAACATTTTTATTACCAAAGCGATTGTCTTGATAAATTAAATTAAAGGCATGAGAGAAGTCTAACCCCACATTTACTTCATAACTTAAATGGTTATTAAACTTGTAAAAGCCATTGGTAAAACCTCTCACAAAGTAGGTAGTAGCCCTTCTGATATTATTATTAAGAATACCTACCGGATTATTGGCATTGTAGTAATCTGTTCGGTAACTACCATCGGTATTATAAATTGGCAACCAACTTTGCAGTTTATACATAGCCTTAATTGGGTTGGCATTTATAGACCCAATTACGGTGTTATTCCCTATTTGTTGCGCTAAGCTTAGCCCAAAGTTGAATGAAAACTTATTAGAAACCCGATGAGACAAATTGAACATAGCCGTTATTTTCTGATGGTTCAAACTCTTCTCTACTCCATTGTTCTGAGAAAGTGAACCAGAAATATAGAAAGAAGTCTTCTCGCTTCCTCCTGTAGCATTCAATTGCAAGTTGGTGTATTTACCCACACGCAATATTTCATTAATCCAATTGGTGTTTACAGTAGTATCTATTTTAGCTTGAACCAACGCTGAATCGAAGGATCTACTTGCAAAATCTGGATTATTAGCCCATCCTTCTCTCAAATAAGTAAGCATCTCCAAGGTGGTAAGCGGTCTATATTTCTTTCCATTTAATGAGTAGAAGTTTACCCCTGTTTGCACCCTCACATTAAGATTTGTTTTATCGGTAGCCTTACCTTTCTTAGTGGCAACTAATATTACCCCATTTGCTCCCCTCGATCCATATAGTGCCGTTGCTGAAGCGTCTTTCAATACGGCAATAGAGGCAATATCGTTCGGATTAACGGCCGCCATTGCATTAGAGTTAAGTCCGTTAGAAATATCTCCAGATACCATCGGAATACCATCAATCACATATAATGGACCAGCAAAAGCACCAATGGAACCTACACCTCTTATACGAATAGAAGGCGCAGAACCAGGCTGCCCTGACCCGTTAGAAGAGTATACACCTGTTGCATTTCCTTGTAAGCTTTCCTCAAATGAAGTCCTTGACTCATCTTCAATAACTTGCCTATTTATAGTACTTGCTGCTCCAGTGTATGTCTCTTTCTTTTGCGTACCATACGCCACGACTACCACTTCCGACAAATCGCTTGATTGCTCTTTTAGCTGTACACTAACGGAAGATTGATTATTAACAGACACAGTTGTTGTCTCAAACCCCACACTTGTAAATTCTAAACTAGTAACTTCGTCAGCTACTTCAATGCTGAATGTTCCATCTGCTTTAGTAATTGTTTTTACTTTCCCTCTTTTTCCATGTACGGATACACCTTCTAAAGGAGCACCATTGGCAGCATTAATTACTTTTCCGGAAATAGTTTTCTTTGGAGAAATTGCCTTTTGACCGGTTTTATTACTAGACGATTGACAGGTTGCATCATTCACAGTTACCAAAAGAGAAATCTGTAAAAGCAGAAAAAACAAACTAAAAGCGTGCTTATTTATATTCATTAGCAGTTAAAATAGAAATTTCAAACCTATTCACTTTAATGTATTCTAACCCCAAAAAAGTGTTATTGAACCATACCGGCGTATTAAAAATTAACAGACATTCCCTTAACCTTTTTCGATGCATAGGCAATACTACTATCAGCAAGCATTAAATTCATACCTCCATCAAAAGGAACTACAGGACTACCATCACCCGAAGGGCCATTACCAGGAGAACCTAGCCCACCAATACCGGGATCGTCCGCAGGACTTTGTGCATTTACTGTTGTGTTTACAAATAAACTAAACATTAAAGCCAAAGCAACTGCTCCCAATGCTTTTGTTACTGTTCGCATTTTATTTATGATTAAAAATGATTGTGTTATTGTATATAAAGTCCAAAATGATACCTAAAACTACCTCATTGAAGCGTCCAATGATCTCAGTGAAGGTTTCAATGAACTAGTTTAGTCTGTTCAAAATCCAATTAAGAAGGCTAACTATTTGTTAAAGTGGGGTTGAAAACACTTGCAAGTTTTCAACCCCGAATCTCATAACTGACCTCTCTGATTTTTATTTATTGAACAGATAATTTTGATTGATAAACAATCTGATTATTGGCATTTCTAATGCTTACGTTGTATGTACCGGCTGCCAATGCTCCATTCACTGTTATTGAATGGCTAGCACTTGAACCCGCATGATTGATAGCGGCTTCTTGCACCGGTTGTCCTAATACATTTGTAATAGCTACGGAGTATTTACCAGCAGCCACGTTATTCAAACTAACATTTAGCGTTTTTCCTGCAATAATTGGATTCGGATAAAGAGTAATTCCTAAATCGTGATTAGTAATTAACAATTTGGCCACATTACTAAAGCTAATAGCTCCCAATTCACTTATTGCCTTAACCCGATAGTAAGTAGTTGCAGTTACGCTGTTGTCTGTAGTACTGTAAGAAGCAGATGCGGTATTTTTAGCTGTAGCTTCACTAAGTTTAGTGAAGTTTTTGGCATCAGAAGATTTTTCTATTTCAAATCTAGAAACGCCTTTTTCGCCAATAGTATTCCAGCTTATGGTAGCAATCCTGTTGTTTAATGTAGCACTTGCTACTATGCCGTTCACAGCCAATGTGGTTGGTTTGAAGGCAATACTAAATCTTCTATTATAAGAAGCTTCAATGGCACTATCAATCGTGAAGCTTATTGTGTCAACACTTGCAGAAAGTGCTTTTGCCGTACCCTTATAGTTATCCTTCAACACAGGAGCATATCCATTCAAAGTGTAGTTGCTTGCATCCACTACTAATTGGTAATTCTTTGCAGTAGGTTTTGCAATTACAATTGGTAACAAATCCGTTGAAGATGCAGGCAATCTACCATCAATACTTAGGTTTTTACCCTTATCTGTTACAAATAAATTATCACTTGCACCCTCAAACTTCAAAGCATCCTGAGGACCATAAGTTGCATTGGCAAAGTTTGCACTGAATGCAATGGCTGCCCCATCAACTCTATAGTAATTGTTTGTTGAAGGATTTATTTTATTTAGACTAATATAAATCTTACTTAATGGTACAGTAACACCAAAAATGGAAGTCTTAGTAGCATTAACAGCCTTTGCTGTTTCCTTGAATACAACAGTTGGACTAGCAGCGAATGTTTGAACAAACACTGCTTGATTAGGCTGAATATAACCAAGAGAAGTAGCAGATTTATAAGATGTATCACCACTTCCATTAGTACGAACAACAGAAGAACCTGTTAAGGCATTGAAAGCAATGTAACGTCCTGTAGCAGCATAAGTAGGGTCTAAATACCAATAACTACCATTAACATTTGATGATGCACCATAAACAGTAGTACTTGCATCATTCATTGCGGTACCAGTACCCCATTGAACAGGAGCAACATAAGGATTAGCCACCAAATTGAATTTACCGACAGTATCATTTAAGGCAGAAGCACTTGATGTAATGCTTATTCCATCATAAGTAGTTCCCGATGCACCCGTTTTATCATAAGTAACAGTTCCTGTAATCAACTTACCACCAACCGAACGAAGAACAGTTGGGTTTACCATCAATAATCCATATCCATAAACATTAGCAATTGGGGTAGTAGCTAGATTGAAGCTTCTGTCGCCTCTAACCAATACCCTGTATCCTGCAAATGGATCAAGGTTAACCTTAGTATTTGTTATAGCAGTAAAGGTTGAAGATTTATAGGTGTAGGCAGAATTAATACCATTCAAACTAAAATCTAAGCCATTTGAATTTGGAGCTGGTTGTCCACTTGCATAATTTGCTTTGTTTGCATCCGTTGCGCTTGTGCCAGTAATAAAAATACCCTTGCCACTTGTTAAGCTTCCACCTTCTTGCCAGTTATTGTAGATAGTTCCTACTCCATATAATCCAGAAGCCAAATCGCGATAACCACGGTAGCCAGCAGGGATATAACGTTCAACAGTTAAAGTTCCAAATATTGTTCCGGTGTTTCCTGCTGCACCATAAGGAGCAAATGTTCCAGTATTAGCAATGCTGGTCGATTTGAAAGTAAGGTTGCCATTGGTAGTTAATAATCCACTTTGAAGGGTAAGAACTCCTGTTATGCCAAGGCTATTGCTACCACTTGCCACAAATACACCGTTGCTATTGTTTAAAGTAATGTTTCCAACAGTGCCACTTCCGCTGATAGTTTGGGCAACAGTGCTTGCTAAGGTCAAGGTGCCACTACCAGTAATGATACCATTGTTCACCAATAATCCTTTAACACTAAGTGGAGCTGTGAGGGTAAACTTCACTCCACTATTAACGGTAAAATTAGTAACAGCAGAGAAGGTATTGGTAGAAAGATTTGCTGCGATGATGGCATTTTGTGAAGCATCAGGTTCGCCTGCACTCCAAGTGATACCATTCCAGATTGTAGTAGCAGAAGGGGTTGTAGCTACAGAACTAATAGTAGCACCAGTACCTACAATATTGCGGGCAGCAATGGTAAATGTGTAAGTAGTGCCATTTGTTAATCCTGTGAATGTATAAGGGTTTGCAGTAATACCTGTACGTACTATATTGCTTCCAGAAGAAGGAATAGCCGTGATGGTATAATCTATCACTGACGAACCGGTATTGATTACAGGGGTACTGTACGCAATGAACGCCAGTGCATCATCAGCAGTTGCTGTAATACTAGCTGGAGCACCAGGAACAGCATTAGCAAAAGAAAAAGCATTACCTATTGCGTATAAGCTAGCCGTGCCATTAGGTAATGTAACTGTTGATGCTGTAACTGTGAATGGCCCACTTCCCGAAACAGAACTTACAGCAGATTCTGAATAGGTACTTGCATAAGTACCCAATACAGAATTAGTTCCAGTGTATCCAACACCCACATTACCAGCGTTATATTGGAAGGTAATGTTTGAAGTATAATTACCAGAAGCTGACAAGGACCATTGCAGATTAACCACATTGTTGGGAATTAATGGTGCATTTGTGAGAGCTGCTTTTACACCAAGAGTAACATTATTTGAAGTAGCCGAAGCAAACTGAACAGGTGCATAGTAAGCAACAGTACCCACTGGCAATGTTAGATTTGCAGTGATGGCACTCTTTGTAAATGTTCCAGTTCCATTAGTAACCACATAACTATTGCTGCCACCAGCACTGATAGTTGAGGCAGTTAAGCTATTGCTACCTAATGATATATTGCCAGCAGTAAGGGTTAAGGTAGTTACGGTCAGATTGCTATTTAAAGTAACACCATTTGCATTATTAATGGTTAATCCTGCAAGTGCAGTAACACTGCTTGGGATGTTAACGCCAGATGTGCTACCCGTAAATGCAAGTGTTGAAGATGAAGTGGTGGTAAGCTTGATCGCACTAGATGATGCGCCATTAAGGGTTAATGTATTTGCACCTACCGCATAGCTTGCACTATTTAAGGTTGTTAGTGTTCCGTTTATAGTAACATTTGTACTGGCAGTTTGGGTAATAGTATTAGCCGTTGAATAACCTATTGTTAGGTTGTTAACCGTACTTGGAAAACCAGTACCAGTTGCTTGTGCTTGACCGCCAAAAAAGAAGAAGTTGATTCCAGTACCATAATTAACAGTTCCTGAAACCCTGAATGCCCCACTGGTAGCAGCAGTTCCACTGTTTAAACTACCGGTTTTAGTGATGCCTTGTGCACCGTATAAATAAATGTTTGCCCCATTGTTTATAGTCAGATTACCTGCACCAGAGAAGGTATTTGCTGTTCCTTGTCCAGATATAAACGAACCGCCATTGTTAATGGTAGCAGTAGCACCTGAGTTAAGGCTGATAGTAGTAGTTCCTGAGAATCCAACAAATAAATACCCACCATTATTTACTGTCAATGAACCAGAAATAGTGACAGTTGAACCTGATGCTACATAAGCACCTAAATAAGTTCCAGAGGTTACCACGCCAGTAGGTAAATAGGAGTTACTTACTATTAGGTTTGGATAAGAGATGCTTGTTGTAATAGGCTGAATCGAAGTAGTACCAGCATAATTGATTGTACTTGTTGAATTTAATGTGCCGAAAGTAGGTATGCTAGCATCTTGAAGCACTAAAGTATTACCACCTGCTGCAATAGAGATACTACCAGTTATAGGGTATCCATTTGCAACAGTTAATGTAGAGGCAGTTCCGCCCAACACTATTTTAGAACCGGAACCACTAATTGTTAATCCACTATTTGTTCCAACAGTAGAAACTGTGTTGTCAATTTCAAACGTACCATTCGGCAAAGAGAATACACCACTAGGAGCTTGAGTTCCAGTGCCAGCATTTCCTGAATACCAGTTCGCATTATTGTCCAAAGCACCACTACCTTTATAGTACAAGTATCCACTAATGTTCAACGTAATAGTTGCACTAGCGGTTCCTGCTCCATTTGTAGCTGAAATGGATATGCTCATTGGACCAAAAGTATTTGGCGTGCCTGTTATTTTACCTGTGTAAGGGTCAACACTTAATCCAATAGTTGATATAGCTGCATTAGAAGGAGAAAGAACTGCAGTATATGTAGGAGAGTTGCTTGCAATTATCGTGTAAATGGGGCTTGATGAAGTGTATGTGGCACCGAAGGAGGCAGTTGCCGTGTTGCCACTTGAGATAGTAGGAACAGCTGCATAAGCTAAAACATAATAATTGGAAAGACTGCTTGCAGACGGACTTGTAAATGTGCCACTACTACCAGCACCTCCCAAATAAGTGTAGTTGCCGGTTTGAGTACTGCTGTAAGCAATGGCATTAGCACTTCCATAATTTGCATCTGTTAACTGGATAGATGCACTTGTTAATACTGATGCATTGGTAACTGAAGTAGTCCAATAATTATTTGTATTGATAGAGGTAAGTGGAGCGTTTACAGAACTAGATGCCGCCGCCCCAGCATTGAATACTTGTGCTGTAACCACAGGATTACTACCAGAAGCAGCGGTTGTAATTGAAGTAAGGCTCAACGGCGTATAGCCTCCACCTACCGTACCCAATGGGAAAGTATAAGAGGTGCCGATTGCACTTAGTGGCAAAGTCCATGAAGCTGGACCATTAATGTATGAAGAAGATGAACCACCAGAGATGCTTGCAGTAGAGGCAAAAGTAAGTGTACCAGCAGTAGTGTTAAGAACTCCATTTGTCAGCGTAAGTGCTCCACTCAATGTTACACTAGACTGCACAGCTACTCCATTACTATTATTGATAGTTAATCCACCAATTGCAGTTGCACCTGAAGGAAAAATAACGCCAGTTGAAGAACCGCCAAAAACTATATTTGAGGAAGTTGTTGTAACCAAATTAGCCATTATACCTGCAACAGAAGACCCATTTAGTGTTAGTGTGTTTGAACCTATTGCAAGTTTACCAGCAGTAAGTGTTAGTGTTCCATTGATTGTAAGATTGCCTGGGCCACCTTTTGTAGTACCATCATTTGTTACAGCAAAAGCATTTGTAGCTGAACTATTTAAAGTTAAATTTCCTACAGAGGATGGAAAGCCATTTCCTAAATAAGGGCTTGCGTTGGTGGTAGTTAAAATCCAGTTGACGCCTGATTGAAAAGTCACATAAGTACTCCATGGATAAGTTGTAGCACTACTGTTACTTCTTATTGGACCTAAACCACTACCACCTGTAGCACTACTATTTTGAACTGCACCATACCCATTGCTAATCGTCAATGTAGCCCCATTGAATACAGTTAAATAAGTGGTGTTGCCCAAATAAAAATAAGAAGTACTCTGAAAAGAAACCGCACCGTAAATGCCTACAGTAGCTCCGTTCAAATTAGGTGTTCCAGTAGTAAGGTTTAATGTAGAACCACTATTTTGTGTGAAGTTTCCATTAAAAGTTGGTGCTGCACTACTTATATTAATAGTAGATCCACCATATTGTATGAAGTTTCCGCTAACGGTAATAGCTGGAATAGCAACTATAGTAGCAGCGTTTGAAGAGTTTCCTATAATCAAATTACCAGTGTAGGTAATGTTTATAAAAGTCTCACTTCCTGTTGCATCATACTGAACAGTACTGGTAGCATCCAATGTTCCAAATGTTGGGATATGAGTAGCATCCTGCAATTCTAGCGTATTTCCATATACATTGATAGTACCTGTAATATAATTCCCACTTGTAATGGTAAGGGTAACTCCAGTTATTGCATCACCAACTTGACCAACATTGATAATAGAACCATTACCCGACAATGAAAGAGTACCACCAGATGTACTTGCATTTTTAAAGATGTTTAGTGTGCTATTAGTTGCTGTGAAAAGATTTGAGGGGGCAACAGTTCCAGAGCCATTGTATGCAGTATTCCAACTTGAGCTACTATTCAATGCACCAGAAATATAATAAACTGTAGCAGATGAATTAATAGTATATGTTCCATAAGTTGAACCACCGCTATTGGTTGCGCCAATTGTTAGGGCAATTGTGCCAGAAATATTGGGTGTACCCGAAATTATGCCAGTGCTAGTGCTATAGCTCAATCCAATACCTGCACTATTTAAGTCAGTGGAATTATAAGTTACGCTGTATGATGTGGGAGAATTAGTCGCCGAAATTTGATAGTTGGCAATGGCAGTGCCATAAGTTATTGTTTGAGATCCACCTCCGCTTACAGCAGGAGCAAGGGAAGCAGCAATGGCAAATACATAATAAGCAGAATTAGGCGTAATACTTGAACTAGTAAATGTATTTCCACCAGAACTTGTAGTAATGGCTGCATAGCTACCTCCTTGAGTTGAACTGGTTGCAAGGGTTGTTGCAGATGAATTGCTAGGGTCTGTAAACTGAAGTTGTCCACCACTAATACTTGAAGGATTTGTTACAATCGTTTGCCACCAGTTTGTTGTGTTTATTGCACTAACGCCTGTGCCAGCAGAACCCCCTGTAGCACCATTGGTTACTTGTGCTTGCACAATTGCAAGACTAGAAGAAGAGGTTGTGCTTGTATTTGTAAGACTAAAAGGAGCATACAGGCCAGAAGTACCAATAGGGTAAAGATAAGTGGCACTTGAAGCACTAGCTGGTAGCTGCCAAGCTAGTGGACCATTAATATATGCTGTAGCACTTCCTGCACTTGTAGTAGCAGTGCCACCAAGGGTTAATAAGTTAGTAGAAGTAGTTGTTAATATGGCACTCAATGATAGAGTTCCACCTAATGTTAGTGCAGATTGCAATGAAACCGCCTTTCCTATGGTAAGGTTATTTAAGGCAGAAACGCTTGAAGGAATACTTGTGCCAGCATAAGTACTACCAATGGATATACTGGATGAAGAAGTAGTTGTAAGGTTAGTAGCAGTTCCTGAAATGGTAGCACCATTAAGGGTAAGTGTATTGCTACCTACATTCAATGCACCATTAGTAAGCGTAAGTGTTCCGCCAACAGCTAAGTTGCCTCCAAGGGAAACGCCACTGCTATTATTGATAGTTAGATTATTGATTGAGGTAACAGTTGAAGGAATAACGATACTAGACGTTGAACCACCAAAGGAAAGGTTTGAAGTAGCATCTAAAGAAAGAGCCGAAGTTCCGCTCGAAACAACTGCTCCACCATTCAAAGCGATACTTACCCCACTTCCTGCAAGCACCGCATTATTGGCAAGAGTAAGTGTGCCATTAATTGTTATGCTTGAATTACTAGTTAGTGTTACTGTTTTTCCCCCGCTAACAAAGCCAATTGTTAGGTTGTTTACTGTGCTTGGCAAAGCTGTACCCACATCCTGATTTTGCGAGGCAAAATAATAAAAATTAATTCCATTGCCACCTGTAGTTCCGTATGTTACAGTTCCTGTTACCTTAACAGCACCATTTCCTGCTGCTGTGCCGCCGTTCTGACTTCCTGATAAATTGATTCCGTTTGAACCGTACAAATAAATGTTAGCACCATCTTGTATTGTTAGGTTTCCTGCACCTTTAAAGGCGTTGGTTCCTGTACCGTTTATGTAAGTACCATTATTATAAATAGTTACTGTTGCACCTGAGTTTACACTTATACTACCGCTGGTATTTATTGTAAAGACCCCATTACTGTTTATGTTAAAGGCAGTTGCAATTGTAATGGTGTTGCCAGCATTAAAATAAGCCCCAGTGGTAGAGGTTGTCGTTATTGTACCAACATTAGTATTGTTTATATTTAGAGTTCCGTATGTTGTGCCACCTGTTACTGATTGTGCAACTGAGCCAGCATAATTAACTATACTAGTAGCATCCATTGTGTTGAATGTGGGGGTTGTACCACTATATACATCCACTTCATTGCTACCAGACGAAGCTGCAGGAATATTTATTTTACCAGTTATGGGGTAGTTGGCTGCAATTGTCAACGTCACTGCTGAGGAAGTGGATCTCCCCACTTGAATACTACCACTAGAAACTGTCCATGCGGCGGTAGTTGAAACATTATTTAAAATTATAAAAGTGTTGCTACCTGAAGTAAAAATAGTAGCAGCACCAGCTTGAGTGCCGGTACCTCCTGCGCCTGTCCACCAGTTTGTGTAGGTAGCTAAATCGCCAGTACCAGAAGGATTGTAATAATAAGTAGTACCCGCTGCAAAAGCACTTACTGAAATGCCAATTGCTAACAAAAGAGTAAAGAATAGTCCTTTCTTCATGATTAAGAAATGTTTATTGTTATTGTATTATTTGTGGGGGGTTAGACAGAGTGTCTGTGTATATGAATGATATTCGGTAGATTAGTACCTTTTATTATATTTAGTAGATTGTGTTGGAGTGATAATATTAGTATTAGTGGAAAATAGTATAACTATGAGATGCCAAGCTAAAATACTAACACTTTAAATTTTTACAGCTCAATTACTTAGCTAACAACAACAGCAATATTTAATATAATTTTTGGGGCTAAATAGATTCGCGAATAGACTCATTTTGTCTATTAAATTAGTAGTAATTATTTCTTTCATTTATTATTCAATTTTTTTATCCAATAATCAGCTAATAAAAGCCTACTATTATTGTAGGCAAAACTAATAATTTTAATTCTATTCTAACAAAAAAATATTTTAACAGGTAATTATCTTCAAAAAAGAAACTAAATTTCTTTAAAATACAAAATAATAATTAATCTATTGTATTATTACATAAAATTTAATTTTACCCAAATTTGTATCACATTCTTATTTCCTATTCATAGAGTATAGTAGTTTAGGTAATTTAAATATTGTAACATAAGGTTTTTGATTTATAACTAATTAATACTCATCTGTAAATACTTTTGTCTATCAAATTAGTTAAATTATCATCGACCTAAATGGATTAAGTGTAAGGAGTTTTTAATTTAATTTTTAATAGATTTCAATTTTAGCGAACCAATTTGGTGAAAAAAAGTTTTTTGCTTTGTAAATAGTGTGGCGGGTGTAGAGACGCATATCCTCTTAAAAATTTAAAACATTTATACACCCAAACAATTTCAATTGATTAAACAAGTAAAATTTGTTTGTTTAATCAGGTCAATAATTTAAAGTTATAGGAACATTACCACACTAAGGGAATAGGCAAAATCAAATGACGCCAAGATTTAGTTAGGCTAATTCAATGCCGTTTAATTAAGTAGGGCTTCGCTTTGAGCGAAACCTTACTTTGAATTTATAATTTCTTTTAATTAAACTGCATTGGTATCTCATAGCTAATTATAAAAATAAATAACCTTCAAAACATGCGTTCTTGCTGTAAATATTGGTGTTTTCTACGTTTAAAGGCGCATTAAGCAACGCCTTTAGGAGAGTCCTTTAATACTTATTAATTCAGAAAAAAACGCTCTCTTCCACACAGACTTTGATTGTTCAAAATGATAGTCCATTATTTTTGTGAACAATTATAAACTGTATAAAATATTAATGAATGAGTAAAAAGATTTTAGTACTTAAAAGCAGCCCAAGGGGCAATAATGCTGTGAGCAACCAACTGGTTGACATTCTTAAAGCAAAATTTGAAACTACAAACGCTTCATTCACTGAAAGGGACATCAGTAAAGGGTTTCCGTTTGTGACTGAAACACTTATTCATGCCTATTTCTCAGATCCTTTAACTCATACTGACGAGCAGAAGGCAGAAATTGCTATTTCAGACGAATTAACTAATGAATTGCTTGCACACGACATATTGGTAATCGGTTTGCCTTTATATAATTTCAGTATTCCAGCCGCTCTCAAGTCATATATTGATTTGATTGTTCGTGCGGGTGTTACGTTTAAGTATAATGAACCAGGTAAATATGTAGGATTGGTAAAAGACAAAAAAGTGTATTTGGTATTGGCAGCAGGAGGAGTACCTATTGGAAGTGCCTATGAACTTGCATCAAGTTATTTGAAAAATGTTTTGGGCTTTATTGGCATCACAGACGTAGTAGTGTTAGGTGCCACTGGTACTAATAACCCTTCAATTGCTGAAGAAGAATTTGCGAAGGCAAAAGCTGAAATTGAAAGTTTAAGCTTAAACTGAGCATATAGTTTGATTTATTTCTAATGTATGTTCTTTTCCCCAATCTTTTTTTTTATAACAAGATTGGGGAACTTTTTATAAGTCAGAGTATACTATTCGTTACTCAATCTGAATTTCTAAAATTACAGCACACTCATTCAAATCAATTGCGTGTGTAAATGTTTTTCGCTTTACAATAGTGTGACAGATGTAGAGACGTATATCATGCGTCTTAAAAACAGAATATTTTAATGCCCCAATCAATTCGATTGCTGGGCATTATTAATTTAAATCCTGTCCTTACATTTTTAGCAACTCATAGTTTAAACTACCAAAAGCTACATGAAATATTTGCAATTCCTAGGTGATAAAAAATCCATCAAGTATTGTTTACCATTACACATTTTATGGAGAATAGATAGCGTGTCCCATTTATTTAAGCATTTGTTATCTATGTTGATATTATTTTTCACTCCTAAATATCTTTCAATCAATTGATGTGTTCATACTGAATAATGCAATTCATTAAGCGCTTTTATAAGCGCTGCTAAATCTACTGGGTAGAATTTAATTTCTTCTTTGTTTTCGCAAACAAATAGCTTTTGACAAGAAGTCACGCCATGTTTGCATTCATCATTTTCGAAAGGAAATGAAAAAATAAAACTTCCTGAAATATTTGAATCAGACATATTAAATGAAAGTAAATGGTCTCGCCAAATCTGCAAATAGGGAACTTTTAGAAGTTGTTCAATTGCATTTTATTTATAGTATGTACACTCATTTGTAAGATTTATGTAGGCTTCTTTATGACTTAAAAATATTTCAGCGGCTTTAGCGGCTGATTCTTGTTTTAAATCTTCCTGATATTTTACTTCAATCCCGAAGTAATGTTTTTCATCATTAAATACATATTCAATATAAACATCAAAAGCAGAGTTGTTTGGGTTTTTCCTTTTTGAAGAATATTCGAAATCAATTTTAGTTACACATCAAACTTTATTTGCAAAGAACTTTTGAAAAACTTTAGTTGCCAAATCAAGATCATGATAAAGCTCTCTAAACAAGTTAAAGAATAAAGGTTGTGATGAAAGTAAATTATTCCAGATTCTTGGTTCACCAACAAGACCTTTATTACTTCTAATTTCAATAATCTTTTCATTAATCAGCTTCTTTGTATTATCGGTCAAGAAATTAGCTTTACTCTCTTTTCCAATTTCAGTATCTATAAAGTTTCTATAATTAGATTTTGGTTTGTCGTTCATTTTTAGTCCTTGCTTCACTCGCCATTTACTTTGCAAAAACCTTGCATTAGATGTAAAGTCAGTGTCCTTTTCATAGTACATATTGACACCCTTTCTAGAACTAAAGAGTTTGGTATAAGCTCATCGGCTGGCATAATCAACGACACAAATGTATCGGGAGGGGCAGGAATTGCTAGTTGTTCACTAGAAGGTTGCATCACCGGCGTAAAACAGTTGAAAATAAAAAGGAGTAAAACAAATGCCTTTGCAATTGCATTATTGGTTGGGGTAATGTCTAGCAAGATACAAGCAACAGTCTTGGCAAGAATTAAAGCCTTTACCACTGGCCAAGAAGCCCAAAAAAATGACAAAAATTAACAAGGCATAGTTGAGAAAACCAGCTAAGAAAAAATTATAAGTTTTGAATTTTCTCAAACTCACACTTTCCACTAATCGTTACTAATCTTCACGCCGCTTTCCAGTATTTTTCTTCTTCTCAAATCGAAGCGTTGGCCTTTACTTAAATAATAGAATGGACCACTATTTCCAGAAAAACCAGATGGATTCTTTTCACGCCCTTCAATCTGATTGATATCATAGATGGCCACATACGAGTTTCCTATCACTTCAAAACTATCTTTAGTAACCACTATTGCCGTGCTTTCATCAATGCCGATTCCCAATAAATCGGGATGCTTCTTGATTACTTCCACCATGTCAAACTGTCTGTTACGTTTCATTACGTGTTGGTCTATCGCAACATGATGTATAAAGTCTAGTCCTTCAGTATGGTCGCCTATCAGTATCTTATTTCCTTTGGTATCACCACGAACCATAAACGATCCTTGAATGGTTGCCCCTGCCGATGAACCAGCAATTACACCACCTCTCTCTAACACTGCCTTGAACTCCTTTTGTGCCAACGTGTTCAAGTACGAATCTGCCAATCGCCAATGCCTTCCCCCTTCAAACCAAACACCTGTAGCCTTGCGTATGGGTGCCACAAATACTTCAGTATTAGCTACTGCCTTACTACGAGTGTGTACAAACGTAAAATTATCTGCTCCCAAACGTATTAATGCATCCTTTATTTTAGATGCTCCTTCTTTTATCTTGGCATCATCACCAGCAGTAGGAATGATGACTATGTTGGCATTTTTACCACCTGCAGCATCTATAAAAGCATTCCAAATATCATCCGATGCATTGCCGCCACCAACTATTATCAGTTTTCCTTTATTAGGACCTATAATGGCAGTAGTATCAGCAGATTGGGCATTTGAATAATTTGAAGAAGTTAATGCTATCATAGCCATTAAGAAAAGTTTAAATCCTTTTATCATTTGAAATATATTTTATTGATAGAACCCATCAGAAAAACATCGAGAAGTAGAAAGTCTACTATATGTTTTAATGGATTTAATATTTATTGAAACAATATAAAATGTACAAATATAATTCTATTAATTTAATGGACTTTATAAAATTTATCTAAATTGCGCTTCTAATGTAAGTAAAGTTTACACTCAGAAGGAGAGTGGATTGTTGACATTCCATTGGAGGAATCTCTAATAACAAAAGAAGTTTTACTTATTGAAGATTTTTATAAAAGGACAGGGTATAGTGGTATGTATTAGTATTTTTCCGGAATAAAAGGGATTAATTCAGGAATATACCGCCATTTATTGCATTACAAACACAAATAATAATACACTTTTACTCATAAACTCTCAATTAAAACGTTACATGAATATAGTTCAAACAAAGTATTCTTTTTTAGTTTCATTATGCTTTTTGTTACTAATGTTAGGTTCATTTTCTGCAAAAGCAACTACCTGCGACACAGCTGTAGTTCCGCCTTTTGCGGCTATTTCTTTTATTGAGGTGCTACGCAATTTTTAGAGAATATATTTGCTTATGGGCAAAAAGAGAAAAGGCGCTACTAAAGATTTGTTGTTTGACCTTTCAAAAATAATAGTACCAACATCGTACTTGACATTTTTTGAAGTAGTTC
>CANFLL010000086.1 GCA_947447825.1 Chitinophagaceae bacterium | reverse complement strand
GTAGGTTTTGTTAAGGAATAGATAATAGTTGTTAGTTATTAGGGGTTAGTTGTTAGTGAGATTCTTATCATTAATAACTGACCCCTAACATTTAAAAAGAGTTAGTTTCGTTTCAAATAAATGTTATGACAGATAGCGAATTGAAGGAATTGGTAGCAGGATTGGCAACTTCTAATGCTGAAAATGCTAGACTATTTAAGGAATCAGATAAAAAGATGCTTGAAAATGCTGTTGCCCAAGCTGAAAATGCTAGACTATTTAAGGAATCGGATAAAAAGTTTCTTGAAAATGCTGCAATACAAGCTGAAAATGCTGCTGAACTAAGAAAAACGGAAGAGATACTGAAAAATTTGGGTATTCATGTTGGAGGAATGGCAAATAGCCATGGACAGAGTACTGAGGAATATTTTTATAATTCTTTAGCCGAAAATCCAAGACTTGGAAACATTAAGTTTGATGAAATAAGCAGAAATCTTCACTACAAAATAGCTAATCTGGAAGATGAGTTTGATATAACCATGTTTAATGGTAATAACATTGCTTTGATAGAGTGTAAGTATAGGGCAAAGGAGGAGGATGTAATAAGGCTAATAGATAAAAAAGTGGGCAATTTTAGAAAGCTAGTTCCTTTTTATGCAAATCACACTATCTATTTGGGTATTGCCAGTTTCTCTTTCGATGCAAGGCTTGAAAAGTTTGCCAAGGATAACGGGGTAGCTATATTAAGACAAAGTGGAGATGTTGTAGAAGTAGAAGCAGATAACCTAAAAGCATATTAAGCGAATATCTTTTATGAACTAATCGGGTCAATATAAAAACAAAAAAGGAGCGCATAAAATTTCTTTATGCGCTCCTTTTTTATTTTTACAATCACCCCCTAGCCCTTCTTTGGCTTTGGATTACGCTTTTTAACTACTTTCTTTTCTACAGGGCGTACATTTTCTACTTCTGTAGTTGCATCAGTTTGTTTATTTACCCAAGCATAATCTAGTTGGCGTTTATCAAGGTTGGCAGAAATTACTTTAATCCAAACTTTATCTCCCATTTTAAATTTACGTCCACTTCTTTTTCCAGCCAAACTATAATCCCCTTCCACCAAGAAAAATTCATCTACATCGCTCAGGCTGATGATGCTTACCATGCCCTCACATTTGTGTTCTACTGTTTCTACAAAGAAACCAAAACTTGCCACACCACTTATCACCCCTTCAAAGTCCTGACCAACATAAGACTTCATAAATTCTACTTGCTTGTATTTATTTCCTGCTCGTTCACATTCCATTGCGGCACGTTCTCGTTCGCTGGTTTGCTTGCATTTCTCATCCATCTTTTTATCGATGATGGGCTTTCCTGCCAACACACTTTCTAACACACGATGCACTAAAACATCTGGATAACGACGAATAGGCGACGTGAAATGGCAATAATGTTCGAACGCTAATCCATAATGCCCAATGTCTTTTGTAGCATAAGCTGCCTTCGCCATAGTGCGGATACCCAATTGTTCTAACACATGCTGTTCTGGTTTTCCTTGTACATCGGCTAACATAAGGTTAAAGCTTTCTGCAATCTTTTCGGGTGTAGAAGTATTGAACTGATGCCCATATCTTTTTGCATACTCAATAAATGGCAACAACTTCTTTTCATCAGGCTGATCATGAACACGATAAGGAAAAGGGACGGGTTTATGATTTACTTCTGTTTTAAAAACTGTTTCTGCTACCGTTTTATTGGCAAGCAACATAAACTCTTCAATCAACTGATGGGCTTCCTTACTTTCCTTAACGACTATACCAATGGGTTTTCCTTTTTCATCCAAAGTAAAGCGTACTTCGGTAGAAGAAAAATTGATGGCTCCTTGTGCAAAACGTTGTTTCCGTATTTGTTTCGCAATATCATTCAATACAAAAATCTCTTCTTTATAAATCCCCTCTTCTTTTTCTATTATCTCCTGCACATCTTCATAAGTAAATCGATGTTTAGAGTGAATTACCGTTTTGCCTAGCCAAAACTGCTTTATTTCTCCCGTGGTCGTCAATTGAAAAATAGCCGAGAAAGTGAATTTATCTTCATTAGGACGCAAAGAACATAACTCATTCGAGATGCGTTCTGGCAACATTGGGTTCACTCTATCTGGCAAATAAACCGAGGTGGAACGCTTGTAGGCTTCTTCATCTAAAGCAGTATCAGGTTCTACAAAATGACTTACATCTGCAATGTGAACACCGATTTCATAGTTGCCATTCTGTAGTTTTCGTATAGAAAGGGCATCATCAAAGTCTTTTGCATCAATAGGATCAATGGTAAAAGTGAGAATTTTTCTACAATCTTTACGCTTCTTTATTTCCTCGGCACTAATAATGTCGGGCAATCGCAAAGCCTCTTCCATTACGGTATCGCTAAAAGAAAGAGGGAAACCAGCTTCTGCCAAAATCTCTTTCATGGCAGCATCATTTTCATCTTCTGCTAGCAACAAACTAATAACCTCTCCCACAGGTTTTTTATCATCCTTTCCCCATTCCAACATTCTCACAACCACCTTGTCCTTATGTTTTGCTCCTTTTAATTTATCCAAAGGGATAAACAAATCAGGCATTGGCTTATCTGTATCTGGCACAAAGAAGGCAAAATTTGTAGAAAGTTGAATATGACCAATAAACTCATTCTGCTTGCGGGTTACCACCTCGGTAATTCGTCCTTCTTTCTTTTTACTGGCTAAGTTTTCTTTCACAATTCGAACTCTAACAGTATCTCCATTCAGTGCTGTATTAAAATCACCGGGGCGCACTAACACATCACCACTCTTATCATCAATCAGCACATAACCTATACCGCTTCTTGTAATTTCGAGTATTCCCTTCACGGTCGTTTGACCGTGGGTATGCTTTGTTGTTTTATTTTTCTTTTTTGTGCTACTACTCTTACTCTTACTCATGGTGTTGGGGTTTTGAAATGCTGTTGATAAAAGATATTACCAACTTATTAAATTCTTCTCCTTCATTAAAAAGGAATTTGTGTTTGATAGGCAATACATAAATTGGCAAGTTCGCCAACTCGTCTGCAAATTTTGCTAAACGTACTGCATCTTTTTCAGTGGTTAAAATAAACTTTTCTTTAGCGTCTATTCCATCAAATTTTTCTTTTACATCTCTTAAATCATCAATGCTAAATATGTGGTGATCGCTGTAATTCTTTTGGTAATAGGTAAACGCATATTTATGTAAATATTCTTTTATCGGCTTCGGATTGGCAATACCGCAAACCAACAATACTTCGTCGGTTGTTTTTATTGCCCGTAAATCTTTGTTTAATATATGATAAGGCATGCCATATTCTATCGTTGTAAAAAATACCTTTTGGTGTGGCAATGGCTTAATGGCACGCAATAATTTCTGTTTATTATCTTCCCATAAATCGGCTGGACATTTAGTAATTACAATTATCTCCGCACGTTTCATCGAGGAATGCTGATCTCTTAAATCGCCAGTAGGGAAAAAGAAATCGTGCACATACAAATTACTGTATTCTGTTAGCACAATATTCAGCCCTGGTTTAATGTCCCGATGCTGAAAAGCATCGTCCAAGATGATGGCATCTAAATCTGGATTATCGTGCAATAGTTGTGGAATAGCTACCAGCCTCTCCTCTCCTACAGCTACCGAAATGTTGGGATATTTTTGGTGAAACTGCATCGATTCATCTCCAATATCCAAGGCGGTAGATTTATCATTTGCCAATACATAGCCTTTTGTTTTGCGTTTGTAACCTCGGCTTACGGTTGCTATTTTGTATTCAGGATGCAATAAATCTATCAAATATTCAACCATTGGCGATTTTCCCGTTCCACCAACTGCAATGTTACCAACACAAATTAAAGGAAAATTGAAGGGAATTGATTTTAGATAATTCTTATCGAACAACCAATTTCTAATCATAACCGCTAGCCCATAAAGCAATGCAAAAGGAAGCAACACTATGCGGAACGACTTTAGAAAAACATTATTAAGATTCATGTAAAAATTCTTTATTGAAAAACAGTCTGTAACCAAACTATCAGTTTTTGACAGGTTTCTTCATCAGTAGTTAAAAACTTCTTTGTTATAGCTTGCCCCATTGGTGTACCAGGGTTTTCTTGCCATGCAAGCCAACAGTGAATTAGAGCTTTTGATTTATGAGAAGAAATATATTTATTCAAGTTGCTATTTTCAATAAGTTCCAAAGTTTGTTGAGCTATGGGCAAAAGTTCATCTTCATTTGGAATTAAAAAAGAAATAAAATCTTCCAACATTCCGTTGAGTTTATTATTAGGCATTATCCAAACGCCAATAGTAATATCTTCAGATTTTACTATTAAACCTCCTGCATTTATTTCATCATGAATAACAATCCCACTTTTAAAGAATATAGATTTTATTGTATCCCAGCGATTGTTTATTTCAGTATCTGCATCAACAATTATTGCCAAAGTGTCAATCTCTGGTTGTCTGAGCCTTACTGGCAATTCTGCAAAAAGAGTATCAATACCTTTGCAATCAACAATATCGAAGTTCTCTTTAATATTGAACTTTTGACAAAGAGCCATAATAGTGTGAAAATCATCATTCCCTTCTACTAAAAGTTGTTTAGTTTTCTTGCTCATTCTATCTTATTTCAATATCTCCATCACTAACAATTTTTAGCTCCTCCGCATTAAATTCAACAGGTTTTATCACGCCTTTCTTTAAATCAAGCCGTATAAGCTTCCCATCCAACTTGTCCTTATTTTCATTTAATACTTCTTCAAACCCTCTTATACAATCCTCGCTGTGGGTTGTGGCAAAAACTTGAACATTTAGTTTCTTTGAAAGATAAAAGATAATTTCCCAAAGCTTTTCCTGCACAGAATGATGCAAGCCATTTTCAAACTCATCAATTAATAAATAACCGTTGTCTGCATTTACCAAAGCCAATATTATAGTAAGTATTCTATTAATTCCATCACCCATACTTTTAATAGGAAGTGGGACTTTATTAGATTTTAGTTTTATTACAGCAGATCTTTCTCTACTAGTCTCTTCAATAAAAGCAATTCTTTCAACCTCTGGTTCAATTATTCTTAATGCATCAATTACATAAGTTTCCTTTTCCGATAGTGTGATGTAATCCCATAATTTCCCATTTATCTCTCTGTCAATATTCTTAGTTCTTATAAATTGAAAGTTCTCGGGAATTCCTAAGTTTCTAAGCAAAACCCTGTATGGTCTTTCTCTATTTAGGGGAGCTATAAAAGCATTATTACCTAACCGAATTTCCAATCCTATTCTATAATCAACCAAAAGTGGATCGAGGTATTCATCTAAAATTACCCTTTTTCTTCTTAACAGTTGGTTTTGATCACTCTCATTTTCGTTTATCTCATCATCAAAATATCTTACAAATCTGATTGCTAAAAAATTATCATTTGAACGTTGTAACCCAAAAAGTGTATTCTCTAAAGTACCAATTGATATTGAATCATTTTCATTAAAATTAACACTTCTATTAGGAAAAAATGAAGAGAGGGCTTTTAAGTTTACCTCAGTTGCATCTTTACTTATATCAGTTTGCCTATAATTCTCTCCTCTTTCGTTTAGAAGTTGATAAAGAAAATTAAAATCGCCCTTTGACGCATAAAGAGCGACTGCTTCCAACAGTGTAGATTTACCCGTATTATTTTTGCCGGTGATAAGATTTACATTACCCAAAGAATTAATCTTCAACTCTTTTAGGTTGCGGAAATTTCTTATTTCAAGTGAATTCAACATTTTAAACTATCATTTATTATTTTGAAACTAAAACTCAAATACATCATCGGGAGTGAGACAATAATTTAAAGGTATGTCAAAATCATCCTTGTCCGTTATTGTTTCAATTGGTGCAAAGTAATTGAATCCTATCAAAGTGACGTCTTCATTGCATTGAGAAAGGTATTTATCGTAAAATCCTTTGCCATATCCTACCCTAAAACCCTTTTTATCACAGATTAAATTCGGCACAAAAACTAAATCCAATTCAATTGGCTCAATCACATTCCCTTCTTTTGGCTCTGTTATGCCAAAACTATTGGTGGTATAAACAGTGTCTTCATCTATCAGAATGGCCTTCATGGTATTATCCGTAAAGTTGCTAACTGGATAAGCAAGTTGCAAATCGGGTACAAAATACCGCAGGTAACCAGAAAAAAGATGCGTATTAGGTTCAGCCATATTTGCCATTGGCCAATAAGTAAGCACCGTTTTCACTCCTTCAAAGTTGAAAGTTTGCAATTGTAACAACAGTAAATCATCCAGCTTTAGCTTCTCTTTGGAGGAGATGTCTAGCCTTTTCTGCTTATATATCTGTCTAAGTTCTTTCTTAGTCATTATTTAATTTACCATTAAGTGTTCAATAAAAGTTCAAACTTCCGTCGCATAAGTTTTAGCTTTTGTCACAAAAGTTCAAACTTTCGTCGTATAAGTTCAAACTTTCGTCGTATAAGTTCAAACTTTCGTCGCATAAGTTCAAACTTTCGTCGTATAAGTTCAAACTTCCGTCGTATAAGTTCAAACTTCCGTCGCATAAGTTCAAACTTCCGTAGCATAAGTTCAAGCTTCCGTCGCAAAAGTTTAGTCTTATATTTTAATTATTGACTTGTTTTATTATACATAGAGTCTTAAAAGAGCTTCCCTAACTAACCCAGCCTGCTGCAAAACAAATGCTTTATCTATTTTTTCAGCCAATGGAATAGAAGCAATCTTAGGATAACCCGTCCATCTTACGATTTCTTCCTCGTAATCCAAATATTGATCATTAAAAATCCACCCAATCACATCTATGTTTCGCTGCTTGCAGATAGCAGCAGTGAGCAAAGAATGATTGATGCTTCCCAAATAATTCCTGCTTACCAATATCACTTTTGCGCCCAATTGTTCAATTAAATCAATCACAAATTCATTGTCGTTTAGGGGAACTAGGATGCCGCCGGCACCTTCTATTATTAGCGGTTTACTGTTAATCGTTGACCGTTGACCGCCAGCCGTTGACCGTTGACCGCCAGCCGTTGACCGTTGACCGCCATCTTCTCCTTCGGTTAACGGTTGACAGTAATCAGTTGACCGTTCTCCTTTAACCGTTAACCGCTGTCCGCCGCTTCGGTAATCGGTTGACGGTAAACGGTCAACAATAGATTCTATGCTGATGCTCGCCCCTTCATTTCTTGCCGAAATGTGTGGAGAAGCGGGCATTTGCAACTTATAAACTTCGGGATGAATGATTGTTTTTTTATTGGAGATTAATGAACTCACTTGTAAAGCGTCGGTTCCATCCTCGAAGCCCGCCTGAATAGGCTTCCAATAATCAGCTTCCAATGCCTCAGTTACGATGGCACTTACCACTGTTTTACCAATGCCAGTACCTATTCCAGTAATAAAAATCATTTTAGTGGTTAGTGGTGAGTTATTAGTGGTTAGTGAAAGAAAGCATATCAATTATCAATTGAAAATTATCAATTAAACAACTGGCTCGAAGAATGAGAATATTGTTGTGCCATAGTTACGCTGAAAGCTAAAACCAGGATAAGATTCATAGTTATTGCGAGGCGTATGTTCTAACACAAAGAAACCTTCGGGGGCAATCAAATTTTTGTTGATAATAATCTTCGGAATCTCATCAATGGTATTCAATGCATAAGGAGGCCCCGCAAAAATAAAATCGAAACTTTCGGTGCAGGTATTCATATAACTAAACACATCCATCTGTATAACCTTGGCATTTTCTATCTTGAGCATCTCAATATTCTTCTTGATAAACGCTTGCATGATGCTGTCTTTTTCTATGATAGTCAACGAACCGGCCCCTCTTGAAGCCAATTCATAACTGATGCAGCCCGTCCCCCCAAATAAATCGAGGGTCTTAGCATCTTCAAAGTCTAAACGATGTTGTAAAATATTAAAAAGCCCTTCTTTAGCAATATCCGTGGTAGGTCTTGTGTGGGGCATGGAAGCTGGGGGATTGATGCGCCGACCGCCATATTTGCCAGAAATAATTCGCATAGAAACCAAGTTATAAGTAATAAGTTGTACGTTATACGTTATACGTTATACGTTCAGGGGTTGTACGTTATACGTTATACGTTCAGGGGTTTTACGTAAAACTTAAAACGTACAACGTATTACTCTTTAAGATAAATTCAAGAATGGGGTAAGAAAATGCCGAGGATATTTGGTGAAATCATGCAGTTTAATGGTATCGTCATCTGGCATATCAAAAGTTATTCTAGGAAATACTTTTTTGATATTCTCATATAAAGGTGTCTTTATTTCAAAATAACCAGACAATTCTAGGGTTGTTTCTTCTGCTTTTAGGTTATGCTGTTCCAACACATTCAATAGATGATACAATATATCTTCTGGGGTTTCTTGTGCATACAATTGCACAATCTGAAGTTTATTATTGTACAGCAATCCAACTAACATTTCGCCAGCATAAATTTGAACTTTAAGCAAAATGTGGTTATAAACTCTGGTAGGAGATAGTAAACTCTCCACAAAAACAGTGTAGGCATTGTGCATCGTAATCATCATCAGATTACTATTTACTGCATCAATTAATCCTCTTTTAATTTTTGTGGCTACAGTAATACTTGGTTCAACCTTGATTAATTCTGTTTTTACCACTTGATTAATTGCATCACCATGAATCAATTGAAGGTATTCGTTAGCGGAAGCTTCCGAATAAAGATTAGTTGGAATGAGTACTGTTTCGGGCAAATTAAAATAGACCCTTGTATCTATAAATCCACGGTTTAATATTTTAGATTTTTGTCTTATATCCTGAAAAATATCATACCATTCTTCTTCAAAACTATTAAAACTGTAAACCTCCACTGCTGAAAGCTCACCCTGTATTGACAGTTTTACAATGCAAGCAATGTGATGGTTACCTATTTCTATGATTAACTGGTCACTATTAAAAGGCGATTTAATAGATATATCACCATAAACACTAACAAGTTTCTTAGCCATAACAATAAACAATTAGCTGCAATGATAAAAAAAATATAATATTTAAGGAGATGTATTTAACCACAAATACAATAACCAATTACAAAAATGGCGTTCTGAGGAAGTTGTAACTAATAAGTTGAAGGTAATAAGTTCAAAAATCCCCTATCTGAATCACACACCTATTCTTCCGATAAAAAATCATCGCCACCTAATAATTCCCTTTCAATTTCTTCCATTTGAACAATATCCCAAGCCTCACTTTCGGTTGGCGTGCAATTCAGGATGTAATCAAGCTCCTCATTCTTTAAAAAAGCAACGACTTCCACACAGATGTTGCACAATACTAAACTTGCATCGTTATTATAAAATTCCTGATGTAATTCTACAAACATATCCGCAACTTTCTTGTTTATCGATGTAACGGACATTAAGTTTAAGATAATATTCTTGATATCTTCATCAAGATAATGGACACAAGCATCGTACAATGCTACAGCCAAATTGTCATTTAACGCTGGTTCTAGAGGTTCAATGACGGTAAATTTCTCCTTGGTATCAATTTTGAAATTCATGATTTCTTTCATTAACAATATGTGAATAAGTGTTCAATTAATTTCTTCAAAAATAATCGTTACTATTGTACAACTGTACATAAGAAAATAAAATAGCTACATGGATAATAATTTTTCACCTCAAGTTAAAGAAATCATCTCCTTTAGTAGAGAAGAAGCCCTGCGATTAGGGAATGATTTCATTGGTACAGAACATCTTTTATTAGGACTAATAAGAGATGGGGAAAACACCGCAATCAAGGTACTGCAGCGACTGAATGTTGATTTGTATGAACTTCGCAAAGAAATTGAACTTGCTGTTAAAGACAAAACAGGAAAACACATTGCCAACATTAACAGCTTGCCACTTACAAAGCAAGCCGAAAAAGTAATTAGAGTAACTGTATTGGAGGCAAAGGCACTTAAAAGTCAATATGTTGAAACCGAGCATTTAATGCTGAGTATATTGAAAAACAAAGAAAATATTGCAACACAAATTTTAAATCAATTTGACGTGGACTACGATATGTTTAGAAACGAAATTGGGATGGTTGGTAGTAGTGCCAATCCAAAAAATGAATTCCCTGATGACAATGATGATGAGTTTGAAGATGAAAAAAGAGGTGGCGGAGGTTACCAACAACCAAAAGGCACACCTTCTGCTGGTAAAGCAAATCCTGCTGCAAAAAGTAAAACACCAGTTCTTGATAACTTTGGAAGGGATATAACCAAGATGGCCGAAGCTGGAAACCTTGACCCAATTGTGGGTCGTGAAACTGAAATAGAAAGGGTATCTCAAATATTATCTAGACGGAAAAAGAATAACCCTATCCTTATTGGCGAACCTGGTGTAGGTAAAACTGCTATTGTGGAAGGTTTAGCCCTCAGGATTGTTCAAAGAAAAGTGAGCAGGGTACTTTTTGATAAAAGAGTAATATCCTTAGACTTGGCTGCATTGGTGGCAGGAACAAAATACCGTGGTCAGTTCGAAGAAAGGATGAAAGCCATCATGAATGAATTAGAGAAAAACAGAGATGTAATTTTGTTCATAGATGAAATTCATACCATTGTGGGTGCTGGTGGTGCTAGTGGTAGTTTAGATGCAAGCAACATTTTTAAACCAGCCTTAGCAAGAGGGGAATTGCAATGCATTGGTGCTTCTACACTAGATGAATACAGACAATTTATTGAAAAAGATGGTGCATTAGATAGAAGATTTCAAAAGGTTTTGATTGAACCACCTTCCGTAGATGAAACGATTCAAATTTTAACCAACATCAAAAGTAAGTATGAAGATTATCATAACGTAAATTATGATGAGGCCGCCATTGAAGCTTGTGTGAAACTAAGTGACAGATATATGACTGATCGCTTATTGCCAGACAAAGCAATTGATGTGCTAGACGAGGTGGGCGCAAGGGTACATTTAAAAAACATTAATGTTCCTGAAGACATTATTGAGCTAGAAAAGCAAATTGAAGAAGTTAAAATAGAAAAGAATAAGGTTGTTAAGAGTCAAAGATTTGAAGAGGCTGCTAGCTTGAGAGATAAAGAAAAAAAGTTAGGAGAAGAACTAGACAAGGCTAAAGCAATTTGGGAAGAAGAAAGTAAACACAAAAGATACCCAATATCCGAAGACAACATTGCGGAGGTTATCAGTATGATGACAGGCATTCCTGTGAAAAGGATGGTTCAGGCTGAAACTGAAAAACTCCGCAGGATGAGTGAAGATATGCGTGGTATGGTGATTGGGCAAGAAGATGCCATCAGTAAAGTAACCAAAGCCATTCAACGTAATAGGGTAGGATTAAAAGATCCTAAAAAGCCAATTGGCAGCTTCATTTTCCTTGGACCAACAGGTGTTGGTAAAACTGAATTGGCTAGAAGCTTGGCGAAGTATATGTTTGATAGTGAGGATGCACTTATTCGCATTGACATGAGTGAATACATGGAAAAATTCACTGTTAGCCGTTTAATTGGCGCTCCTCCAGGCTACGTGGGATATGAAGAAGGTGGACAACTCACTGAAAAAGTTAGACGCAAACCTTATTCAGTTATTTTATTGGATGAAATAGAAAAGGCTCACCCTGACATCTATAATATTCTATTACAAGTATTGGATGATGGTCAATTAACTGATGGATTGGGAAGAAAAATTGATTTTAAAAACAGTTTAATCATCATGACTTCAAACATTGGTGTTAGACAGTTAAAAGAATTTGGTGATGGTGTTGGTTTTGCTACAGCAACCAGAATTCAGAACCAAGAAGAAAACAATAAAGCTGTAATTGAAAAGTCATTGAAAAAAACTTTCTCTCCGGAGTTCTTGAACAGAATTGATGATGTAATTATTTTCAATTCTCTAACTAAAGAAAACATCTTTGCTATTATTGACATTGTGATGCAAGGAGTTTACAAACGCCTTGCTAACATGGGCTATACTTTGCAGATTACCGATGAAGCAAAAGATTTTATTGCAGAGAAAGGATATGATTCAAACTTTGGAGCTAGACCACTACACCGTGCAATTCAAAAGCATTTAGAAGATCCTTTAGCAGAAGAGATTTTAAATATGAACATTAAAAGTGGTGATACGCTTTTAGCTGTTTTGGAAAAAGAAAGTGGTAAGATAAAATTCGAGATTAAAAGGAATGAAGCAACGCCTGCCACTACGGAAGAAAGTACCAATGGCTAATTAAACAATGAAATTTAAAACGTACAAATAATTAAAAAGGCTTTCTCAAATGTAATATTTGGAAAGCCTTTTTAATTTTAGGTAGTTAAAAGTGGAAAGTTGAATGTCAAGATAACACTGCATTACAATAAAAATTGCTCAATATATTTTGACTTAATTACTTATCTATCTGTGTCACCACAACCAAAATATTCTTTTCACGTTTAACTTTTCACTTTAACCTAACTTCCTACACCAACTCAATTACAGTTATTTCCGGCATAATTCCCACACGTCCAGGATAGCCAATAAACCCAAATCCACGGTTTACGTATAATTTTTGCTTTCCATCCTCATACAAACCAGCCCACTGTTTGTACATCCATTGCACGGGACTCCATTTAAAATAAGGATTCTCTAAACCGAACTGCATCCCATGGGTATGTCCACTAAGCATTAAATCAATGTCTGTATATTCTTTCTTAACCTGATAATCCCAGTGACTAGGATCGTGACTCATCAATATTTTAAAAGGAATAGCCTCTGTTCCAGGATAAGCGTCTTGCATCCTTCCATATTTAGGAAAACGCCCCTTAGCTCCAAAGTTTTCTATCCCTAACAAAGCAATCCTCTCTCCTTTCCTTTCAAAAACAACGTGTTCATTCATCAGTAAACGCCAACCAAGTCCCTTTTGGAGTTGCTTCAAGCTTTCCAAATTTTGTTTCTTTTCAAATTCACTTGGCCAACTAACATAATCGCCATAATCATGGTTTCCTAAAGTGCTGTAAACCCCCATTGGTGCATTCAATCTGCTAAAAATATCTCTATACTCTAGCATTTCTTCATGCCGATCATTAACCAAATCACCTGTAAACAATATTAGATCAGCTTTTTCCTTTAGTATCAAATCAATTCCATGGTTCACCGCTATTTTGTCATTAAAACTACCACTGTGAATATCACTGATATGAACAATTTTAAGTCCTTTAAAAGCTTTTGGCAGGTTATCAAAGAATAAAGGAATACGCTTAATTTTATAATTATATTTATTGCTAAACCCGTATAATAAGGTACCGAATAAGGCACTACCTACGCCAATGCCTGCCCAACTAAGAAACGTTGAACGAGAAATGCCATTAATAGCCGTTTCGGTAACAACCTCTTTTTGAGAATTTATTTTCAGTATGATCCAAGTAAGTAATCTTCTCACATCATCTATTAAAAAGAAAACACTCCCCACTAGTTTAGCAATAAATATTCCTACAAAAATGGAAAAAATATAGTTCCTAAAGAACCTATTTGTCTGTAAAGATTGAAAGTAGGGTAAAGATAAAAGACAGGTCAATGCCAAAATAGCACTCCCCCAATAAATAAACTGAATACCTGTCTTTGAAAATGGTGACAGACTTTGTGCAATAGTTTTAACTGCCTGATACACATAAAAATCCAATAACAACATTAGGGCGGCTACAATCCACCAAGTAAATCCATTTCTCATTTTGAAATATTAATATTAAAGTTTAATCAACCGATTGCAAATTCTAGCTTTATTAGCTTTCACTTATTTTATTTAGCTGTTTTATTATAAGTTTGTTAAGCATTAAACAAAATCAACAACTAACAACAGTGCCATTAAAATTTTGTTATATGCAACATTACATATCATAAACTAATTTTAAAACAACACACATGAAATTAACTTATTACGGTCATGCAACCTTTAGTGTAGACGTTCAGGGAAAGAAAATATTGTTCGACCCATTTATTTCTGGCAATCCTTCTTCAACAGGCATAAATGCAGACGACATTGAGGCTGATTACATATTTATCTCGCATGGTCACGGAGATCATATAGCAGATGCAGTAAGTATTGCCAAGCGTACAGGGGCAACTTGTGTGAGTGCGCCCGAAATTACAGATTGGCTTAATAAGCAGGGGGTTGAAAATTGTATAATGATGAATCATGGTGGCTACATAAATTTTCCATTTGGAAAAGCTCGTGGAGTTAATGCCATTCATTCATCATCTTTTCCTGATGGAGGCTATGCTGGTAATCCAATGGGATTTGTTTTTTCTACGCCAGAAGGAGATTTCTATTATGCCGGCGACACTGCCCTTACTTTGGATATGCAATTGATTCCGCTTTGGGCAAACCTTTCCTTTGCCGTACTTCCAATAGGGGGACATTTCACCATGGATGCTGCCGATGCCATCCATGCAAGTGATTTCATTAAATGTTCTAAAATTGTAGGCATTCACTATGACACTTTTGGATATATTAAAATAGATAAAGATGCTGCTTTACAATCATTTTCTGAAGCAGGCAAAACGCTTCTACTACCAGCAGTTGGCGAAACAATTGACGTGTAATTTTCTTTCAACCTTATAAGGCACTCCAATCATTTATCAAGTTGAAGTCCAATTTAGTTACTGCTATAAATTTTCACCATAAAGTGTAAAATGGATAGGGCAACTTTATTGTTGTAATTCTTAGATAAATGAGGACTAAGTTTTTACTCCAACACAAAACCTAAAAGCAGCGCAAAAGAAATAAACTTAAACGAGAGTTGATGCTTCTTGGATGCTTTAAGTTTTTGTGTTGGAGTAAATGAGGGCTCAATGTTTGAAGAATCTAGCATTCTGGAAAGGTTATGAATAGTTCAACACCAGATCGAAATTGTATTATTCAGCAATCATTATTTAAAGTAAATGCAACACATTTCTATACAAAATAGAAATCAGTGGTTTCATACACTTCGAAACTACCATTTTCAAAAGTTCTTACAAAGCGAAGTGTTTTGCCATCTCCTGTTCTTTCTACACTGCATGTGATATTTTTGAACGTTGAAATAATGAATGATTGACCTGCTAAAAGTCCATTTATTTTCGAATCTAAATTTGTCATAATTGTAATTTTATTGTTGAATTAATGAATAGGTCTTACTTGGTGGAAATAACAAATCCAAACCATTGGGTTTTATTTTAAAAATTGGTCCTTTTTCAAGGGCACTTCCTGATGACTTTCTTTTTATCAAATGGTCGAGTGTAATAATACCTTGTTCGAGCAAAATGTCAAATTGTGAAACTATGGGCTTTTTTGTATGTTCAACTTTCTTGTACTGGAAATACTCTTTACCATCAATCTCTTTTGAATCAGCAGCAATCCAAAAAGTTTCGTTGTGCTTTTCAAGTAACCGTTTATGTAAAGTATCCAACCCCCAAACAATAAAATCACCAATATTATTCTTCTCTGAATTTTCCAATAACTTATTGACCTTGCTATCCATCTTCAACATTAAACCTTGCGAATTTCTTACCAGAGAGGAGACAGTGCAATACAACTTGAAATCTTCGCCACGTTTGTATCCAAAATTATCTAAAATTTCAGCAGAACTTTTAAACTTGCTTAAGTTCCAATCGGGCACTTGTGCAAATAAATTCTTTCTGTTACCTCTTTTATCCCGATAAGACTTTAATTCAATTCCTTTGTAATCTGGCTTCTTAGAAGAATTAATATCAATTCCTAAAAGGGTTTCGAGTGTCCTGCCAACTGCCGTATCAGCTTTTAACATAGCAGGAACAAGACCTTTAGCCGCAATTTTATTTAACAATATTAATAACTCGTCTGCGACTTCATTTGTAGTTTGCCGAATCTCATGTATAAATTCCTGTATTGGGTTAGCAACTTTTGAATTTAGCAATGTTCCCAAATCAAGTCGGGTAATATTCAAAACATATAACATCTTTTGAAATTCAATTATTCCCAAAATGTCATTTGCTTTTGCATAACTACCCAAGCCCTTAAACCAAATTCGTGGGTCTCCTTTCTTTGTGTTGGGTCTATATAATGAAGCAACAGAATTAATCACATTTTCGTTGTTCATTAAATTAGAAGTAACTAGAACTTTACTTTCTTGGCCTTGCCTTTGTAATTCAAAATCATGTATATCCTTTGATTTCAAATAAGAGCGAACCGAACCAGTTGCATCCATTATTGATTTTACCAATCCTGTTTCGGTTGGCTCAATCAAAGTAAGTTCAATAGAGTTTTCAGTAAGTAATTTTATTCTATTTAATTCAGTAGTTGTAAGCTGTCGCATCAAATATTATTTAATGTTTTTTAAAATTTCTAGTGCCGCTGCTCTTGCCATCAATGGTGGCACAGCATTTCCTACTAATGTGAATTGTGGCACTTCCGTTTTTCGTTTATCGCCACCAGTGGAACGTTTTCCTTGAAATACGAATGAATCATCAAATGATTGTAGTCTAGCCATTTCCCTCACAGTTAAGGCTCTAGGATTTGAATAATGTATGTAATCATCAGCAATTGTCATTACCGTAGGACTCTGCATGTTTGGTTTTAAAACATTGTAATTTCTCTTTTCAGAATCTAGCCCTATTTCTTTAAGCTTTTCTTTTGCTAAATCATAATCGCCTTGGGTTCTAATTACCTCTAATCTTTTAACTACTTCATCGTTTTGCTTGCTTGTCTTATGATTATGTAGTGGTGCAACTAAGTGCGACATTCCATTTTCTAATTCTTCAAAGTTTCTTACATAGAAAGGATGCTTTGCATTTAAGAACCTTCCGTTTAATCTCCCCATTTTAGACCACTCGGCATAAGTCAAACCTTTTTGTATATCCACCTTTCCATCAACAGCTCTCTTTTTAAGCAAGGCTTGCATTTGTTTTGTGGTGCCATTATACTTCGCCTTCAAATCAACTTCTTCATAATGAAACTTCTCATCGTCATTCCCTACAAAGTCTAAATCGTACAATGCCTCAAATATTGTAACCTTTTCATGCTCAGTCACAGTAGGGGGAATTTCTTTAATTAGTTTTTGGTCTTTTCTGCAACCTATAAATAATACCCTTTCTCTGTTTTGGGGTACACCATAATTTGATGCTAATGCTACAAATGGTTCGTCAATATTATACAACCTGATGAGAGATAGTATTTCATTAAACTCATATTCTAAGTTAACCTTTAAAACATATTCTTTCAATCCAACTACACACTCATCAAATGAGTAGGTATATATCTCTAATGCTTTTATTATTTCAGCCACTGCATTAGTAAATTCAGATGCTGGTTTAAGGTTATTAAAAGCTGTTTTAACTCTATCTACAATAGACTCAGGCTCAATAGAAGTAAGAAAATTATTAAAGTCATCCACAAATAGATCATTATCTAAATTACAAAATGCCTTCTCATTAATAACTTTCTTTCTTACATAAGCAAGTTCTTGTACTCGTTTTAAAAGGTTGAATCCGTGGCGAATTGTACTTATGTTTAAATCTGTTTTGCTAGTTTTATAATCAACAATCTTTGGCGTAAGTAGCTTAAATCTTGTCTCAATATTTTGGATGTATCTTTCTTTGATTCCTTCTAATTCCTTTTCTGTTGAACTTTCAAATTGTAATCTCAAACTATAGCAATCAAGAATAAAGGACTCCTGTTTTTCGAGCCTTCGCAATTGCCCTACAAAATGTATTAGCCGATTAAATTCTTGTAAATCAACAATAGACTTTATCTCTTGCAAAATCATTTCCCTAATCTTTCCTTCATCTTTGGTGAGAATGCCTTTAACATTCTCCATCACAAAATACTTTGGGCGCAATTGTCTAATTACCTTGAGATAATGTGAAAACAAATCATCCTTCTTGTCAAATTTCTTTCTTTTTCCTGCAAGGCTAAAACTTTGGCAAGGTGGACCCCCACAAACTACATCTACCTTTTTGCCATTCAGCTTCTTAATAAGATTTTCAAGGAAATCTGGTTCGCTTATGTCTTGTTTTATAAATTCTGCATCAAGCCCCAATTGATAATTATAACGGGCGATATGTGTAAGCTCACAATTCTCGTTGATATCACTTGCCAGTAAGAAATCATATAATTTATTGCCATGTTCTGCTTGCAAAAAGCCTTCACTAAAGCCCCCTGCACCTGCAAATAAGTCCAAAAATGTTACCTTCTCCTTGCCTTCATAATAGTTTGATTCTTCACAGACCATTCGTGCATCTGTATTTTCTTTTCTGCTGTTTACTAAAGCTAGAATTTTTTCTTTAACCTTATTAGTGGTTAATTGGACAGGGGGAGTATTTTCAAAATGTTTTTCAACTTCCTTTTTTAAGAAGGAAAGGAATTTGTTTATCCCTTTGTGATTATAGCAAGTTTCTTTGACAGTCTGAGCATCATTGTCCCAATCGGTCTTTTTCACCTTTTCACCTGTTGCCACTTTTACTTGTTCATCCTTTTGACGAAGCACAAGATGAATAGGATAGTGTTTATTCTTGTCTGCTTTGTCAAGGTAAAACTTTACATTAGTCATAATGCGGACAAATTTACGGACACGGACGAATTTACGGACAAATGATTTTAATATTCTTCTGAAAACATAAATGCAACCTATCACAACCTTATTCCACCCTACTACACCATAATTGTTTAGCTCTAGTTCATAACTCCGTCAAAGTAGGCTGTTATTTGTTGAAGTTAATATACTTTAGTGTACCCATTGGTATTGAATTTGTGAATCTTGCAGATTTATTGGAGACAAGTCTACAAACACCAGTAGACCTTGTTTCTATAAAGGGTATTACACATAAATATTACGTTGACATAGATCCCGAAATTATCTATATCTAAACATTCCCTCAACCACCCTCTTGCACATGTATTCCCTAGAAGGACTTGCGTGTATTAGTAGAAGCAGTTTTTAACCATAACTCACTAAACTAAAATAAACATCTTTCATTTTCTACAAAAAGCACCTGATTAAGTACTTGGTTGAAGGGATAATCTCTAGAGATAAAGCGATTTAAAAAGTTATTTTTCTGTTTATCTCTGAAGTTGAAGCGTTTATTACTTTTATTTTGAAATAATCTCTGCAGTTGAACCGATTATCTCTGCAGTTGAACCGATAATCTCTGCAGTTGAACCGATTATTACTTTTATTTTCTAATAATGTCTGAAGGTGAAGCGATTATACCTGAGATAATCGCTTCACCTTCAGACATTTTTTGATACAATTGAAAGTGTTTAGCAAAATAGTAGTTAAATAAGCGAATAAAAAACATCCTACAAACAAATATTGACAATTTATTTAAAAAATACGCTTTGTGAAAACCTTAACAGTTGCTTTGTTCTAATATACAGATTAAAGACTCACTTCGTTTGCGTTGACCGAATGGTTCTATGGCCAATTAAATTTTATCACGCATACAAATTTAAAATTATGGCAACTAACAAGGTTAGCAAAGCAACAATTGACACTATCCCTATTGATGAATTAGGTGGAATTGCACACGATGTATTGCAATCAATCTTTATATTGAACACGACTACTTTTACTGGAACAAAACCCACTACCGAAACAGCCATGGAATTAATTGTTTCGACCTTCATCGACAAAAGAGGTAACTACAAACAAGGTGGCCTTGGCGCAAAAAAACCTTATGAAACAGCGCATAAAATCATTTTGGGTTGTTTGTACTCTTTTATCCCCTACGTAAACGGTTTGGCTCTTGGCGATGAAACTATTTTGAAGCTGAGTAGGCTTCCTTACTCTGATGGTTCTAATACCAGTAGTGCACGCATTAAAAAAGGTGAAATCGCTAAAGACCTCGCTTATGTGCCGGAAAAAAGTGGTTCTGCCAAAATTAGCTGTGCCTATTTTGGGAAGAATGTTCAATACATAACAATCATTGTGAAGGGAAGCAAACTACCGGATGGTGTTTTCATGAATAGTGATGGTCAACTAATCTTTCCAGAGGGGGCTACCACTCCACTACATGTCATAAACATAAATGGCAAAAGAGATAAAAAAGTTACCAACCTCGAAGCAAAAACAGATTACTATCTCTATTATGTGCTCATCGCTAATGGAGTTGTTAGCGCACTTAGCATCCCCATCATTATTGGATGTTTGAATTAAATTATCTATCTGTTGACAGTGAAAAGTCTACAGTGAAAAGTTGAAAGTATGAGGTCCCATAATATAGGTTGACGTTTTTTCTCCCACTTTCAACTTTTGTTGATAACCTCTTTAGTTAAAAAATAATTATTTCTCTTCTTTTGTTTTGTCAATGAGAAGCGTATGATGACCTTGTTCT
>CANFLL010000085.1 GCA_947447825.1 Chitinophagaceae bacterium | reverse complement strand
TTGAGAGTTGAGAGTTGAGAGTTGTGAGTTGAGAGTTGAGAGTTGAGAGTTGAGAGTTGAGAGTTGAGAGTCGAGAGTTGAGAGTTGAGAGTCGAGAGTTGAAAGTTGAAAGTTGAGAGTCGAGAGTTGAGAGTTGAGAGTTGAGAGTCGAGAGTTGAGAGTTGAAAGTTGAGAGTCGAGAGTTGAGAGTTGAAAGTTGAGAGTCGAGAGTTGAGAGTTGGGAGTTGAGAGTTGAGATTTGAGATTTGAGATTTATGTAAAGGCGTTTAATTATACTTCTTCAAATCTCATTTTTTAGATTCTAATTTATTGGTTCTTCGGCATAGTTTTCTAATTTGATTTTTAAAATATAAAAAGCGTTTAGTATTGAATATTCAGTACTAAACGCTTTTTTATTTATAATGCTTACAGTTTAAATAATAAATGATGGTAAATTAATTTGCTTAAATTTACTATTACTCCTTGCATGATGACAATTGACCAAGATTTTTTTTGTGATTGATTAAAACACTTTAAACTTATGTAAGGTTGCTCATTTTATCTACTTTTAAATAATAACCAATAGACAGGATAGAACGGGATGGTTGTCGGATAGTGAAATGCTAAATTTGCACAATAAATGAAAAAATTGGATTACTGATTAATTAAATAGTAGTAATTCAGTTGAATTTCACAAACGATTTTACAGTTATATCAGTCCATTGAACGATGCTTGTAACAAATAAATATGACAAAATTCAACGTTCATATTTAGTGAAATCTTCTCTAGAAAATAGCATAAATACTATATGAAAAAAAATCCCCTTTTTACTAGTTTTTTTTCTGCAAGAGTTACAGCCCTTTCAATTGTAGGGTTACTTTTTGCAGTGTCTTTGAAAGCACAGTCATTGGCTACATGGACGATGAATAGTGTTGACAAATTTAAACCCACACTTGTTGCAGGTAATGTTGTTGCAGGAAACTTTAGTGTAGACAAGACCTTTAGTACAAGCTCTAGTGCATTTACAACATCTGGTTTTAAATTTCAGCCAAAGAAAACTTGGCCATCATCCATACCTACTAATGATACTTTTAATGTGGATTATCCTATTTCATCTAAAGCAGGATATGATTTAACTATCACTGGTATTAGTTTTCAGGTTACTACTACTATTACTTCTGGGACTACGTTGTTGATGACTCCATTTGTGCAAGTTGATGGTAAAGGAAGTTGGTTACCGGTTGCTGCCAGTCAACCCATTACAGATGTAACTACCACTGTAAATTTTACAAATTTAAACCAACCCTTATACGATACACATAAGTATATTGTAAGATTTTATATTACCAGTACAACTTCTGGCACACCAAACAGCGTTTATTTTAGTGCTATGAATGCGGTATTTTCTGGCTCAATTACCAATGCTTCCAAAAAGCCAACAGTTACTATTTTAACAGCTACGAAATCGCCATCTACACCAAAGATTGCGGGATTAGCCACAGGTAAATATGATTTTGCTACAAGTTTGTCCAATAACGGCATTAAATTAGTAACACAAAGTGGTATCTGTTGGACAGCAAATGCTAGCAACCCACCAGATACCTCATTAGCTACTAAAACCACAGATGGTAGCAATGGATTAATTAATGATGCGATAACAGGTTTGAATGCAGGCACAACCTACTATGTGAGAGCTTATGCAGTTACGCAAGTAGATGTGATTTATAGTTCTACTGTTTTATCATTTACTACCGATGCGGCCACCTTAGCCACCTTAACAACTCTATCAGCAAATTCTATTTTATCAACGAGGGCAAATACAGGAGGTAGTATAATTGATAATGGAGGAGCTTCACTTACACAAGAGGGTGTTTGCTGGAGTACAGTTCAAGGAACTGAAAACATTAGTTCTGGAAATAACTTTACAATTGATGGTGTAGATAACTTGACTTTTAGTAGTTTGATTAAACCATTACAGCCTTCTACCACTTATTATGTTAAGGCTTATGCAGTTAACAGTGTTGGTGTTGCATACGGTAATGAGATTAGTTTTACTACTGCGCCGCCAGAAGCAACAATTAAAGCAACACCCAAAACTTTAAGCTTTCCAACTGTTGTTAAAGATGGCACATCAAACACACTTAGCTATACATTAACAGGCAACACCCTATCTCCTGCTACAGATAGTATTAAAATAACTCCTCCAATAGGATTTTCAATATCAACTTCCTTTAATAGTGGCTTTGTTACTGCTCCAGCTACCCTTAGTGTACCTTACACGAACAGTACACTGAATGCTCAAATATTTGTAAAACAAATTACAACTAGTTACGGGCTTAATACCGGAGGTATTATTCATAGTGGAGGTGGTGCTAGAACAGATAATAGTGACTCTGTTTTGGTTACAGCGAATGTGGTGCAAGATAGTAACGTATTAACCAATTTGGGGACAGACTTTTGGGTTGGGCATGGTTTGGAAGAACACATGGGTACAAACTCAGAATATGGCTTACAATTATATGTTGCAACTGGGGCTCAAGCATCAACTATAAAGGTATCCATTCCAGGCATACCGGATTTTGCCCCTCAGTATTACACTATTCCACCCAACAATGTACAAATAGTATCTGGATTTCCTACTGGAGACCCTAATGACAAAAAAAATAAAGCAGGTCTTCCTGATGCTAGGTTATTTTACACTGGCATAAGCAATAGAGGAATACATGTAGAAGTAACGAATAATGTACCAGTAGCTTTGTTTTTATACGACTATGCCACCAATAATTCAGCTGGCGGAAGTATGGTATTTCCTACTAACACCTGGAACTCATCTTACATTGTTCAGACTTATGGAGGTGCTCCATCAAATACTGGAGTCCCTAATACCTATTTCTTTGTTATGGCCAAAGAAGATAATACGGTAATCACTTTTAAGCCAACTGCACCAATTATTGATTCTGCCTCTTGCCCAATTATTTCTTCTACATCCAATAACCCAGGTACTGGAGGAACTATTGCTTATGATGTAAATAACACAACTGGCTATCAGGTTATCTTGAATAAGGGACAAGTATTTAATGCTATAGGATTGGTTGACGCTGGTGGAATAAAAAAGAATGGCGTAAGTAGAGATTTAACTGGAACAACAGTTACCAGTGATTGTAGTCATCCAATTTCAGTATTTGCTGGAAATAGCCGTACCTTAATAAATGCACCAGGTTTAGGTTGTTCGCCACAAAGTGGATCGGATAATCTTATTCAACAAATGTTTCCAAAAGTAGCTTGGGGAACAAAATATTTGACTGTACCCACAAAATCAATGGAGTATAATTTATTCAGAATAGGAGTACAAGATGCAACTACTAAAGTTTTTGTAGACGGTACTATTTTAGATAAAGCAACATTAAATAGCACTGGTTTATTTTATGAAATAGAAGGTAATACTTGCAGAAAGATAGAAAGCGATAAACCAATTAATGTTACTCAGTTCATATTGCCTGGTAAGGCTTGTGGAGGAGCGGCGATTGGCAATAATGGAACTGGAGATCCTGAAATGATATTGTTAAGTCCTGTTCAACAAGCCATAAACAGTACAACTGTTTATATGTCGGATTTTAAAGATCGCAAGCCCGGTGGCACATACATTAATGTAATCATTCCTACGAGTGGCGTTTCTAGTTTTAGATTAGATACGGCATTGAACCCTAGCCAAATGGTAGATACTGGTACAAGTAGCTATTCAGTAGACACAGTTTATGGTTCTGCAACATTAATTCCAATTGCAAAGGCATTTACTCCACACCCACAAGATTCTACTTATTCATGGGCTAAATTTCATGTAGATTATCAAACAAATCCGGTTCATACACTTTCATCAGATATAGGATTTAATGCAATTGCGTATGGGGTAGCAGATGGCGAAAGTTGGGGTTATAATGCAGGTACAGCTATCAGAGATTTAACCGCTGTTTTTACAACAAATACCCCTTTTGGAAAATCATCTACTCCTACTACTTGTAGGGGCAATAGTACTAGTTTAAATATTTCACTTCCATTTGATACTTCTAAAGTTACAAGTATCCAATGGGTATCATCATCTGACCCAAGCGTTTCACCGGCAAATGATACTGCAAATGGAAGTATTATTACAACTGGAAGTTTTGTGAAAGATGGAATCACGTTTTACACCTATAAGTCGCCTAAAAACTATACATTCAATAATGTAGGCACCTATAAGTTTCCTATTACTGTGTATGGTACATTCACAAGTGATTGTGGTAATTCTAAAACTTTTGATGCTATAATGACAGTAGTAAGAGATGCGACAGATTTTGATGCTACTCCTAAAACATGCGGTAGTGCCACCTACAACTTCACAGATAAATCAATTGCTGCTACTGGAGACACATTATCAAAATGGCAATGGGCTTTCAATACACCTAAAAATGATAGTAGCTATGTACAAAATCCAATCTTAACATTTCCTGCCTCAGGGAATTATAGTGTAAACCTAAGAAGTATTAACAAAATAGGTTGCTTTAATGACACGGTTAAAACTGTTAAAGTAATTATAGCACCTCCCCCAGTTGCTGAGTTTGGCTTACCAGAAAGTGCCTGCGTATCAAAAGCAAATGCGATTTTTGTAAACAAAAGCGATACGGCAATTTCGGGAAAACTAACCTATCTATGGAAGTTTGGCGATGGAGGTACAAGCACTACTAAAGACCCAACTTACACTTACAACACTTTTCCTCCTACTATGGCAGGTTATACGGTTGATTTGATTGCAACCTCGGCAGCTGGTTGTAGTGATACGGCAACACATATATTAAAAATTGATACAATACCAGAAGTTTCTAAAATAGTTTTTAGTAAATCTACAGACACACTTGTTACTGGAGAAGTAGTTTCAGTGATGGACTCAGTTAGCAATGGCGTTTGGGAAAGTACAACTAATCCTCCTTTGGTTAAAATAACTAGTTTAGGAAATTCAGCCACAGTTAAAGCATTATCTAACGGTATAGACACTATTAGATATATTTTGACTAACTCCTGTAAGGCAGATACAGCTAACTATCCCATAGTAATTTCAACAAGTACCGTTTTTGTTCCAAATTTATTTACACCTGGAGCCTCTACCAATAATGTTTTTTACATAAGAGGTAGTTCAACATTATATCCTTCAATTGAACTCTGGATATTTAATTCATGGGGTAACTTAATATTTGATAAAAAAGGGCAAATTGATGATTCCAATTATGGTTGGGATGGCAATGACACTCACAATGGCAAAGCACAACCATCTGGCACCTATATATATGTAGCCAAGTTGAATACATTAAATGGAACAATTACTAAAAAAGGAACAATTACATTATTAAGATAAAATTTATGATACGCAAGACAAAAAAGTTTTTTTTCATGGCTGTAATCTGTTTGTTTACAACAGCCGTTGGAGCACAGGTAGATCCACACTTTTCCCAGTACTACATGTATCCGATGTGGTTAAATCCTGCGTTGACAGGAGCAGTAGATGGCAACTATCGTATTTCTGTTATTCAAAGACAACAATGGGGGAGCATTGTTACACCATTTACTTCAACAGCACTTTCAGCAGACTTCACTACCAGTAAGAACATAAACTTTGGCGTAAACTTTTTGCAACAAACATCTGGCGATGTCGGGTATAAATATTCAACTGGTAATCTTTCCATATCTTATTCTGGTATTCATTTAGGAAGAGAGGGATATAAAGTTATCAGCTTTGGTATGCAAGGAGGGATTTTAGGTCGCAGCATTAATTTGGCCGAAGCTCAGGTAAATGAACAATATCAAAATTCTGGTTCTGTAGATTTATCATCCATTAAACCATCGGCTTCAGCTTTTGATATGGGCGCTGGTGTATTCTTTTATGATGCGAATCCAAACAAAAAAGTAAATTTATTTGCCGGCTTTTCTGCTGGACATTTAACGCAACCAAACGATCCTTTTCTTTCTTCAAGTAATGGTTCAAAATTACCTATTCGTTACACTACACATGCTGGTGCTAACATTTATTTGAATGAAAGAACTCAGTTAGTTCCAAATATTTTGTTGATGAATCAAGGAAATGCAAAAGAAATAATGTTTGGAGGATATGTTCAAATGGCGTTGAATACATCTACCGACATTTCATGTGGCTTGAACTACAGAATTGATGATGCAGTTAGCCCGTATATTGGGGTGAAACTAGGGGAATTTACTTTTGGTGCCAGTTATGACGTTAACTCTTCGCAATTAGGAAAACTTGCTGGTAGTGCTAACAGTTTCGATTTATCATTAATGTACACAGACAGTAAAAAACAAAAAGGATATTTCAAATGTCCTCGTTACTAAATTAATATCGTAAAGAAAACATTATTCAAATACATTTCACATGAACAAAATTGTCATACTCAGTTTAGCATTCCTTATACAAATAAGTGGAATTGCTCAGAAAAAATCTGATTTAAGAAACGCAGAAGAATTTTTCAAAAAAGGGGACTACTTTAACACTACCCTTAATTATGAAGTTTATTTAGGTGTTAGGAAATCAGTTACTTCATTTTCGCCGTATACCCTAAAACGTAAGAATTCAGTAGTTGCTGATGAAAGCAATACAGCCATCATTAATGCAATATCAACTAGTAATTTAATAACTAAATCTATCGCTTGGCAATTAGGGGAAAGTTATAGAGCATTATATCATTATCAACGTGCAGAGCCATGTTATGCTAGGCTTTTGGCAACAGGTTCTGATGCTTACTATCCACTTGCTAGGTATTGGTACGCAATCTGTTTGAGGAGTAATAATAAGTTTACAGAAGCTGAAAAACAACTTAAATCTTTTGTAAATGAAAACCCCAAAAACAAGGACTACATTACTTTAGGGAACAATGAACTTGCTAATCTTGCATTTATAAAACAACATAATAACCAATCTGACCCAACATTAGTTTTTAATAAGCTTCAAGGGAATGTTGGACAAACAGAGGGTGCTTATGCCCCAATCCTATTTAATGATACGCTTTTATTTACTTCTGCAAGAATTGTTGATTCTGTAGATAAATTGAGTAATGAAAATACGCATGTTAACCATTTGTTTTACAATACAATTTCAAAAAATAATTCTATTACTGGCAATTCTACCCTTTTGAAATTCCCATCAAAGCTTTCAGCTAATGAAGGAACAGCTACATTAACGCCTGATAAAAATAAAATATATTTTGCTAGAAGTTCAGGCGAAAATAGTAAAGCAGTTTCTACGATTTATGTAAGTAACAGATTGAAAAATGGTGCATGGTCTGAACCAGTTAAATTAGGTACGAACATTAATAAACCTGGCTTCAATTCCATTCAGCCTTCCATTACTTCTGATTACAAATATTTTCTATTTGCTTCTGACAGAGATGGAGGCTTAGGTAAGTTTGATATATGGTGTTCGACAATTGATGCGTCAGGAAATTTGGGAGATCCATTCAATTTAAAAAGTATTAATACTAAAGAGGATGAACAAGCTCCTTTTTATCATTCTGCTAGCAACACACTAGTTTTTGCAAGCACAGGTTATCAAGGAATGGGAGGATATGATCTTTATGCTGCTAAGGGGGATATTTTGCACCTTCAAACACCAGTGAACTTAGGCTACCCAACCAACTCTCCTAAAGATGATATGTATTTTTTTAGTGCATCCTCAGATAGTTTATTGAAAAGAGCCTTGGTTAGTTCTGATAGATCATCCGACTGTTGTTTGGAATTGTTTGCAGTAAACAAAACATATCCAATTAAACATAAACAAGGTATTATAGCATTTGTAAAAGATTGTGAAAGTAATAAAGAGATTAATGGTGCAAATATTTTAGTAAACAGTAGTCCAACAAACTACAAGATTACAACAAATCAAAATGGGATCTTTGATATTACAAATGCAGACTCTGTTAGTGGTTTAAATGTTACAAAAGATGGATACCTCTACAAAACTGTGACTTTTTCTGCAATAAGCAATATTGAGAAGGATAGCATTTACAAAATAGCTATTTGCTTAGAAAAAATAAAACCAGTTAAGATTATTGATACTATTGTACCAATTGAGAAAACTTTGATTGTGTATTTTGATTTTGATAAATCTGAAATTAAAGAGCAATATTATTCTATTCTAGATGAAGTGGTTTCTTTCCTAGTTAAATATCCTGAAATGAATATGTTACTAGAAATTAAAGGCTATACCGACGCTAAAGGCTCAGAAACTTACAATTTTAAGCTTGGTCAAAAAAGAGCAGAATCATGCAAGAAATACATTGTTAGCAAGGGCGTGAATGGTAGTCGGTTAGAAGTTAAATCGTTTGGTAAAACAATTAGTGTAAACAACACTAATGCAAGTAAAGATACAGATGCGTTAAGCAGGCGTGTTGAGATAAATGTGAAAGGTTTGAAAGATAAATAATTCATATTTTAAAAATAGAAAAGGGTAATAACTATCAATAGTTATTACCCTTTTCTATTTTTAAAATATTGGTTTTCAATAAATATATTTTAATATACCTTATCTATTTTAAATTATAATGAGCTTAAAAAGACTTTAATACTACTCACAAGCTTTACAAAAAAGAATTATACATAGGATTTCTTGTTTTTGTTATATCACTTTAAAGAATAGAATCCAAAACTACTAATTTGATGAATCAGGAATTAGAATAAGTAGTTAGTAATAAGAGCTAAATTAAAATAATAAACTTTTCTGGTATTAATTAGGCTCAATACATTTTTGTCATATTAATAATAGTTGTTACTCAATCTTTATACTAAATAAATGTTGACATATTCTACAATTCGGTGAATTGACTAGAATAAATTGAGAGAATGTTAATAAGCACTTGAAAAATCATCAATTGTTCTACAAGAAAATTATTACGGTAGCACAATAAAAGTTATAAAATTTCGTTTTAGTAAGTAGTACAGTTTACGATTATGAAATATTTCCTTATTTTAATTATAATGGTCTTTGGATTCATGGAATCCTTTGCTCAACAGTTTGTCTCGTATTCAGCGAATAAATCTACGGGTGAAGTTCTTTCAGTTTCGCCTATTAACAAACTTGAGCGGATAAACAAAAGCAAAAGAGATGAGGGAAACAATGATTTACATTTAGCTATTAAAGATGAAAATGAGTCGAAAAATGAAAATTCAGATGTTGGATATACAATTTCTGAAAATAAAAATTACAAGTACAATACACATATCGAAGGGAGAATAAAAGATTGTAAAACTCAACTTCCTATCCCTCATGCGTTTGTGTCTTTGCACAACAAAATACAAAATGAAACATTCATATTGGTTTCTACGAACCGGGAAGGTTTTTTTAGTGTTGATGTGACAGACGACTATGTTGGCGGAATTTCATTAATAAAAAAGGGCTATGTAGAGAAGTCAATTTCATTGGTTAATGTGAATAATATTGATACAAAAAAGTTGTATTCTGTTTCAAATTCTTGTTTAATTGCTGCTAATTAATTAGCATATTAGGAATTAATTAGATGTATGGCATGAATTTTGAATTAATACTTCGCTTGTTACAAAATTAATTTGCCACTAAGGTTAAATATAAACGATTTGCTTGCTTCCTCTAGTGTTTAAATGTTTTTTATACATTTGAATGTTATCTTTATTTTACTCTTTCATTTTGAGAGGTAAAATAAAGGGGCTATGCTTCATAATAAATCTTAAAAAATAGTTTACCCCCCCTAAAACTGTATTTATGAGAAGTATTTTTTATACTGTTTTAAGCTGTTTAATTTTATTTTCAGCAACTGCTCAGAAATTTGCCAATGGCATCCGCACTTCTTATGTTGTAAATAAAAGTAGAAATTCATACTACCATTTACTTTCCTATAAAGAAAATATGCCCAGACTTGAAAATGTTAGCTATTCAGCTAAAAAGCATAAAATCAAAACAAGTAGAAATAACAAATCAAATAATTATTTAAAAGCTTCTAAATCCTTTGTAGGGAATAAACATAATGATTCTTTAAGTCATTTAGATTCTAACATAACCAATACTATCAATACTATTGTTGATAGTAATTTAAATGAAAAATGCTATTTATTGAAGTACTATTTATATAATAATGGAAATTTTAAATATAACCTGCATGTTGAAGGCATTGTACATGATTGTAATGCAAAAGTTGCCATATCACATGCTTATATTTCTCTAAATAGTGCTATAGAAACAGGAAGGTATATGATTGTGCCGACAAGACCTGATGGCAAATTTGATGTTGATGTAATAGATGACTCAATTGGCAGCATCACAGTCATTAAAAAAGGATATATTGAGAAAAACATACAGTTAAAAGAAGCTGATTTTACGTTTAAAAATTCGGTTTATGCTTTTAATCTATGTATTGAAAAAGAGGGAAATGATGATAAAGTGATTTCAAAAAGCATCCCCCAGTTAGAATCCAATGCTATCGTTCATTTCGGATTTAATAAAACAATTTTACAAAAAAGCACAAAAAATGTGTTAGATAGTTTAATTAATGTATTTAAAGAAACTAACAAAATGCCTAATTCTATCGAGCTTAATGGTTACGCTGATGGCAAAGGTGCTAAAAAATATAATCTTGAATTAAGCAGAAAAAGGGCAATTGCATGTAAAAGGTATTTAATAAGCAATGGGTTATCGAGGATAAAGATAAAAGTAGGTGCTTTTGGAAGTAAAAATCCTATTGAAAATGAAAAGATTGGTAAAAAAGACAATCCTCTGGCAAGAGCTGAAAATAGACGTGTAGAAATAGTGATACATTAGTTTTGTACTTAGAAATTAATCATGAAGTAGTATAGCTTATAAGAAAATCTATCAAACATGTTATGGAGGTATTTTGCCCTCTTGTAACTTCCTTCTTATATAAATCCATCTGGTTCTATAACTTCCGTAAAACTAACACTATGGTTAACAAATTTATATTCAATAATTGCATCTTTCCTATATTGCACACCTATGTTAGAAAAAGAAAATATACAACCAATCATACTGGTTACAAACGACGATAGCATTGCGGCTCCAGGCATAAAAGCTTTAGTGGAAGCAGTAAAAGATTTGGGAAGGGTTGTTGTTGTTGCTCCAGACAAACCTCAAAGTGGAATGGGGCATGCCATAACGATTGGACATCCATTACGTTTAAATAAAAGTTTTATTGTTGAAGGTGTAGAAGCATACACTTGTAGCGGAACTCCAGTGGACTGTGTGAAACTTGCAGTTGACAAAATTCTACATCGTAAACCTGACATTTGCCTTAGTGGTATTAATCATGGTGCTAATCATAGCATCAACGTAATTTATAGTGGCACAATGAGTGCTGCCATGGAAGCAGCTATCGAAAGTATTCCTTCGGCTGGTTTTTCCCTCTTAGATTATAGTATGGATGCGGATTTTAGTGCTGCGAAGGTTTATGTGAAAAAGATTGCAGAAGCTATGTTGAAGGGAGAACTTAGCAAACACTTATTGTTGAATGTGAACTTTCCTGCAAAGCCCGAAGAGCTTATTCGTGGAGTGAAATTTTGCAGGCAAGCATATGCTAAATATGAAGAACGCTTTTTGGAGAGAACAGATCCACATGATAAAACCTATTATTGGCTTACTGGTGAGTTTCAGAATTTTGATGAAGGCGAGGATACTGATGTTTGGGCATTGGCGAATGATTATGTAAGCATTGTTCCCATACAATTTGATTTAACTGATTATAAATTAAAACAACAATTAGAAACAACTTGGAATTTTTAATATGATATTTAAAAGAGACAACTTTATTTTAGGACTTATCCTTGGTTTTCTAGCCCCATTCTTGGGAGTAGTTATCTTCTATTTTGCAAAATTTACTTCTATGACTTTCAAAGAGTTCTTGGAAGTGATGGTGATGTGGAAAAGCTTTTTTACCTCTGTAATTACAGTTTCACTTATTGCAGATGGGGGATTATTCACCATTTACATAAATACAGATAGGGATGAGACAGCAAGAGGAATTTTCGTAGCAACGCTAATTTATACCATCGCATGCCTTATTCTTAAATATGTACTTTAGCCTTTGGGTATCTTGAGTAAATGCTTTTTTCAAATGAAATAAAAAAGATTCTTCAATTTACAACACCTGATATTTTATTGAGAATCAATCGATTCCTTTTGTTAAAGTCTGATTATATATAAATAAATTTTCATAGAGGGGGGATAAATGGAAGGTGAGGATATTGAAGAATAATGAAGAATGAAATATATGAAAGTCTTTGGTTAGAATTCTAGAGTGTAAGCGGTAACATCAAGTCGTTTAAAGTAATGAACATTATATTTTATTACGTGCTTTTTTTATCAATTAACTTCTCCAACACAAAGTGTACAGCAGGACAAAAGGTCGCATTTTTTAGCGTAATTGCTGGTCTTTTCAATAATACATCTTCGTCTGTATAAGGAAAACGATGGCAATCACTTGGTCGCTGATCATAAATTTTGCAATAATTATCATCTCCTAAAAATGGGCATGGTGAAGTTTTAGAAACATAATCGCCTTCGGAATCTAGGTCTAGATATTTATCAATGAACACACTTTCTTTTAGTTTAAAGTGTTTGCTTATTCGTTTTATGTCAGGTGTTTTAAAACGAGGAGAATAGTTTTTGCAACATGCTGCACATTGCAAACAATCAATTTTATCGAAGGCTTCTCCATGTAGTTTCGGCAATTGACGCAATACTTTATTTTTATCTGCACGTTGCAGAAAATTTTTATATAATTTAATATGTTCAGCACTTTTCTTCTCCCAATCTTCAAGCCCAAATTCAAGCATAATTTCAAATTATTATTGGCAGTAAAAATATAATGTTTTAACAATGCTTTTTAAACATATACAAATTGTAGAAGAAACAATTTTGAAACTAGACTCCCATTTTCAATGTAAGAACTACTATTTATTATCCACCACTATTCTTAAAAAGAGCCGCATACATGGTATCTGCCTTGGTTTTATATCCTTCAATTAATTGTTTCTTCACCAGCTTTAATCTAGGGAAGTGCGTTGATATATAGTCAACGACTTCTTCATTTTCTGCTCTATAAACCGAACAGGTGATATATAAAAAATAGCCTTTAGCACTTAAATAGGCTATAGCATTATGCACAATTGCTTTTTGTAATTTAGCATATTGGCTAATAGATTCTCTTTTAATGGACACTAAATTCTCAGGTGTTCTTCCCCATGTTCCACTACCACTACATGGCGCATCACAGATTATTAAATCGAACTTCTCTCCATTTAATTCCTTCACACGCTTGGTAATATCTGCGGAAAAGACTTTATGTTGATTAATGCCAGCCGCATTTAAACGTTTTCTAAGGTTGGCAATAATGGTAGGACGAACATCACTGAGTGTTAAATCTATTTTACCCAAAACATCAACAGCTAATATCGATTTTCCACCACTTGCAGCACAACAATCCCAAACACTTTTCACATTATTTAGCTGATGAAGAAACTGAGCTATTTGCTGAGAAGCATAATCCTGAATGACCACTTGCTTATCTATTTGTAAAACATTATCTAGTGAAGTAGTATTAGGTAACGATAAACAATAATCATCCATTTCATTAAACGAAATGCCTTCTTCAAGCAATTTACTCTTCACAGATAATTCATGTTTGGGTCTTATTCTAATGAATAAATCTGGCTGAACTAGATGAGACAAACAAAAAGATTCTGGCTCTATTTGATGATCAACATCTTCAATAAATGGGAATATATATTGGGCAAAATTGGGTAATAGAAAACTAATCTTTTCCATTAAAGGCAACGCAATTTGTTTGTTCCATTCAGGCTTTAATAGTTGTAAAAGCTCACTTGACTGTTGCCTACACAAAAACAATGCAACAATCATTCTTTCCTGAAATGGTACATTTACCGCATTACCTAATCGGTAATATTGATAAACCATTGCACTTACTTCTTTTCTATCCTTACTACCCATTTGGTTACGAGCAGCAAAAAACTGTTTTAGGTGTACTGCCAATGGAATATCCCCTTTAAAAGATTCAACGACTGCTTTAGAGTTATTTAAATAAGAATAATATCGACTCATCTCCTAGTAGAATTCAAAGCGTTTAATTTGGAAAATTAGTTATAATACATTTCCTTATAGTAAAATCAGGTAAATAAAAACAAAAAGCGGCTACCTTTCTACAAGATAGCCGCTTATATTATTTAAAAATAGATTATTTGTGCTCTTGCATACCCATTGCTGGTTTAGGAGCTGGCGTTGCTGGAACTGGTGCAGGGATGCCTACATTAGTTACTTGAATATCGAAAACAAGATTTGCAAATGGCTTAATCTGACCACCAGCACCTTGTTGTCCATAACCCAACATAGAAGGAACTAAGATTTTTCCTTTACCACCCTTACCAAAAAAGCGAAGACCTTCATCCCAACCTTGAATAACTTTCTTTTCTCCTACTACAACTTTAAAATCAGGTGCTCCTGGCTTATCAATGTTACTATCAAAAACTTTTCCATCGGTAGTATATCCTTTATAAAGTACAGTTGCTTCTTTTCCACTATCAGCCTTATTAGCTAAGTCGCCTGGAGATTCTAACACAACTAATGCACCGTTTGGCGTTGATTGAGTTTTTAATCCTTTTGAAGCAGCATAAGCATTTAGTTCTTTTATTTCTCTTTCTTTTTCAGCATCTACTTCTTTTTTGTAGGCAGCTTCAACAGCTGGTTGATCATTAAATGCGGCTACTATTTCTACTTTACCTTTAATTACACCACCCTTGTTAAAGGTTTTATTAAACTCAGGAATCATACCCATACTCTTCAATGAATCAATGCTTAGGGTAAATGTTACTGCATCCCCTACGGCCAACTTAGGCAAAACTTCAGTGAAGTTATATTTTCCTAATTGAGTAGAATCATAACGCATAAAAGCAGGGATGTGACCATAAGAACTATTTAGGATTGAATCCTTCTCTCCTACTTTGAACTCTATATTGAATTCAATGAACTGACCATTTTTCAATAACACAGAGCTACCCCCTTTTTTTATCTTGTAAGGTAAGCCTGTTTTTGTTTTCTCTAATTGATTGCAACTTGCCATCAATAGTGCAAGTGCTAAAACTGCTGATAATTGTTTCATTATTTGTTTTTAAAATGTAAATATGTTTTTTATCTCTAAAATACAATACGCAAAGAAAAGGTTATTGTAACGATTGTTCGTAAGAAGGTAATATTTGTTTAAATTTATTTACTGTATCATCTACTTTTTCATCACTTCGGCCTCCAGCGGCATTAAAATGTCCACCCCCTTCAAAATGCAATCTTGCAAACGTGTTCACATCAAAGTTTCCTTTACTCCTAAAACTCCATTTCCTTTCTTCGTCTCTATCTATTACTATTGCGCCAAAACGAATGCCTTGCATAGTAAGTAAGTAGTTTACAAGCCCCTCTGTATCACCGGTTTTTATATCGAAACGTTTCAAATCCTGACTATATACGTACATAATAGCCGTATTGTATTGATACAAAACCTCCATCCTATTCAGTAAAGCAAAACCAGTGAAACGAAGACGATTTTCGAGAGAACTATCAAATATGTTACTATGAATTTCTGAATGTTCAAGACCGATTTCCTTTAGATAAGCAACCATTAAATGTACAGAAGCTTTGGTGGATGGAAAGCGAAATGACCCTGTATCAGTCATAACGCCAGTGTATAAACATTTGGCTACTTCTAAATTTATCTTTTCCTTAAAACCAGCTTCAACAATGAAATCAAACACCATTTCGCAGGTACTACTTTTCGAAGTAAGGCTAATGCCATAATCGAAAGCTTCTACTTGAGGCTGTTCGTGATGGTCAATTAAAACTTTAAAACAATTTGCCTTGGCTAAAGGGGTTTCCATATTTTTAGTTCTATGAAGAATATTAAAATCAAGACAGAAAATAATATTTGCTTCATCAATAATTGTCTGCGCCTTTAGTTTGTTGTAGTCGTAATTAATAACCTTATCAACGCTTGGCATCCAGTTTAAGAAATCTGCCCAGTTAGTGGGAGAAATTACTGTTACTTTATGTCCTAATTGAATAAGAAAATGGTATAATCCCAAGGAACTACCCATTGCATCCCCGTCTGGTTTCTGATGACAAGTAATTACAATGTTTGCTGGCGAACTTAATAAAGGGAAAAAACGACTGATAGACTGCATACGAAGCGGCAAATTTGCAGTATTAAGATGAAACAGTAAAATTTGATTTTATAATTGGCAAAAATAGACATTTAACAAATAAAAAATCCCTATAAGGGTTTTGAACCCTTATAGGGACAGTAGCAACGAAAGCAAATAATTAAAGTGCTTTCATAAACTATAACTTCGTTTATACCTTCTTTGTAGTTTAGCTTTACAAACTAGAAGGTTAAATCCAACTCCTTGATCTAACAAGAAATTAATACACACTAGTGTAAGCATCCACAACACTTTCCCAGCTATGGTCTATTTGCATCATTCGTTTACGCATAGCATCCATCTGAGTCTTGCTTTTATAAACTTCGATGGCTCTCCAAACGGAATGGGCTATATCATTAACGTTAGCATGATTAAATCTGATGCCAAATCCACCTTCATCTCCCATATCGGTAACAGTATCCATCAAGCCCCCAGTACTTCTCACCATTGGCACAGTACCATAACGCATTGCATACATTTGGTTTAGCCCACAAGGTTCTACCCTACTTGGCATCAATAAAAAGTCGGCAGCAGCATACAGTTGATGGCTCAAAGTTTCGTCATAACCAATGTGCGTATTGTAAAAACCTTCATTTTCTGCTGTTATATTAAATAATTCATTTTCAATTTGTTTGTCACCACTTCCCAAAACAAAATAACATGCTTTTCCTTGTTGATGATACAGCACATTTTTAAAGGCAGAAGGTAAAATATCGGCTGCCTTCTCTCCTACTAATCTTCCAATAAAGACAAACAATGGCAATGTTTCATCAAGTCCATAAGTTTCACAAATCTTCTTTTTATTCTTCTTTTTGCCAGCAGCAACACCTTTAACAGAGAATTTATTAAATAGGTAACTATCCGTTTCAGGATTCCAAACTTCATTATCAATGCCATTCAGAATGCCTACACATTTCCCTTTTTCATATTCAAACAGGGCTTCCAATCCATTGCTTTTAAACCTAAGTTCATTCATATAGCTTTGGCTTACCGTAGTAACCTTCCAAGCACACTTCACTGCACTAGCCAATGGATTTATACTATTGTTCCAATCAAGATCGCCCCATTTAAAGCTATCAAATGAAGGTAAATAATGATATTTATCCCAGCCGATGTTCCCCTGATATTGTGCATTATGAATGGTGAGTACTGTTTTAATGAAAGCAAGTTTTCGGAAGGCTAAACAATTTTTGAGCATAAAAGGAATTAGCCCTGCGTGGTAATCATGCACATGAATAATGTCTGGTTGATGTTGCCATGAATTTAACCAAGTAAGAACAGCAATCTGAAAAGCAATAAAACGCTGAGGGTCATCACTGTAACCATAAATTTTTTCCCTATCTAACAGTCCATGTATATCAACTAAGTATAAATCGAACCCTAGTTTATTTGTTTTTTCTTTAATGATTGTAAAGTCAAAATGATATTCAGCAAGGCTAGCACTACCCTTATAATCCACCACAAACTCATTACTAAATAAAAATTTAGTTCTATACATAGGCATAACCACTTTGGCAAAATGCCCTGCCTTACATTGATATTTTGGTAATGCGCCAACCACATCCCCCAAACCGCCTGCTTTAGCCACAGGATAACATTCTGCTGTTACATGCAATATTTCCATAAAAGATTTTTTGTTTATACTGTTTAACGAAAGTGTAAATGTAGGGGTTCTGGTTTAAGGCAATATTAACTTCTGTGCAATGGATAGATGATTTACTTTAAATTAAACATTGTTTTGGTCTGTTGATGATAGATGTTGCTGGAATAATATCCATGTAGGCTAATGGAGAATAAATAATTGGCTAACATTACCCAATGTCGTTTAGTTAAGGATTTCCGCCACAAATACCCAAAGGCTCAAAGAAGCACAAAGTAAAAAAGAGAAAAAAAGTTAATTAAAAAAGCAAGGATAAAAGCTAATCCCCTCCTTTGCACTCTTAAAGTGCAACGTTTTACCTAAAATCAGGAAAGCCCTTTGCGATTTCTTTGCGAAGTTACTTTTCGTACTTTGCGGTTAAACTTTTCTTTTTTCTTAACTAAACGGCATTGTAACATTACCCCAAATTAAGTAGTTGCTACCATCAGGAAGGGATACTGCTCGACTTGCGAGATACTGACGACAACTTCATAATAAAAAGAGTATTGGAAGGGCTACCGTAGATTTCGTTCAACAGGTTTTTCATTGCATGCCCTAAGGGGCGCAACGAAAACCTAGTTGTTAGGCGTTTGCGCTGTGTTCATACTCAATTTCAATTTGGGTATTTAAGAATTGTTTTATACTTTCGGAGTCAAATGACTTTTTACGAGAAATATAAACAATTACAAAATGAAGCTTTTTTAGAAAAGCTTTTAACTGATACGGTTTATTCAACCATGTGTCTTGAAAATCAAGAAGTGGCAAAATCGAAAGTTAATGAAATTGTTTTGTCTACAATAAAAGAACAACAATTAAAAGGTCACCAATTCTTGGCAAATCAAACTCATAAGTAATTCGAAATTCCCTTTGTCTGCTTGTTGCATTGATTGAATATAAAGTTTTCTACTTTCTCCTTGTCTTTTGTAAAGTTCCAAAGGCTTATAACCAAATTTCATTGTTACAAGATTCATTAGTAAGCGACCTGTTCTACCATTACCATTATTAAAAGGATGAATTCTCACAAACTCATAGTGTGCGTAAACAAGTGCCTCAATGACTTCGTCTTGTGTTTTTGAATTGGAAATCTTAAAGTTCAAATTGTCTATAAATTGATACATCAAATGAATTATTTGTGCTGGTTCTGGTGGCACTAATTGACCAACTGTAACATTTACGTTTCTCCATTTCCCTGCCCAATCATATAATTCACCAAATGCAGTTTTATGAATGTCTAAAATAAGGTTTGTTGAAATATCAATTTCTGTGTCAAGTCCAAATACAAATAGTTCTGCTTTGGTAATTCCTTTTGCCTCGTGTTCGTTTATTAAATTCTTATCAATTAGCCCAAGCAAATTATCATCGGGGAAAGGTGTCCAACTTGTATTATCACTCATTGTCCAAAAGTAAGGGAAGTATCGAATTTCAAGTTCTTTAATAGCATAACACCTAACGAACAAGTGTTTGGGAAGGGGCTTAACAAAAATGTTCCGTCTGCAGATGTTCAATTGCTTAATTCTTGATCCATTGTTCCATAGTGTTAGGTCCGAAACTACTGCTAAAAGAAAGCAGAGTTGCTGAATTACTTCCGTCTGCAAGCACTTTCTTAAACACTTTTGTTGCCTGCAGTTCTTTAAAGTTTTTCGTAATAATCAACCAACTGTCTTGTGAACAATTTTGATGGAGCTTGAACACCTGATTGCCCAAGTTTCTTTTTAAAATGCTGCGCCCTCACGCTTGGATGGTCATCTTTATTTAAAGTTAGGTGCAAGTTATGATAGAAATTCAAAGCTTGAAATTCGCCAATGTGTGCAATTAAAATCTGCTTGTCTATCGACTTTGCTATTTTCCATAAAAGATTTTGATATTTTAGTACTTTTTCTCTACCTAAACTCTCAATTGGAAGAATCGCTTTAATTCCATGCTTTCTCGACTCGTCAATATCTCTTCCAAAAGCATGGCCGACATTGTTACGCATAATTCTTATTTTATCTAAAGTTGAAATATTATTTTTTAATATTGTCGGAGCTATACCAAATAGTCTTTCATATGCACCAAGCCTGCTCATCCAATCACCCATTGTACATGATTTAATAAACCACTCGTAATCTATTTTTGAAATTGAACCATTTTTTAATACAAATATTCCATCAAGAGAGCGAGATGAACCGAATAATAACCCCGGGTCTGATTGTAATGCCACTGAAACTATAGTTGCTAAATATGTTTCGAATGTAGAGGAAATTGTCATTAATATATTTAGATTAACCCAATTGTCAAAAGCATTAAAACCGACTGACCAAGCTTTCAAATCCGTGAATGTTTTTTGACCTATTTTAAGTGCTAAATGTTTCTCAGGTTTATCTTCCCAAAGTGCTCCTCCGGTTGTCAATTTAGAATAAACGAATTTTGACGCAGGAATATATGCAGCTAAATTCCTTTCTAATTCTTGATTATAGTTTTGAAAAACTTGAAAAGGCCATGTAGACTTCTCACGTGGTATCCATCTATCAAATGCAGGTTTAATTGTTCTTCTTCTTAGGGCTCTTTTTGATTCCATAATCTTTTAATACGATTTTTTATGATAATATTATACTGTGCTTTATTCTATTTGCATTTATTTACAATTGAATAAAAATGATTTTCATTTTCTGATATTACTTTAGAACTCTCTTTTAATTGTAAGGAGAATTGCAGGCAACTCTTAGAAAAGTATCCGCTATGCCCCCAAAAGAACCCCGCATAGAAGAATCTTGCGGGGGCATTGCGGATACTTTTGGGTTGACTGACATCGCCGTAAAGACTGTACTTAGGGATAAAGTATCGACCTACCCTCTAATCCTTGATG
>CANFLL010000084.1 GCA_947447825.1 Chitinophagaceae bacterium | reverse complement strand
TAAGAACATTAACCATCAAAAAATGATTGTTTTCAATAAAAGATGAACCTGTAACGTAAAATCCAGTTAAATCAAATATAAATATATTGCAATATCAAAAAGATGCGCAGCAATTACAGGGAATGCCTTAGTAGAGAGAACTTTCTACTCATTTTGGTCAGATTTTGAACTTTCGACTCTCAACTTTAGATTTATTTCTTATCAGGTGCTTTTTGGTATTTAAGAACGATTTTAGCATTCCTTTGCTCATCTGATGCAATATTTATTTCATAGTGTTTGCTACCAGATGAAATAACAACCAAAGCCGTGTTTGGAGGTACTGCACCTAGATTCTCGGCAACAACAATGAATTCATAATTTGTGGTATCTTTTTCTATGTGCGCTTGCATAACGATTGGCATGTAAGTTAGTCGTTTACTGTTTACAATCCTTTGGTTGTTATGGTAAACACTGATTGTATCTCCGTCAATTTGTCCATTATCATAAAATTCAACAGTAACATCTTCACTATCAACAATGAATGTTTGAGTCAGTACATTTTCACGTTTCAACAAAACATCAGGAACTGGTAACGGCATCGAAGTGTCTTTGTTCAATTCAACAGTTGGTGTTGTTGGTAATGTTATGCCGTTCGATGAATCCTTTTCTTCCTTGTTATTAGTGGTAGGTATTTTTTTCTTTAAAGCCGAAGTAACCATAAAATCTTCTGCTCCGGGTTTAATTAAATTTTGAGTAGCAGTTGGTTTGATAGTCAAAGGTCTAGCTGATTTACGCTTTGGGCTTATTTTTTTTAGTAAAAAATCTTCTTTGGTAAAATCTGTTGTAGTTTTCTTTTCTAGATATACTGTTCCATCACTGCAAGGTGATCCTCCAAATTCGCTCACTCCACTAAATGTTCCAGTAAGTGTTTCTTTACTTCCATTAGCAGATTTTTTATACTCTAAATAACATGTCATTAGGCAAGCTGTAGATTGATCATTGGTTTTTAATTCGAGCATTTTGGTTTCTTTGATTTTTAACGATTTTCCTTTTTTGTTAAAAATTCCTTGAATGGCAGCTTTGCCATAAAACTCATTTACGTCTTTGTAGGAGTATGTTACTCCTTGAATGGAGTTATCAGGCAAGTCATTTATTTGAACTTCATATTTATATTTATCCTCAACAAATTGCCCTGAACGAAGGTGGAAATGTGTGTTATTAACAAAATATCCTCTCCAAATGCCAGTAATCTTTTGTGAGAAGCTTAATGTGGCAGTAAGTATTAATATTTGAGTTAAAATGAATTTCATAAGCGTGCAAATTAATCGAGACTTATTAAAAAAAATAGTTAAAGGTTAATGATTAATAAAGAGGTTATCTTTTAATGTTAATAATGATTAAACTGTTCAATAAACGTTGATAAGCGATGAGCTAATGAGATTAAAAATAACTTCGATTAGTTTTATGGATGTACTCTTATTTAATAAACAATACAATACATCAACTCATTTACTACATTTGCAAACTTTTATTAAATAAAGGGTTTATATAAATATGATAAATATTACTTTTCCTGATGGTGCTGTAAGGCAATATGAAAACGGTTCGAGTGCTTTGGATATTGCAAAATCTATCAGCGAAGGATTAGCACGTAAGGTGCTAGCTGCAAGTGTGAATGGTCAAGTTTGGGATGCCTTCCGCCCTATTAATAACGATGCATCTCTCAAATTAATAACATGGGATGATAATGAAGGAAAGAATACTTTCTGGCATTCTTCTGCTCACTTAATGGCAGAAGCAGTAGAAACTACTTTTCCTGGTGTAAAGTTTTGGGTTGGTCCTGCATTGGATAAAGGGTTCTATTATGACATGGATTTGGGCGATAGAAAACTAACGGAAGAAGATTTGGCAGGATTGGAAAAGAAAATGCAAGAACTGGCAAAACAAAATAACCGCTTCCTCAGAAAAGATATAGCTAAAGCAGATGCAATCAGCTATTTTGAAGAAAAAGGTGATGAATATAAATTAGACTTATTGACTAATTTGACTGATGGAGAGATTACTTTCTACTCGCAAGGTGCCTTTACAGATTTATGCCGTGGACCACATATTCCTTCTACTGGTGCAATCAAGGCAATTAAGTTGACCAATATAGCTGGAGCATACTGGAAAGGTGATGAGAAAAATAAACAACTTACAAGGTTATATGGAATAACTTTTCCTACTCCAAAAGAGTTGGATGAGTATTTATTAATGCTAGAAGAAGCAAAGAAAAGAGATCATAGAAAGTTAGGAAAAGAATTGGGTATCTACACAATGGATGATGAAATAGGACAAGGTTTGGTTTTATGGATGCCTAATGGAACAGTTATAATAGAAGAATTAGAAAAATTAGCTAAGGAAACTGAGGGAGCTGGCGGATATAAGCGTGTAGTAACACCGCATATTGCAAAGGAAAGCATCTATCTTACTAGTGGGCATTTGCCTTATTATTCGGATAGTATGTTCCCTCCAATGGAAATGGATGGAGAAAAGTACTATCTAAAACCAATGAACTGCCCGCATCACCATAAGATATTTGCTGCTGAGCCAAAAAGCTATCGCGATTTGCCTTATCGCATTGCCGAATATGGTACTTGCTATCGTTATGAGCAAAGTGGTGAATTGTTTGGATTAATGCGGGTTCGTTGTCTTCACATGAATGATGCCCACATTTATTGTAGCAAAGAACAATTTTTCGAAGAGTTTAAGGCTGTAAATGAGATGTATTTAAAATACTTTAAAATCTTTGGGATTGAAAAGTATGTAATGCGTTTAAGTTTGCACGACCCAGCTAAACTTGGAAAAAAATATGTGGATGCACCAGAACTGTGGCAAGAAACGGAAGCCATGGTTCGTAAGGTTTTGATTGAAACAGGTACACCATTTATAGAAGTTCAAGACGAAGCTGCTTTCTATGGACCAAAGATTGACGTACAGATTTGGAGTATTATTGGTAGAGAATTTACGCTTGCTACTAATCAAGTCGATTTCAATAGTGGAAGGAAGTTTAAATTGGAATATACCACTCAAAATAATGAGAGTGATATTCCATTAATTATACATAGAGCTCCATTGGGAACACATGAAAGATTTATTGGCTTCTTATTAGAACATTATGCAGGTAAATTCCCTGTTTGGTTGGCTCCATTACAAGTTAAAGTACTTCCCATTAGCGACAAGTTCATTGAATATGCACAACACGTTAAATCTTCACTTTTAGAAGTTGGAGTTAGAGTAGAGATAGATGAACGTCAAGAGAAAATTGGCAAGAAAATTCGTGAAGCTGAATTAAGCAGAGTCCCTTACATGCTAGTTGTTGGTGAAAAAGAGGTGGCTGAAAATAAATTATCAATCAGACGTCAAGGAAAAGGAGATACAGGATCTCTCACTTTAGAAGAATTTATAGCTAATATAAAACAAGAGATTTTTGAAAGAGCTAGCGGAGAATAAAAAATATACCTAGTTTCGATTAAATTTATAAATAACAAGTAACAATTAAATTAAATAAGTCTTAATGGCATTACCATTTAAAAGCAACAGTGGTGGAAGTGGAAGATTCAATCCACGTTTCAACAGACAACAAGAACCAGAACACCGTATCAACGAAAGAATTAGGGCATTACAAGTTCGTTTGGTTGGTGACAATGTTACGGTTGGTGTTTATCCAATACAAGAGGCTTTGAAAATTGCACAACAATTGGAATTGGATTTGGTAGAAATTTCTCCAACAGCTGCTCCTCCAGTTTGTAAAGCAATTGATTACAAGAAGTTTCTTTACGAGAAAAAACGTAAGGAAAAAGAAATGAAAGCCAATGCTAAGCAAAGTGAAGTAAAAGAAGTTCGTTTTACACCGGGAACAGATGACCATGATTTTGATTTTAAATCTAAACACGCTGAGAAATTTTTGAAGGAAGGGAACAAAGTGAAAGCTTATGTTCAATTCAAGGGAAGGGCCATCATGTTTAAGGAACGTGGGGAATTGGTTCTTTTAAAGTTTGCTGAACGTCTTGCAGATTGTGGACAACCAGAAAGCCTTCCTAAGCTTGAGGGCAAGAAAATGTTCTTGATGCTTACCCCGAAAACTGCTAAGAAAAAGAAAGAGATCGAGTAAAATTATCTTTAGATTTTAGTTTTCTATTAAAATTTGTTAATCTTTATTAAATTTGATGTGATTATCTTTTCTTTTAAAAAACTTTTTTTTAAGAATGGTTTTATTTGAGAAATATCTCCTTATCTTTGCAGCCCGAAAAAAAGTATGTCTAAACAACAGTTAATAAAACAGGATGGTCAGATTATTGAAGCAATGAGCAATGCCATGTTTCGGGTTAAACTTGAAAATGGGCATGAGATACTTGCTACAATATCTGGTAAAATGAGAATGCACTATATAAGGATTTTGCCAGGCGACAAGGTTGGTGTAGAAATGAGTCCTTATGATTTGAGCAGGGGGAGGATAAATTTTAGATATAAATAACCTGTAAGGTTATAATTTTTGTTTGAAAAGATAAAATATAAAAAATGAAAGTTAGAGCGGCTATCAAAAAACGTAGTGCAGACTGTAAAATTGTTAAGCGTAAGGGCAAATTGTATGTAATAAACAAAAAGAACCCTAGATTTAAACAACGTCAAGGATAATCTTAAACAATTTCAAAGTAATAATATTTATAATCAAAGAATAGAATAGTACATGGCACGTATTGCTGGTATAGACTTACCTAAAAATAAAAGAGGCGAAATAGGACTAACATACATTTACGGTATCGGTCGTAGTCGCGCACGTCAAATCTTAAGTGATGCATCAATTTCTTTCGACAAGAAAGTTAATCAGTGGAATGATGATGAGCAAACTGCGATTCGTAATTTAATTAACGCTGAATTTAAGGTTGAAGGTGCTTTGCGTAGCGAAACCCAAATGAATATTAAAAGGCTTTTGGATATAGCTTGCTATCGTGGTCTTCGCCATAGAAAAGGTTTGCCTGTACGTGGTCAACGTACTAAAACAAACAGTAGAACAAGAAAAGGTAAACGTAAAACAGTTGCAGGTAAGAAAAAAGCAGCTAAGAAGTAAGATTAAATTGATATTTAACATTATACCTTTTTTATTATCATTTTGATCTTAAAAAAGAACTCAAATAAATAAGTTATGGCTAAACAAGCTAAGGCTCAAAACAGTGCTAAAGCAGCTGCGAAGAAAAGAATTGTAAAAGTAGAAGCTACTGGAGAAGTTAGAATTAGTGCTACTTTCAACAATATAATAGTAGCTTTTACTAATAAGCAAGGGCAAGTAATCTCTTGGTCTTCTGCTGGTAAAATGGGTTTCAGAGGCTCTAAGAAAAATACCCCTTATGCCGCTCAAATGGCTGCTTCTGATGCAGCCAAGGTTGCAGTAGATGCTGGATTAAAGAGAGTTGAGGTTTTTGTTAAAGGACCTGGATCTGGACGTGAAGGTGCAATTCGTGCAATCGCTCAGAGTGGTATTGACGTTACAACTATCAAAGATGTAACGCCAGTTCCCCACAATGGTTGCAGACCTCCAAAAGCAAGGAGAGTTTAATTTCCTCTAGGGATGTAATTTAATGAAATTTGATTTAGTTTTCTGATTTTTTAATAATCTTTTTTCATTCACATAAAAAATCAGTTAAAATAGTTATATGGCAAGGTATACTGGTCCAAAGACCAAAATCTGTAGAATTTACGGCGAACCTATTCTAGGTAATGGTAAGTGGTTGACTAAAAATAGTAATCCTCCAGGTCAACATGGTGCTACTCGTAAAAGAAAGACACTTGGAGAATATGCGCTTCAATTGAGAGAGAAACAAAAAGCTAAATACACTTATGGTCTTCTTGAACGTCAGTTCAGAAAAACATTTGAAGAAGCTTCTAAAATGAAAGGTGTTAAAGGCCAAAATCTCATTAAACTTTTGGAAGCTAGATTAGACAATACTGTTTTCAGATTAGGACTTGTTGCTAGTCGTCCAGAAGCAAGACAACTTGTAGCACACAAGCATATTACTGTAAACAACGAGGTAATGAATATACCTTCATACTCTTGCAAACCAGGTGATGTTATTGGGTATAAAAATAAAAGTTTAGCAAATGATTCTATAATCGCTAAAAAACGAGGTAAGAATCCTAAATACAGTTGGGTTGATTGGAATGATATTTCTCAATCTGGTGTTTTTATTACTTATCCGGAGAGAGAAAGTGTACCTGAAAATATTAAAGAACAATTAATTGTAGAATTATATTCTAAATAGTTCTTTTTATATCTTCTCTATTTTATGATAATATCATAAAATTCATCTCAACAATTAAATACGTAAGAGTTTAAACTTTTACAAAAACACTTTAAAAATGGCTATATTAAATTTTCAGAAACCCGATAAGATTGTATTACAAAAAGTATCTGATTTTCAAGGAGAGTTTGAGTTTAGACCACTTGAACCAGGTTACGGACTAACAATTGGTAATGCTTTACGTAGGGTTTTGTTGAATAGTCTGGAAGGATTTGCAATTACGGGAATTAAGATTGAAGGTGTTGATCATGAGTTTGCAACAATAAAAGGCATTACTGAGGATGTTACTGAGATAATTCTCAATTTAAAACAAGTTCGTTTTAAAGCATCTACAGATATTGATATTTCTTCCGAAAAAATTAATTTATCAATTAAGGGAACTACTGAGTTTACTGCTGGTCAAATAGAAGAGTCTTCACAATATTTCAAAGTAATGAATCCAGAATTGGTAATTTGTATAATGGATATTGCTTCAAAGTTAGACATAGAATTGACCGTTTCAAAAGGTCGTGGCTATGTTCCAGCAGAAGAAAATAAAGTTAAGGAAAGTACTTTCGGATACATCTCTATTGATTCAATTCATACACCTATTAAGAATGTTAATTACTCAATTGAGAATTATCGTGTTGAACAAAGAACTGATTATGAAAAATTAATTTTGAATGTTTCTACTGATGGAACTATTCATCCGGAGGAAGCTGTAAAGCAAGCTTCTCGTATACTTATTCAACATTTGATGATTATTACTGATGAAAACATCACTTTTGATTCAAAAGAAGAAAAGAAAGATGATGTTGTCGATGAACAAATTTTACAACTTCGTAAAGTTCTGAAAACACCACTTGAAGATTTAGACTTATCTGTTAGAGCTTTTAATTGTTTGAAAGCAGCTAAAATTAATTCTTTAAGTGAGTTAGTTCAATATGAGCAAGAAGATTTAATGAAGTTTAGAAATTTTGGTCAAAAATCTCTATCTGAAATTGAGCAAGTATTAATTGAAAGAGGATTAAGTTTTGGTATGGATTTAATTAAAATGGGTCTTGATAATTTGGATTAGTTTCTAAGTTAATCAATTTTGATAATCATATAGTTTATAGTAATATTAATAAATCATGCGTCACGGAGATAAAATAAATAATCTAGGTAGAAAAGTTGCTCATAGAAAAGCATTATTGAGTAATCTTTCATCTCAATTAATAATTCATAAAAGAATTGTTACTACTCTAGCTAAAGCTAAAGCTTTGCGTACTCACATTGAACCCATCATTACTAAGTCAAAAAAAGTTGATAGTAAAGATTTAACAATGCACCAACATCGTATTGTTTTCTCTTATTTGCAGAATAAGGATGCTGTAAAAGAGCTTTTTACTGTAATCGCTCCTAAAATAATTTCTAGACCTGGTGGATATACTCGCATAATCAAGTTGGGTATTAGAAGTGGTGATAACGCTGAAAAGGCTCTAATCGAACTTGTTGATTTTAATGACGTTTACATCAAAGATTCTGTAACTTCTGTTGAAGCTACTAAGAGAACTCGTAGAAGTCGTGTTAAGAAATCTGATACTGAAGAAACTAATGTTAATGTAGATGAAACTATATCTACAGATGATGAAACATCTTTACCGGTGGAATCAATATAATTTTTTACTAGTTATTTAATATAATATTAAAAGCAAAACCTTTGGTTTTGCTTTTTTTTTAATCTTTTTCTTTTTAATCTTTTAAATTATTGTTTATGCCTAATAAATCAAATAATGCAATTCTTTTATTGGAAGATGGGAATTTATTTTATGGAAAAGTATTTGGTAAACCTGGCACTGCCTTAGGTGAAATTTGTTTTAATACTGGAATGACTGGTTATCAAGAAGTTTTCACTGACCCTAGTTACTCTGGTCAGGTTCTTATAATGAATAACGTTCATATAGGTAATTATGGTGTTAAAGATTTTGATGTTGAAAGCGATTCAATTAAAATTAAAGGTCTTATTGCTAGAAATCTCGAATCTGATTTTAGTCGTTATCAAGCAAATGATTCTTTAGATTCTTATTTGATTAAACAAAATATTCTTGGCATTTATGATGTTGATACTAGAAGTCTTGTATCGCATATCAGAGAAAAGGGTGCTATGAATTGTATTATTTCGAGTGAAATCTTTGATTTGGAAGTACTTAAAAATACACTTGATGCTTGTCCTCATATGGATGGCCTTGAACTTGCAAGTACCGTTAGTACTCAAATTGAGTATGACCTTGGTGATGTTTCGTCTCCTATCAAAGTTTCGGTTTTAGATTTTGGTATTAAGAAAAATATTTTGTCCTGTCTTGTAGAAAGGGGGGTACATCTTAGAGTACATCCTGCAAAGACTGATATTTTTCGTCTTAAAGAATTTAATCCTTCAGGTTATTTTATTTCTAATGGACCGGGAGATCCATCTGCGATGCCTTATGCTATTGAAACTGTAAAAAATATTTTGGAAGAATATAAACCAGTCTTTGGCATTTGCCTTGGACATCAACTATTGGCATTAGCAAATGGGATAGATACTTTTAAAATGCATCATGGTCATAGAGGTCTTAATCATCCTGTAATTAATCTTAAAACTGGAATTTGTGAAATTACAACTCAAAACCATGGTTTTGGTGTAAATCCCGATTCAATTAGTCGAAATTCAAAAATAGAGGTTACACATATCAACTTAAATGATAACAGCATTGAAGGTATTAAATTGGTCGATAAGCCTGTTTTTAGCGTTCAATATCATCCTGAAGCAACCCCTGGCCCTCATGATAGCAGATATTTGTTTGATAACTTTATTTCGCTCATGAAGTAATTTAATATTTTAATACTTATTGTATTCCTTATTTAAGGGATGCATAATAAATTTATCTTTTGACATCTTTGTTTTCTGTTTAATATTGATGTCATTAAATATTGATTAATCATCAAGTTTATTTTGGATAAATTTTGGCTTTTCAATATACAATTATTAAATACTTAATAGTTTTAACTAGACTATAAATTTGTTGAACATGATTTCTTTAGGGATTATAGAAGATGATCGCAGTCTTAGAAGAAATATTGAAGAATGTATAAGCTTAGTTAATGATGTTAAGCTCTCTTTTTCCTTCAATAGTATGGAGGCTTTTCTTGAACAACTGAACATCTTTGATGAACCTTTTGTAGTGTTTATAGATTTAGGATTACCTGGAATTTCTGGTCTCGAGGGTATAAGTTATATTAGAAAGCATTGGATAGATACTCACATTGTTGTAATTACAGGTAATGACGATGAAAATGTAATTTTTGATTGTATACAACGAGGTGCTAATGGTTATTTATTAAAGCCCTTTAAAATAAAGGATCTATTTGATAATATCGAAATCATTAGGAATGGAGGGGCTTTAATTACTCCTCAAGTTGCTTTAAAACTATTCAATAAGATACATAAGCCCCAAGACTCCTTTGTCGATCTAACTTCAACGCTTACTGCCAGAGAAAGTGATGTAGTTAATGAATTACTTAAAGGACTTACGTACAAAGAAATTTCTTTTGCTTTAGGAATATCTTCTACTACCGTCAATGATCATATTAAAAATGTCTATATTAAACTTGATGTTAGATCTAAGTCTGAATTGTTAGCTAAATTATTAAAAAGATAATTTTCTAAATCCTGCATGAATTATTATAATACACATAGCTCTGAATTTGATAAGTTAAAGTTGATTTTAAGCAATTTTAATGTTGCTATTCTTTTGGAATCCAAGGACAGAACTATTGAGTATGTAAATCAAGCTTTTTGTACTCTTTTTAAAATTAAAGTATCTGTTGATAATGTAATTGGTTCTAGTTGTGAGGAAGGTGTTATTAGTGCTAGTTTTCAATTTAAAAACCCCTCTCGATTTATTTATAGAATTGAAGAAATTATTGAAGAACATAATCAAATAAGGGGAGAAGAAGTACATTTAAGGGACGGTCGCATTTTTATTAGAGATTATACTCCTATTTTTAATGATAATATTTTAACTGGACATCTCTGGTTTTATAGAGAAGTTCTAAAAGAAGACAAAATTATAATCCCCGAAGCCTCAATACCATTTAATCTATTTGAAGAATTAATTAATTCAATTGATCTTAGTATTTCAATACTTGATCGGGATAAACACTTTTTATTTATAAATCATTTTGGATTAAAGGATACAAGGAGAAAATGTTACTTATTAGGAAAAACTGAACAGGAATATTTTAAATATTTTAGTATTGATGTCGCTGAAAGTAATTTGAAAAATGAATGTTTCATCAAAACAATCAATGATGGGTCAATTAATAAATTCGAAGAGTTGTCTAAAGATTTCATGGGGGTAGAGTGTTACAAAAGAACTACATATTGCCCTTTAACCATTAGTCATGGTGTTGTGGAAAAAGTGCTTTCTTATTCAATTGATTTGTCTAAGGAAAAATTGGCTATTGATCAACTTAAAGCAGATATTGATTTGTTTAACTATTCTTTAAATACGATTAATGAAGCTGTTTTTATTTCGAATGGTAATTTAGAGTTAAATTATTCAAATTATAGTTTTCAAACATTTTTATTACACGAAAAGCCAGACCCAAACACTATTTTTGATTTTATTTCGGTTCAGAATTATGACTTCTATAAGCATTTGTTTTCAGTGCTTTCTGGCGAAGTACATAATCATAGTGGACGAATTAAATTTCCTAAAACAAATGGTACACCATACTGGTACAAATACAATATTCATAAAGGACTAGATTCAAATAGTAATAAACAAAATGGTATTGTGACAGTGTTAGATAATATTACGGAAGAGGTTGAATTAGAACAAAATTTGTTGGAACTGGTTAAGAAGGAAAAAGAACTCAATGAGTTGAAGTCTGCTTTTGTTAATATGGTTTCCCATGAAATGCGTACTCCTTTGGCTATCATTTCCTCTTGTGCTGAATTAATTCAGCTTATGCTTACAAATGGAAAGCCTAAGGAAGATATTGAAGCTTATGCTGGACACATTATTAATGAAGTTGAAAGAATGACCGCTTTTATGAATGATATACTTATCATAAGTAAAATAGAAGCTGGAAAAATTGAATTTAATCCTGAACATATTTCCTTAAACGACTTTCTGAATGACATATTAAAGAAATCGTATCTTCCTTGGAAGGATAATAGAAACCTTGAATTAACTTTTTGCGGGAGTGTGATAGACTTCGCTTTCGATAACAAAATGTTAAGACATATTCTGCAAAATCTTTTAGACAATGCTTTTAAGTATTCAGCTAATAAAAATTCACCTAAACTACGGGTCAGATATAGTAAAAACTTTGCAACTTTTTCCGTTATTGATTATGGAATTGGAATTCACCCCGAGGATATAGAAAAACTGTTCTCCTCATTTGCCCGTGGTCGTAATGTCGGAAATATTTATGGCACAGGCGTCGGACTTGTTGTAGTTAAGTACTTTGTAGATCTACACAAAGGAGTAATTAGTGTAAAGAGTAAATTGAATATTGGTACTATCTTTTCTATAAAATTGCCTTACTAATATTTTTATGAATCCTAAAACAATTCTAATTGTAGAAGATGAACAATTCCTTTTGGAAATAACAACTACTATAATTCAGTTGTACGGATTTAAAACAATGGCTGCTGCTACAGCCAAAGAAGGTCTAAGCATTATAGCCTCAACACAACCCGACCTTATAATTAGTGATGTAATGATGGGGGATATCGATGGTTTCCAATTTGTGAAAACTTTAAAAGAAAATCCTATTTATAAGCATATTCCTGTCATACTCCTCACTGCACTTGCCGATGTCGTAGATAAAAATAAGGGAATAGAAGCTGGTGCCCAAGCCTACATTACTAAGCCTTTCAATGGAAAAGAATTAGTGAAAATAATCAATCAACTATTGCCCGATTAATTTACAATAAGTTTTTATAGCACCCTGTAACCTGATGTTGGTATACTAAACAATGTATTCGGAACAGGACTAAGGTTTATTTTATTAGCTGTATACGTCACTTTTGCACCACTAGTCCCTACTGCCTCATATTCTAAAACTAGTCCTGGAATGTTCTTAAATTGGTATTCAAATTCCTTTACAGATGGAACAATTGTGCTTGTATAATAGATGGTATAGGTACTCCCATCCTTTAAATGTATAATTGCTTTTTTACAGTCATAGCTAGCAATTCTTTTATGCACATCTGTCGCTTCCACAGTAAGTCCATCAAACCGCTTATTCTCTTCTTTCCATTTATCATTGTCCAAGTTTGTTATAAACTTATTACTGCCAAATTCTCTCAAAACTGTTGCCTCGCCAGATGTCTTATCATAGATGATACTTTGTATAAATGATGGACTCGTTAAATCAGCCCTACATGAATTACCTTTAATATACACTGTCTTATTACTGCTTTTCAGAATTTGTTTTATGTCCGCACTAGCAGTATCAGATGGTGAAATACTATAGTTAATAGTACATTCTGCTATAATTCGTTGCTGGGCATGTATACATTTCGAAACTAAACTTAGTACAATTATTATTACTATCTTTTTCATTTTTTAGTGTAATGGGTCAAAGTAAACATAATTAATTTAAACAAATAAAATACCAACTAATAAAAATGCCCCACATCATGTGGGGCATTTTTATTCACTTATTAATTCGAATCGAAGTCAAAACGTATTGGGCAATTTAAGATTAATGCGGTGTTTTTTGTCTTACCTATCCCTATCCCTTATAACTTGCTTAACTTACTATTTCCCCGACTTATTTTTCATGCTCTCCACTTTCTTTTGTGTTTCCATTACCTGAGCATAACGTTCTTGCCATTTACTCTGTTTTTTAGGCTGAGTACGTGTTTCTTTCATTTTTGCAAGTATCTTATCATGGTCAATAATATAGTTTTGTATCACAAACTGCAACAACAAGGTAATACTATTCGAAACAGTGTAATACCAAGTAAGTGCTGATGGCAATCTATTAAAGAAGAATAACATCATAAATGGAAAGATGTACGGCATATATTTCATCGCAGGATTATCCTGTGTTGGGGTGTTCCCCATGTTATACAATGAAATAGCAAAACTTGTCAACACAGCTGTAATTGTAAACAAGCTAATGTGATCTCCAAACCCAAATGGTATTGAGAATGGCAATTGGGCAATAACGTCAAATGACGATAAATCATGACTCCATAAAAAGGATTGTCCACGAAGCGAAATATTTGAATTAAAGAAGCTATACAACGCAAAGAAGATTGGTATTTGTAATAATGCCGGTATGCAACCTCCTAATGGATTCACTCCCGCTTCCCTAAATAGTTTCATCTGATCCATGGCAAATGCTTGTTGATCTGTTCCATGTTTCTTCTTAAGCTCATCTAGTTCCGGTCTTAACACTTTCATTTTAGCACCACTAAGGTAACTTCCGTACATCAATGGAGCAGTGAATAACCTAATGAATAAAGTAAGCAATAAAATTGCCCATCCAAAGTTTGAAATTAGTTTAGCAAAAAAGCCAAATACGGGCATAATCACATACTTATTCACTGGGCGAACAAATGAATATACGTCTCTACCAAGGTTAATGATACCATCCATACCATTATCCAACTTTTGTAGAGTATGATAATCGTTTGGTCCATAATATAATTGCATAGGCACACTTGAAGATGCTTTCGTCGGTACATGCAATTGCAAGCTTGCCTCAATAGTAGCTAAGGTGTTTGTAGTATCCTTTTCAGTACTTCTTTCCCATTTAACACCACCAGAAGCAAAGTTGTTTTTTGCAATAAGGGTTGTATTAAAAAACTGTTGCACAAAGCTCAACCATTGAGCAGGTTTTTCAAACGTATGTTCTTTGTGAGACGAAATGTAGTCGAATTGATTTTCCTCACTAAAACAAATATTACTCATCTGTCTTTCATAAAGATTCGATTTTTCATTCTGTGTCGTCACCCAGTTCCACTGAAAATTAAGGTTACCATTACTCAAAAGTTTGTCCGCACCATTCATATTGATGTTCCAATCTATCAAATAACTTGTAGGTTTAATGATGTATTGGTGAGTAAGGCTCTCCCCATTTTTAGCGGCTATTGTATAGTTAATCGTTTGGCTTCCATCAGCATTTTTAACAATGTTCGGAACCCCAAAGTATAAGTTAGTTACTGCATTAGCTATGTTGTTACCTGTGTTAATGGTATAGCTAATTTTATCCCCAGCATTTGCCCCCAACACAATTGGTTTGCCATTAAAACTAGAACTGTATTTCTTCAATTCAACTCCTTTCACGCTTCCCCCTTTGTTGCTGAAAGTAACTTTAATAACATCATTCTCAACTGTAGTCAGTTGTTCAGTACCCAATGCTGCTGTCGTAAAGTCCCCTGCTGCACTAAGCTTATCCAATGAATCTCTTTTAAGGAAATCTTTGTTTTGTGCGCTAGTGTCTTTCAGTTTCAACTGCGCCTGAGTAATCAGAGCTATTGAATCTTTATCGTGCTTTTCTTTAGCCTGTATAGCTGCATTTTGTTGATTGCTGAAATAGAAATAGGCGAAAAATAAAATCGCCAATAATACCATTCCAACCATTGTGTTCTTGTCCGTCTGCATATATGTATTTAAATAAGCCGCAAATGTAGGGGTAACTTAACAGTTGTCGGTATGCAGCAACTACTTATCAACCAAAATGGGTGCATAAAAGTTTTTCGCATTATAATTATTTAATGACTATCCGCTATTTGGTAATAAACATACTTCAAACCAGAGAACGTCATTTTGAATGTCTCATCTGGCACACCAGAAAAAAATGGGAATGATGTAAAATTGTATAGACGGATATTAATCCGTCTTATTTGTGAAGCAAATTGAAAAATTATTTAATCAATTTAAAACGGATTAATATCCGTCTCTACAGAGTTGAAGGGGCAAACAATCCACGTCATTCTAACGATAAGAGAAATCTCATGGAATAATATGAAAGGCTTAATGTTTTGGGATTACCAACTTGGTTCTATATCGATTTCTCACATCGTTACAATGACGCAAAGACGATGGATAAAAGGTAAACGAATTACCAAATAGCAGATAGTCATTAATTATTTAGAAGATGTAGAGACATATCTTAATGCCTCTTTAAAGCAAATAACTTTCATGTACCTTATCAAACATAAGTTATGTCTTATCAAACTAAGGCTTTCGCCAATATTAGGGCATAAAAGTTTATCGTTGAATAGGGGGACTTCTCGTAGGTGCTAAACCCTCTGGAAGTTTACTCTAAGAATGCAAAAAAAAAATTATGCAACCATTTGAAAACATCATTCCACTAATTTATTACTTTGCACAAACATTTGTCAGACGAATTAATGTACCCATTACCCACAACTTTCTACTCTCAACTCTCAACTCTTAACTTTCTACTCTCGACTCTCAGCTTATTTAAAAAAGAATAATGATGACAAAACAATTTCTACTAACTGAGGATGGCAGTTACACCGTTGCCATCCCCGAAATGAATGTCACTTATCACAACATTCATGGGGCATTGCAAGAAAGTGTACATATCTATCTACAAACGGGATTTCTTTATGTGTTACCATTTGTCACACACCAAACAATATCAGTATTCGAGATGGGTTTTGGCACAGGGTTCAATGCCTTAATAACTGCATTAGAGGCAATAAAACTAAAGCGTCAGGTTTATTACTACACCACAGAAGCTTTTCCGCTCACAATTCAAGAGGCGCAAATCTTACAACAAGATCAATTATTAAATACAGGCAATCTAGCCCTTCAGTTACATCAGGCTTCTTGGGAACAAGATGTTGTCATCAATCCAAACTTCATTCTCCATAAAACCAAGTGGTCTTTGTTAGATTTAACTTTACCACGCCAGTTCGATGTTGTTTATTTTGATGCCTTTGCACCAACTATTCAACCAGAATTATGGACAGAAGTTGTTTTTGCTAATCTATATAAACACATAAACCAAAATGGGGTATTAGTAACCTATTCCAGCAAAGGTTCAGTCCGCCGAGCCATGAAAGCTGTTGGTTTTGAGGTTGAGAAGTTAGCTGGTCCAAAAGGTAAAGCAGAGATAGTGAGGGCCATAAAACGTAGTACATAAAAGGTTTTCACTTCATATAATTACGTGGCGGATGCAAAAACGCATATTACAATGCGTTTTAATGGCGAGAACTTTATGCTTCCTAGACGGGTTTGAGTTTCATGCTTAATGTACCGTCAGGTACTAAATATTGGTAGCAGTATAGTACCAATAAGTCAAGTGCCGTAGGTACGATATGTGGAAAAGGGATTTATTTATTTTGAGATCTTTTAAGTAGTATTGTAAATAATTAGTTCAGGGATTTTAGAATTTCAATATTCAAGTAAGTAAAATAAATAATTCTGATTCCTTTAAACAAGAGTAAAATAAACAATAACCATGGAAGAAACAGAAAATTGGCATCATATTCTTATTAATGGAAAATCCAAAAGGATTGAAGTGAAAAATCCAAAATTCAAGGGAGTTAAATTGGATGATATTGAAGACCTGCGACCTTTTGATAAGAAAGATGAAAAAACAGGGGAACGAAAAACTCCTACTGTATTAGATGCTGAAAATTTAAAAAGAGATACCTATGCTTCTTTCTTCAAAAAACCTTTCAAAAACTTATTAGTACTTACTGGTGCTGGATCATCTTTAGATGTCGGTGGTCCTTTAATGAAAGATTTATGGGAAGCCGTTGAAAATAAATATACAACTACTGGTTTTAAGGCAATTCAAGATCAGGTAAAGCATTTATCAGATGATATAAACATTGAGTCTTTACTATCTAAAATTGAGGGGTATTGCAAATTTGCAGATGATTGTGAAATTATAATTGGAGATAAGAAAAAGAAACTGTCTATTATTAAGGATGATATATTCGACATAATAAAAGCAAAGTGCGATATCAAACAACCGACAAATGATAATTTCCCCCATAAAAAATTCCTAGAGAAGTTACTTCAACGTAAGTTGACTAATCCTAGAGTAAAGGTTTTTACTTTAAACTACGATTTACTATTTGAATATGCTGCTAATGAAGTAAATGCTATTGTTATTGATGGATTTTCATTTACAGCTCCAAGAACTTTTAGTGGTAGATTTTTCGATTATGATATTGTACAGAGAGAAGATAGTAAACTGAAAGAAGAAGATAACTTTATTCAAAGAGTATTTCATTTACATAAACTACATGGTTCCCTTAATTGGGAAAGAGACGAAAAAGATTATAAAGTAAGAATAGTTGATAGTCCTAAAAAGCCTTTAATGGTATATCCCAGAGAAGCTAAGTATGAAGATTCCTACGAGCAACCTTTCTTCGAGATGATGGCAAGGTTTCAGCGCAACTTGCGAATTAATAATGACACCTTACTAATATGTATTGGTTATAGCTTTAACGACAAACATATTAATGCTGCAATAGAAGAAGCATTAAACCAAAATCCAGGATTTAGATTGGCAGTTATCGACCCAGGATTTAATAATTCTAAAACTAAATCCTTAATGGAAATTAAAAAGGTGGCATTAGAATCTGAAAGGATAATGATGGTTGCAGAAACTTTTGCCGACTTCGCGGAACATTTCCCAGAAATTCAAACCTATGAGAACGAAAATCAAATAACAATTAACTTACAAAATGAGCAATCCAAAAATTAATCCTTTCAGACACGAGTTTTTTCTTGGCTATATCAATCAGGTATTCCCACAGTTCGTGAAAGTCCATTTCCCTTCATCTGTTCTATTAAACGGGTTCACGCATTATGGCGAAGAATTTAATGGTGGTATTGTGGGTACTTTCGTAATTGTTGAAGGACACAAATATGGGTTTTTAGGTAGAATAACAGAACTTGCCCTTCCAGAATCAGAAAGATTATCATTGAACGAAAGAGCATTTCAAACAAGTGATTTTCATCCCACAGGAAAGATTGAAATCTTATTATCCTTTGACCTCTACAATCCTTTTAAAGTAAAAAAAGGATTAACTGCTTATCCTAACATTGGAGCTAAAGTTTTTGTAAGTTCAGGAGAACTTGTTCAAAAGTATATGTCAAGGTTTGGAGTAAAGGAGGGTGAAATCTCTAATCCCGAAAAGTTAGGCTGTTTGGTTTCAAATCCTTCAACAGCTGTAAAAGTAAATTTACAATCCATCTTTGGTCGCCATTGTGCAGTAGTGGGAACTACCGGAGGAGGAAAGAGTTATACTGTAAGTAGATTAATTGAGTCATTAATTAGTACTGGAAACAAGGCAATTCTAATTGATGCAACTGGAGAGTATAATGGAAAATACGATGGAGTTGAATCAATCGAAATAGGCGATGGAACGCATGTCTTTCATTATTCACAATTAACTATAGATGATTTATTTTATCTGTTTCGGCCATCCTCTAAAGTTCAGGTCCCTAAATTAATGGAAGCCATAAGATCTTTGAAAATAGTAGAACTTAACAAGGGGAATAGTATACATAAAATTGTAAATGTTAATGGAAATGAACAAACAGTAATAACAAAAATTGAAAAAGGGGTAATCAAGAAAGCTGGTTCAGATAAAAGACCCTATGAAGAGTTTTATTACAAAAACATTTCCAATATAGAGGATGGATATTCTAACTTTAATATTGAAAGACTAACTTTTCAAATAACTGAAGAATCAGTATGGGATACCGCTAAAGCAACGATTAATGGAATCAAAAATACAACAGTAAATGAAAGATGGGGAGATAGAAATGATGGTGATGTTTCTCATTGTATAAGTTTAATTTCAAGAATCAATAATATAGTCAGCACATCTATTTATCAAAATATATTTGGCTTTAAGAAACAATATGATGAAAATGACATATCAAAAGTCATTGATAATTTCATCAAAGGAGATAATTGTCTTTTACGTTTAAATTTTGGAAACATACCATTTGATTTTCAAATAAGAGAAATTTTGGCAAATGCAATTGGCAAATTCATGCTTAATAAAGCTCGGGATGGTCAATTTAAATCGACACCTGTAGTGTTATTTATTGATGAAGCGCATCAATTTTTAAATAAAACAGTTAAAGATGAATACTTTGATGTAAAGCCACTGGATTCTTTTGATTCTATCGCTAAAGAATGTAGAAAGCATGGCTTATTCCTTTGTATTGCCACTCAAATGCCAAGAGATATACCGCAGGGAACACTTAGCCAAATGGGTACTTTTATAGTTCATCGTCTAATAAATTACAATGATAAAGAAGCAATAAGCAGTGCTTGCAGTTCTGCTAATAAAAATACGTTAGACTTTCTGCCAATTCTAGGAGAAGGGGAAGCGATTTTAACTGGCGTAGATTTCCCAATGCCAATCATCATGAAGTTTGATGAACCAGATAATAAGCCAAACTCTGGAACTCCAAGTTTAAATAATAAGTAATTTATGGTTTTGAGTAACCACAAAAAAACTCGCCCCCGAAATTTTAGAAATTGATGCCCTTGTAGCCAAAATTCTGTAGAGACGGACATCAGTCCGTCTTATTGCGAGAATCGCAATTCCGTAGAAACTTATATCAGTCCGTCTTAGGCTGCACATCCCCTTTCTCCATATAAAAATACCCTTATTGGGCTTCAAGCCCTATAAGGGTTAGTAAAAAAGCAACTAGCTCCCCCGCAACTCCGCAATCATCCCAGTTGCTCAATGCTACATAGTAGCATTCTATATGTGACCTTATCTTTTTCCCCCTCTACCGAACGCCAAATCAGACTGCCACACGGACTCGCTGCTACCGCGCCGTCTGCGACGCGTGGCTTCGCTAAGATTAAATAGAATACTCAAATCATAAACCTCCTTATTGTTTTTACTATATACCTATGCCCCTATGTGTTAAAGCTCTTTACTTTTCCAAAATCAACTTACCCACCTTTCCTTCCCATCTCGAAAAGCCTTCCCAACATTCCTCCCTTACTTTGCAGCACAACAGTCAATTATGAGTAAATTCTCCATACTTTCAGATACCATCAAAACAAGAAGGACAACAAAGCCCGCCCTATTCAATGGCAACATAATTCCCGACGAGCAGATAGAGCAACTGCTCGAGTTGGCCGACTGGGCACCTACCCACACCTATTCCGAGCCTTGGCGTTTTGTGGTTTATTCCGGCAATAAAGTAAACGAGTTCAGCAAGCAACATGCATTGCTCTACAAACAATTTACGCCCGCAGATAAATTTATGCAAGGCAAGTTTGACAGCATCATTGCCAATGGCGAAAAGTCCTCCCATATCATTATGTGCATCATGAAGCGCACCAACCATAAGATACCTGCCATAGAAGAAATTGCTGCGGCAAGTTGCGCCATACAAAATATTTTATTAGGAGCCACTGCATTGGGTATAGCCACATTGTGGGGTACAGGAGGCATGATATTACATCCATCCATGAAAAATCATTTCCAGCTAGATGAAGCAGATGAAATTATGGGACAACTATTCCTAGGTTACAGCGATGAAAAAATAGAAGGCAGAAGAAAGATTGCCCTCACTGAAAAGGTTGTTTGGGAAAAATAAGCCATTCCAATTCAGTTCATCAGCTAAACAAATTATAACTGCTCGTAACCAGATATCCCATTATTATCCTATCCCCCCTCTTTCCCTTCTTTGTGCTTCTTCCCGTCTTAGCACCTTTGTGGCAAAACTCCATATTCTTCCCCTCTTTCCCAATATCCTCATATCCTATCTCCCCTTTCCCTCTCCTCCTCTTTCCCTCTTCACCTCTTTCCCTCTTATCCTCTTTCCCTCTTATCCTCTTATCCTCCTTCCCTCTCCTCCTCTTTCCCTCTTTCCCTCTTCACCTCTTATCCTCTTTCCCTCTCCTCCTCTTTCCCTCTTTCCCTCTTCACCTCTTTCCCTCTTCACCTCTTTCCCTCTTATCCTCTTTCCCTCTTATCCTCTTTCCCTCTCCCCCTCTTTCCCTAATCCTCCTATCCCCTCCATTCCTCTTCTCCTCCTCCCTCCAATAATAAAACCCCCACTATCAATTAAATAATCCATCTCTACAACCTACATATATATACCTCTATTTTGCTAGTTGCATTCATGCACACCCATCCGGTCAAAAAGATGTATTTCCATACCTAACTGCCAATCTTTTCACTCATCATTTTCAGGTCAACAGAGTAAATAAATCGCAGGAAAAGGTAAATAAATTCTACTGAACTGACAGGGTAGCATACACACGTTTGCGGGAAGCGTTTTGTGTGACAGGGTAGCATACAATTTGACAAATAAAACCCTGCCAACTTTAAATATACCAGACCT
>CANFLL010000083.1 GCA_947447825.1 Chitinophagaceae bacterium | reverse complement strand
TACTACTCACCTGAGTCAGAAAAAGATTCACCTGAGTGAGTCGACGACTCACTTGAGTCAGAAAAAGATTCACCTGAGTGAGTCTACGACTCACCTGAGTCAGAAAAAGATTCAGTTGAGTGAGTCGACGACTCATTCAACTGAATTAATGATGCTTTTTGATGCTAATATTGCTAAATTAAATGATGTATTCATTGACAGTAAAGGGTTTTAAGGAGTTTATAGATTATACTCAGCAGAATTTGGTTAGCGAAATGAGAGAAACTTCCTTCATTTGAAATCAAGGGAATGAAGTATGCCTTTCGGTCAAATAAATTTTAGTAAGTGTAACCAACCTCAATATTTTATTTTTACAAAACAAGGGTTAACCTGTTGTAATAATGATTTTAATAAAAAACGAATGATTGACCTCTATTTATTACACATGAACATTAAGTAATCAAATGTGTCAAATTAGAATTAGTTTAATTATAGAGGTACGTTTAACGTATTAATCCTTGGGAAATAAAGGGAATTAAGGATTGAATATAATATTTATTTCTCTTTTACATGTGGCTCATGAAGTTGTATTGGGTGTTTACTTTGTTTCCGCATTTTCATATTTAATAATTCTACCAGAAAAGAAAAGGCCATCGCAAAATAAACATAATTTTTAAGGTGCAATAGTTCTGCCGACTCATGATCCCATCCTTCTACTAAAAGTGTAAAGCCAATCATCACTAAAAAGGACATGGCCAACATTTTAATAGTGGGATGCTTCTGAATAAATTTAGCAATCAATGCACTAAAAAAGAACATCGCAATCATAGCCACAACTACAGCTGCAACCATTACTGCCAACACTTTAGCAGTTCCCCCAGCAGTAATAATACTATCAAAACTAAAAACCAGATCAATCAACATAATCTGAAATACGGCATTAGCAAACTTGAGGGGTTTCTTCGCAGCACCATTATTCAATTCTTCTTCTCCCTCCAGCTTTTCATGAATTTCTTTTACCGTTTTATATATCAAAAACAAACCGCCAGCCAACATAACCAAACTGGCAATATCAAACCCTTTATCGAAGACGGTAATAACCGGCTTTCCCTTTTGTTTTAATAACCAGCTTAGTCCCATCAGTAACACTGTACGCATGGCAATGCCAGTAATCATCCATGCTAAACGCCCTTTGGGATGCAGGTTTTTAGGGAGTCGATTAATAATGATAGAAACAAAAATGACATTATCGATGCCTAAAACAATTTCTAGAATAACGAGAACAAGGAAACTGATAATATTTTCAGAACTAAAGAGATGCTGCATGAAGTAATTTTAGTTGGGCAAATATAACAGATAGCAAAAGGTAAATATTAGCAGTGGTTCTTTTTATCTTTCGACTTTTGAATTTTTACTTTTTACTTTCAACTCTTTACTAACCACTTCTTTCATAAAAAATCTTACATCGAGTATTACATATTTATACTATTATTACACTAGGTATTGTCCGTTTTATGGTTCAATTATTAAATATATGAAGAAAAGTCTGTTGTTATTGTCGGTGTTTGCTTATGCTGTTTCCACCAAAGCCCAAATTGATAATTCCCCAATAGTAGGTGTGGGCAATGCGATAAATCCTTACAATTACACTATTGTTAAGGCAAAACAGTTTAAGAATGCTTCCGTAACCTGTGCGCATCCTTTGGCTAGCATGGTGGGTGCCGAAGTAATGAAACGCGGTGGTAATGCCTTCGACGCGGCTATTGCCACTCAGTTGGTGCTTGCGGTGGTGTATCCCGAAGCAGGAAACATTGGCGGAGGCGGCTTTATGGTTGCCCGCACTACATTAGGAAAAACTATTTCGATAGACTATCGCGAAACGGCTCCAAATAAAGCAACTAGGGATATGTATTTGGATAAGGATGGCAATGTAGTTCCGAAATTATCGTTGCAAGGTCACTTGGCATCCGGTGTTCCTGGTACGGTGGCTGGTTTATTTGAGACTTACAAGTATGCAAGAAAGCCTTTTAAGTTTTTGATACAACCTGCCATAGATATAGCCGAGTTTGGTTATGTAATTTCTGAAAGAGAAGCTAAAGGATTAAATAATACCAGAGAATCTTTTATTAAAAATAGTACTGGTCCGAGTGCTTACACCAAAGAAACGCCTTGGAAGGGCGGTGATACCTTGGTAAATAAGGACTTGGCTGAGACGCTGAAAAGAATTCGCGATTATGGTCAGCGTGGGTTTTATGAAGGTAAGACTGCCCTGCTAATAGTAGAAGAAATGAAGCAAGGTGGGGGCATCATCAGCTTGGATGACCTTAAAAACTATAAGGCAAAGTCTAGGACGCCACTAGAATTTAAGTATAAAGGCTACTCTATAATAGGGATGCCACCGCCGAGTAGTGGGGGCATCATTATAGAACAAATGATGAAGATGATTGAGAAAAGGAATATTGCCCGTTATCCTTTTCAGAGTCCTCAACAAGTGCAATTGATGGTGGAAGTAGAGAGAAGAGCTTATGCGGATAGGGCAGAGCATTTGGGGGATCCTGACTTTTGGAAAGTGCCACTGAAAACATTGGGCGATGATGCTTATTTGGCAAAGCGTATGGCCGATTATGATAGCACCAAAGCAACTGTAAGTAAGGATATTAAGGCAGGAAAGATTCATGAAAGCGATCAGACCACACACCTTAGCGTGCTTGATAAAGAGGGTAATATGGTGAGCGTGACTACAACCCTAAACGGTGGTTATGGTAGCAGAACCGTGATAGGTGGTGCTGGTTTTATTATGAATAACGAGATGGATGACTTTAGTTCTAAGCCAGGAACGCCGAATATGTTTGGGGCAATAGGTGGTGCTGCCAATGCCATTCAGCCCAATAAAAGAATGTTGAGCTCTATGTCGCCTACCTTGGTTTTAAAGGATAAGAAACCTTATATAGTGGCAGGTACACCTGGCGGAACAACTATCCCTACCTCTGTTTTCCAAACATTGGTAAACTTGTTAGAGTATAATATGACGGCCGAAGATGCGGTTAACAAACCTAAGTTCCACCATCAGTGGTTGCCAGATCAGGTAGATGTAGAGCCAACTTTCTCTGCTACCACAAAGACCGACATGGAGGCAATGGGGTATAAGTTTGCCAATCGGGCACAGTTAGGCAGAACAGAAGTAATTCGTATTCTGCCTTCTGGTAAAAGAGAAACTGCGGCTGATATTAGAGGCGATGATAGTGTGGCGGGATATTAGTTTGTTTTGAGTGTTGAATTTTAAGTCTTGAATTATTCATGTTTTGGTTGGTTCAAATTTAAAATTCAAAACATAAAATTCAAAATAGAAAAAATGAGGTTGTTATTCATTATTCTTGTTGGTATTTGTTGCCAATTGTCAGCACAAGAAATTAAAAAGGTGGACAGCGATGTATTGTTTACTTGCTATAAGCAAGGCAAGAGTGGCGACTGTGTATCTGTGGGTATTACTAAGGCGGCAATATGTGTTTTTGGGATTAATGGTGTATTTAAAGAAAGGATTATTGACGCAACACATACCGAAGTAACCTTGAAGAATGGCAAGAAATATACGTTGCTGAAAGAAGAATTTGAAATGGCTGATTCTGCCATGCACGTAAAACTAGGTAAGGATGGTGCCCCAGAGATTATGCGCTATGCCATAAAATGCTTTGCGGTGATGGCGAAAGTGAAACAGGATTTGGAAAGTTTTCCAACTTTTCAAGAGGCTATTCACAAGCTTCAACATGGTGCTCATGGAAAGAAAATATTTTATGATTTAGGATTAGAAAACAATGTGGATGTACTAGAGAAAACGCCTGATGATGTTGCTGCCGGCATTGCTTGGACAAAGAAACATGTGGTGTTTGTGAGTAATGGAAGGATGGATAAATACGGAAAAAAAGTGCCACTTGATCCTATGTATTATGGTGGATTGAGGTTGAAACCTTAGCTGTTATTTTGGATTTTAAATTGTGTATCCTAAAATAGGAAGGTTGATGGATGTTATAATTATTGAGTTTTACATTTTGAATTAATAGTTAGACTTTACATACAGGTTATTTTCTTATTTCTAAACTAGGTTTCAAATACAAAAAATCTGCTTCCCAATAGCTTCAATTATTTTTACAGAATACCTACACCTACCTAAACTTTTCCTGTACTGGTGTGTGTATAACATTATTTCAACAGAGATGAAATATGAATAATTCGCCACCAATTTCGCTAATGAACACTAATTAATATATTCTATTTATTCTATTCCATTCGTGTTTATTAGTGTAGTTAGTGGCAAAATACGTTCTCTGCCAAGTTTTCTTGTCTCCATAAACTCTTTGAAAAAAAATGTTATACACACTGTACTGGTTGTTTATTGTTGGCAGACTATTAGTTTTGCCACAATGCGAAAAATATTGATTATCCAAACTGCTTTCATTGGCGATGTTGTTTTGGCAACAGGTATTTTAGAAAAGTTACACCAACGTTTTCCTGATGCAGAAATAGACTTTTTGGTTAGAAAAGGAAATGAACCGCTGTTTAGTAATCATCCATTTATTAAAAATGTTCTTATCTGGATTAAGAAGGTAGATAAATACAAGAATCTACTTCAATTAATAAAAACAATTAGAAGTAACAAATACGATTTAGTGGTTAACCTACAGCGTTATGCGGCTACCGGTGTGATGACTGTGTTTTCTGGTGCAAAAACTACTATTGGCTTTGATAAGAACCCTTTAAGTTTTCTATTCTCTCAAAGAATAAAGCACCATTTTAGTGGTAATAATGGGGAAGTATTGCATGAAATAGAACGTAACCACTTACTAATAAATTCAATCACGGATAATATTCCTGCTAAACCAAGATTGTATCCTAGTGCAGACGATGAATCTTTTGTTAGAGAATATAAAACAAGACCCTACATCTGTATTGCACCTGCATCGGTTTGGTTTACTAAACAATTCCCTAAAGAAAAATGGATTAGCTTAATCAATGAGATACCGAGCGTGTATCCAATTTATTTGTTAGGAGCACCCTCAGATAAAGCCCTATGTGACGAGATTATAGCCAATAAAACACATCCCTCGGTAACTAATATGGCGGGTCAATTAAGCTTTTTGCAGTCTGCGGCCCTACAAAAGGGAGCAATGGTAAACTATGTAAACGATTCGGCACCTATGCACTTTGCTTCGAGTGTTAATGCGCCCATTGCTGCGGTCTATTGTTCTACTATTGTTGGTTTTGGTTATGGACCATTAAGCAATAAAAGCTTTGTGATAGAAACTCAGCAACCTTTATCTTGCCGCCCTTGTGGATTACACGGTAAAAAAGCTTGTCCATTAGGGCATTTTGATTGTGCTAATAACATTACAAACGAACAACTACTTTTTGCAATTGACAATTAACAATTATCAATTAACAATTGTCAATTATCATAAAATTATCAATTGAATTATGGATATAAACTGTACAGATAAAGAGTCTTTTATATTAAAGAAAATAGCTGCTGCTGCTAAGGAAATTGGTGTGGATGCTTATTTGATAGGAGGCTTTGTGAGAGATAAAATAATTGGAAGACCCACCAAAGATGCTGACATCGTTTGTTTGGGGGATGGCATTGAATTAGCGCATCAGGTAGCTAAACGCTTTAACCCTAAGCCTACTGTTGCCTTCTTTAAAACATTTGGAACGGCACAAATAAAGATGGAAGATGGATTCGAAATAGAATTTGTGGGTGCTAGAAGGGAAAGTTATGATTTTAATAGTCGTAACCCAATTGTTTCCCCCGGTACACTAGAGGACGATCAAAATAGAAGAGACTTTACCATTAATGCCTTGGCAATTAGCCTGAATGAAGAAAACTATGGAAGCCTGATTGATCCATTTAATGGAATGGAAGATATTGAGAATCGATTAATACAGACTCCACTTGCTCCACTGCAAACGTTTAGTGATGATCCATTGCGGATGATGCGTGCCATTAGGTTTGCATCGCAATTAAACTTTACCATTGCACCAGTTACTTTTCAAGCAATAAAAGACAATGCTGAACGGATAAAAATTATCTCTCAGGAAAGGATTACAGAGGAATTTAATAAGATACTATTGTCTAATAAACCAAGTATTGGGTTGGATTTATTAAGCAAGAGCGGCTTGATGCAACTAATTTTTCCTCAAATGATGGCATTGCATGGTGCTGAATACGTGGATGGACTAGGACATAAAGACAACTTTTACCATACACTCCAAGTGGTGGATAATATTTCGGCAAACACGAATGATTTGTGGCTTAGATGGGCTGCTGTATTGCATGATATTGCCAAACCGAATACTAAACGCTTTGAACCCGGACATGGATTCACCTTTCATGGGCATGAAGTAGTAGGCGCACGGATGGTGCCTAAGATTTTTACCAAATTAAAACTCCCGTTAAACGAGAAGATGCGTTTTGTTCAAAAGCTAGTAGAACTTCACCTTCGCCCAATTAGTTTGACTAAAGAAAATATTACCGATAGTGCTATCCGACGTTTACTTTTTGATGCAGGAGAAGATATTGAGGCATTGATGACACTTTGCAATGCAGACATTACAAGTAAAAACAAACAGAAAGTAATTCGTTTCATGCAAAACTTCGAGATGGTAAAGTTGCGTTTGGCGGAGGTGGAAGAAAAAGACCATATACGCAATTGGCAACCTCCCATTACAGGAGAAATCATCATGCAAACGTTCAATCTGGCACCAAGTAAGCCTGTAGGAATCATCAAAGATGCTATCAGAAATGCTATTTTAGATGGTATCATTCCAAACACTTATCAAGATGCTTTTGATTTTATGTTGAAAGAAGCAGAACAATTGAATCTTAAACCTGTTTAATCCCTATTTTAGCGGATTGGCGGAAAAGTCGAAAGTAGTAAGTCGAAAGTTTAATGTTAGTGTTAGTGAACAATTTTATAATTTGACTATTGACCATTGACTTTCGACTTTCGACTCATAATTCATAACACATAATTTATAACTACATAGCATGGCTATTTTAAAGTTTAGGGTTTCATACGAGGAAGACGATACTATTTACAGGGATATCGCTATCAAACACTCACAAACATTTCAGGATTTGCACTATGCGATTTTGGATGCTTATGAGTTTGATAGAAAACATAAGGCTACCTTTTTTAGAAGTAATGATGGCTGGGAAAGAGGCAGAGAAATAAGCTTAGAACTTTATGATAAAAGATATGCAGCACCACCATTAATAATGGTTGAAACTAAGATTGCTAGTGAGATTAAAGATACCAATCAGAAGTTTATTTATTTATATGACTTTATTAAGAACTGGACTTTTCAGATTTCATTAATAAGTGTGGTGAAGGAAGAAAACCCTCGTTTTGCTTATCCATTAGTAACCAGAAAAGAAGGAATTGGTCCTCCTCAAAATGGCATTAGAAGTTTGCTTGGAGAAAAGTTTGCCGACATAGAAGAAAAATATGATTTAAAGGAAGTGGGTGACGGCTTCTCAGATGATGGCGAAGAAGCTACTGAATCAGAAGACGCACAAGAAGATGACAACAACTTTACCGACGATTTATAGTCTCAGATTCTTTTCATGTCCTTACAGCATAAAAATACGGTTATAATAATTGCAGGTCCCACGGCTGTGGGAAAAACATCTACAGGCATCAAGTTGGCTAACCACCTTGGTGCCTGTATTGTTTCCGCCGATAGCCGACAGTGTTTTAAAGAACTAACGATTGGGGTTGCCAAACCTACCACGGATCAATTGGCTGCATGCCAACATTATTTCATCAATTCCCATTCAATTCACGAAGAAGTTAATGCAGGCATATTCGAGAAATATGCATTGGATACCGTCAATAAACTATTTGAGAAGCACCATACAGTGGTCATGGTTGGTGGCACCGGACTATACATTAAAGCATTTGCCGAAGGAATTGATACCATGCCTACCATACCTACTGAAATTAGGGAAAACATCATCCATCAATATGAACAACATGGATTAGAGTGGTTACAAAAGGAGATAAAGAAAAATGATCCTCACTTTTGGCAACTATCCGAACAGCAAAATCCACAACGCTTGATGCGTGCTTTGGAAGTTTTCAGGGCTACTGGGCAATCTATTAATCTATTCAGAACTAATCAACCCATTGAACGTCCATTTAATATTGTAAAAATTGGACTAGAACTACCAAGAGAACAATTAGTTGATAATATAAATAAAAGGGTTAATGAGATGATGGCCGAAGGGCTACTTGATGAAGTAAAAAATCTTATCCATAATCAACACTTGAATGCACTGCAAACAGTAGGCTATAAGGAATTGTTTGCACACCTAAACAATGAATGCACTTTAGTAGAAGCAGTAGAAAGAATAAAAATCAATACCCGCCAATATGCCAAAAGACAAATGACTTGGTTTAAGAAAGACAAAGCATTCACTTGGTTCACCAATAACAATCTGTCTGTTTTAGATTTTAAGTTTTGAGTTCCTGAATTTATTTAACAGGTCAGAGAGCTGTTAGAGTAGCCGTTACACACTTGTACTAGATGGGGAAGGATAACATAAAGTGTTCCTTTCGAAATAAAGATTGGAGTAACTGTTTGTTGAAATTTATGAAATGCAGCCAGATTGGTAGATATGCTAAATGTATTTCGTAATGTCATATTTTAATGCTTTTAGTAGCAAATGTTTAAGGTGAAGCTGTTGGTGGGGTATTAGTTTGTGGATACTGTTATTAAATAATACATTGTGAGGTTTGTATTTAATTTTTTATTACGGCGATTTTTTGCTACATCATACAATTTTATGGCGTTTTGGAAAGGTATCATCTGCTAAATAAGAGGTTAAAGAAGCTTACTCAGTGTTTAAGTAAGCTTAATCAGGGACTGATAAAGCTTACTTAGTGTTTGATAATGTTTAGTCAATCATTTATAAAGCAAATATAGTGATTGATAAAGCAATATTAGTGATTGATAAAGCTTAGTCAGGGACTGATAAAGCAATATAAATGTCTGATAAAGCTTAGTCAGAGGCTGATAAAGCAATATTAGTGTCTGATAAAGCAACATTAATTTGATAAAAACCCTCTTATTAACCTAACAGAGGATGATATGAACAAAATTTAGCTTTAAATGCCATTATTTATAAGGAAATATCAAATTTCAGTCATTTTTATTTTGCTATTTCATCTAGCGCAGGGTGCCACAACTAGCGCATGAATATCGGGGTCTTGCGCATGACTCCTGTCATGCCCATGCAGTTACTAAACTTTGAATAGATACCCATTCATGCCCACACAAATACTCGACACCACACTACGCAATGGCATAAACCTCATCTAGCGCTGGCTGGCTAAATGAAACGTTTGAAATAAACGAAATTGTACCCTTGGCATAAAGCAATTAGCACAACATTGGCGGCCTCTCTATTTGCCATTTTGGTTGATTGCTTTTGAAATTAAGGGTGTTGAAATTATTTTTCTTTCCGTTGCATTAATTTGTCAAAGCAATCCCTCATCTTTGCGCTAGGTAAGAGAAGTGTCCTTTGAAAATCTGTCCGAGAGAACCTTCTTTTCCTGAAGTTTTATTGAAGCGAATTTTAGTTGTGAATTGGTTTGACTAGTGCACAATTGTTTTATATGAAGGGTTTAGTAACTGAAAAGCCCATGACGGGAGTCATGAGCTAGCACCCTGAATTTCGAACAGTACTTTACATGTTTGTGGATTCATGGGCTAGATTGTTTTAAAGGGACGAAATATTTTATGAAATATTAGTTTGATTTTTTTATAATCGTTTTATAAATTGGGCAAGTAGGGTTACTTTCTTTATTCCTAGTTTTACGAAAGCGTTTTTTTTGTGCGTTTTTATTGTTTCGGTAGTTACACAATTCTTATCAGCTATTTCTTTAATGCCTAATCCTTGGTTTAGTTGTTTTATTGTATTTGTTTCTGCTTCTGTTAATTTGTATTTTTTTTTCAATGGTTGATAAAGGCTATTAAATATTTCATTGTCACTAGGGAATACTTTTTCCCCATCCATAATTTTATCGAGTAATGCTACTAGTTTTTGGCTATCGACCGACTTACATATTATTCCATCAGCCCCCAACGTTTTTACTTTATTTACCAGCCATTCATCCACATTAGCACTAATAAATACTAGTTTTGGTTTGCTCTTATCTTTAAGTTTTTCCAATGTATCTGCACCATTTAGTATCGGCATTTTATAATCAATGAGTATCAATTCTGCTTTTACTAATTGTCTTGATTCTAATAATTCTCTACCATTATGTGTATTCTCTAAAACCTGATATTTGCCAGATTCATTAAGCATACTTTCTAATCCTCGAGCAACCATTTGATGGTCGTCTGCTATGATTACTTTAGTCATGATTGAAAATTTTTATGAAATTCTGTGGGAATTGATATACTAATTGTGCAACCTTTTCCTAAGGCTGAGTTTATTGTTATCTTGCCTTTCATTGCCTCTGTTCTTGCTTTTATGGTGTAAAGACCAATTCCTTTTATGAGGTTGTCAACGTTAAAGCCTTTACCATTATCTTTTGCAACTATGCCAATAGCAACATCATTAATAGAAAGAATTAAGGTAGCATTGGTAGCTTCGGCGTGTTTTACTATGTTGTTGATAGACTCTATGATGATTCTGTAGATGGTTATTTTAGAAATATTTGACAAAGTTTCTGGATTACCCTCATGTTGGAATGTGAAATGGGTTTGGCAATTATTATTCAATAGTTCAATTCTACTTTTAATTAAAGCAAAAATGCCCTTTTCTTCAATTTGTATTTGGGCAAGAGCATGGGCAATGAATCTTATGTTGCTGGCCATCTCATTAATGGTAGTTTTCATTTCAGCAAAAAGGTTTTCGTCAATTGGGAAACCTTTAGCTTTATTTATTCTTATTAGCTTTTCGGATAATAATTTTAAACCAATAAAATCATTACCCAATTGGTCATGTAAATCTTCGGAAATTTTTGTACGCTCCATCTCTTGGGCAAGCATGACAGATTGACTTGCAGTTCTTTCTATTTCAAATTTGTCTTCTTCGAGAGTGTAAATTTTTCTGTTCAGGAAATAGTAGCGATAAGAAAAAAATAATGTTTGAAGTAATAATTCTATGGCAAGACCAACCATCATGTTACCTGGCTCAATATGGTAAATTTTAAACCTAAAATAACCATTTAGGACAAAACTTATAAATCCTAACAGAATTGGAGAGGCTGAAACCAGATAAAATAAATGAAGTAAGTTCTTTTTTATACACCCAATTAAGATAAAAGCTATGAAAATAAGGTACGAACATAGGGTTAGTAAGGTTGTATAGTTGCGAATAGTTAAAACTATATGGTGATTGTTTGGAAGGATACAAAGAGGAACAGTAAACAAGCACACCAAGAAAAGAACAAATATCTTTAACCATTGAATGTTTCGATATATGGCTGGATAGGTAGCTTTTAGTTCTGTGAACTGTTCAAACACATTGATAGCAAAGAAAATAGATAACGCCAGGAACGTACTTTTAGGGATTAAGACAAATAAATGGTGTATCCATTTTGGAAATAGCATCGCATCGTACAATAGTTCGATAACATTGAAAGAGCTTATAGATAGGATGTATAAAAATTGATATAAGTGTAAACGGGTTCTTGTAAAACACCAAACTAACAAATTGAAGAGGAGGGCAAATAGGAAGAATCCGAAAAATTTACCTACTAAAAAGCTGTAATCCATTTCGTATAAAAGGATGTCATCAGGTGTGGTTACATCAGTTGGGATGTACATCTGATTGGCAGTAGTAATGCTGCATTTGGCGAGTAGTTTGATGGTTTCTCCAGCGGGTAGCATTACTTTAAAGCTAACAGATCTAACAGCAAGACCTCTTTTATCCGTTGGCGTAGTGGTGCTAAAACTATCTAGCTTTTGAGGTTGTTGTGGGTTAGTAATATCAAATAAAGTAAAGGTAATGCCATCTTCATAAAAATTCCAAGTGATAGGAAAACTAATAGAAGTGTCATTTTTTATGTATAGGGCTATCCAATATGGAGTAGGGGTGGATGGTTGATTGAGGACTACATCGTGGGTGTTTTTTAGGAAGTTGCCCACGTTCAGTTCTTTAATTGCGTTTATTATACCACCATTGTTTTTATCATTGTAATATCTATAAAACTTGCGTAAGTCTTGTTCATAAATACCTGGTTTCATTAACAGGGTATCAACCGTGTTTGCATAACTCTTTAATGACATTATGATACATAAGAAGCCATAAAGCAATAACCCCTTTGGGTAGTTTTTTTTCATTTTCAGCGGTTATGTAATTATCCAAACCAGCTTGATTTTAAAAAATAAGGGTTATTATGTTTCAATACAGTTTATTAGGAAACCTAAAAGTTTTTCGTTTTTAAGACGCATTGACGTGCGTCTCTACATCTGCCACATAATTGTAAAGCGAAAATCTTTTATGCCAGCGATTTAATAGACCTTTACTACAACTTAAACTGCATTTATTCTATTTGCAAAATACACGATTGCGTTTGTATTTATTAAAGTGTAAAATTATGGATAAATAAAGTTCAAAATATCCCCCTTTTAGGTGAGATTTTGAAAGACATATTTTATGAATTTTTGCAAAAGTCAAGATGGGGTTTAAGAATATTTTACGCGCTGATAAAAACCAAAACATTCTACAAGTTGGTGCGGCACTAAGTGGGGTAGGTCGCACCTTTTTTATCAAATTCACCCTTTTGGGTGAGATTTTGAAAGGTTTATTTAGTCATTTTTGCGATATTGAAAAGTTTTTTCATGTTCATTATATCATATTTAATCCAAAATGCTTTTCAATTTAGGTGCAGCTTTCTTTGAGGTTAGCTGCACCATTTTTTTACTAAAGATTGTCGATTTTGGGTGGGAAAGCAAACAAGCATGTTTAGAATCAAAATGAACTACACAAGTATTAAAATGCAGGTTTGAAGAATGGATGAACTAAATAAAACTACAATAAAATTAATTTGAGCGTGAGATAAATGTTGATTCAGTCTGCATTAAGAGTCTAAAATATCCCCTTTTTGGGTGAGATTTTGAAAGATTTTTTTAGTAACTTTTGTAGCGTGAAATCAGAGATGATTTACGAGGTGTTGTTGACACTTTACAAAACAACAACGGATAAGCTGAAACCGTTTGAATAGTAGGCAAAAAAACAAAAAAATGAAAAAAAGGATTTTTACTTGGGGGCTTCCCCTGATGGCAATGGCTATTGTAATGTGTTCGTCAATGCCAATTGGTAAGCAAGACAATGGTGTAAAGAGTGTTCAACCCACAGAACAAGCGGCATTAACTGCATCAAAGCTGAGTTCATTGCCAATAAATGGCAAGCTTAGTTACAGCGATTTAAAAGAAGTGGCAACAAGTATGAAAGGTTCCAAATTATCTTTTAAAGAGAAATTAGCTTTGAGGTTATTTGGTAAAAAGTTATCCAAAAAGGCAATGCACGGCGATGGTCAAAACCAATGGATTGCACTAGCTCTGTGTTTATTATTTGGTGGTGTAAGTGCGCATAGATTCTATTTAGGTTATACTTGGCAGGGTATAGTTCAGTTTTTAACGCTAGGAGGCTGTGGTATCTGGTGGTTGATAGACTTAATTAGAATTTGTACGGGTGATTTGAAACCTAAGGACGGAGAGTACGGTTCAACTTTTTAATAGATGGCTTCTATAAAATTACAGCATACTATATTACGTGTTAGGATTTTACTGAGAATTTTAGTGCCAATTGCTTTGTTGTCATTGCCAGCCAATTTTTTCGACGAAGGCAAATCACTATGCATTTCTAAGTTGCTTTTTAATCAAGAATGTCCTGCATGTGGGTTAACAAGAGCTTGTATGCATTTAATTCACTTTGATTTTGAGATTGCTTACGAATATAATATGTTCTGTTTTATTTCTTTTCCTGCGCTTGCAATCTTCTGGTTGGTTATGTTTTTGAAAGAAATAAAAACGGAAATAAGGATGAACAAAATAAATAAAACTGTTTAGTTAAGAAAAATATTAAATGCAACTTGTTTTCAAATTATTAACTGATGTTACGCAGTTTTATTCACTTTTAACAAAATTCAACACATAGGCACAGTAGGAACATAGTTCTATTGATTTAAAGAAGAAAAAAGAGAAGAACACATAGCAAAAAAGTTTTACTTTTTTATACTCGAGTCTGTGTGACCTTAAAGTGAAACGTTTTTACCTTCTTTTTCTATGTGTCTATTGTGGCTATGTGTTAAAAAAAGCATTTATAAGGATGTTCATGAATATGCGTAAGGTGAGTAACAAAATAGAACAATGCACAAAAAAGTTATTATTTGAATTGCTCTGAGAGTTGTTATTCATATTTTCTTAACTAAACAACCTTTAAAATGAACATTAGATTAAACAACAAAAAAACAGGTAATGAAAAAAATATTTCAAACTTTAGTATTAGCAATTGTAGTTACTGGATTCTTTTCGTGTAAAAAAAATGATGTATTGCCAACAATAAATAATGACCCAAATCATCCAAGCATGACTATTGATGGGTCAATTATCAATTTGAATGGTGCTTGTTCAGCCAAATCTTTGTATGGTGACCGTGAATTGCTTGTGTTGAACAGCAATACCAATGATAGTGCTGCCATTGCTAATGTTTCCATTGGAGACCACACATCTTTTAACTATTCGGTAGTATCATTATCTTCAAACACGGCGTTTAAAGTAGGAAGCTATAATTCCAAACAAACAAATGTTTCTCAATTAATATTGGGAAACCAATATAAAAATCTCTACTACACAGGCGGAGCAACAACTAGTGGCGTTTTGTCTGATTGTACAGTAAATATTACTGTATTGAATGATACACTAATTGCAGGCACTTATGTAGGAACTGTGTATAATGCTGACTTTGGCTTAGTATCTAAAATAGTAACTGGTTCGTTTAAGTCTAAATTTTAGTGTTTTCGCAAACAATAGTTAGGAAATATAACACTATTTAGGTGTGTAAAACTGGTTTTAATTAAAAAATCTGTATGTACATTCTGAAAAATACTTCTCTTAAATTGAATGTTTTTGTAATAATTAAAAATGATAATGATGAAAAAAAGTTTGAGTGTGATGTTATTAGTATTCTTAGTGACTTCCAGTTTCCAGGCGGAGGCTCAATTGAAAAAAGTGGCTATAATATCAATTTATGGAAATAAAACGTTGGGGAGTGATGGAAGTAATGTAGATGCCATCAATGGTTTAATGCTTAAAGATAGTGCCTACAATTTAACTGGTATAGTAGATAAGTTTGCTAATCTTATCTCTGTAGATTTATTAAAAGAGTTTCCTTTTCCTTTTGTACCTAAAGATTCGGTGGTTAATAATATTAAATACAAGAGTTTGATTAATGAATCGAAACATTTTTCAAGAAGTAGTTATGAAGGTAAATATCCGAGTGTGCAAGTGGCAGAAGGTTATATTCCATTGGCCGCCAACGGTTTTTTTGATGATGACATTAAAGCAATAAAAAAGTCATTTGAATATTTACCTTCAGACGTAGATGGGGTGATGATTGCTTACTTAGATTTTGATTTGCAAAATGGAGGTGTTTCCGCATTCGGCGTTTCTTCTAAAAAGGGTTTTGCTTCCGCCAATATTAAAATTTTCAATAAGGAAGGAAAAAGGATTTTTAAGTTGAAAGATTCGGAAAAATCAAAGGGGAGTATTACGACCGTAATGGGAATGTTGACGGACACAAAAAAGGTGATACCACTAATTAATGATGCGGCAGATAAACTTTTTGCCGAATTAAAAAAAGAGTTGCCAAAGTCGATAAACAGATTGGCAAAGAAGATAAACACTCAAAAAGAGGATTGATTGTTCTTTGTGAACGATAATCCTTAATTGTAGAAATTGAACCAGTTATAATTAACATTATTTTTTATGAGGTGTAAATAAGTTTTTCGCTTTTGTTCGATTATAGGTGTTTTGAATACTTATTTGATTGTTTAGCGAAAACTTATTACACCCTCATTTACTTAATTTACCTATTCCGAATAACCTTTTACCTGCTTTTTTCAACTTGTAATACAAGTAAATAATAATTGTTACTTAATCAAATTAAAATGAAACAAAAAATTATTGGGATATTGTCTTTATCAATTGTTGTGGGTGTAATGTCTTGTTCAAAACAAAAGGGTCAAGTTACTATCTATTCACAGAATTATGCTTGGAAGATTTATATAGATGACAAGTACATAGGAACTACTTCAAGTAGCTATTACAGCACACCCGATTGTGGTGCGGATGGCTGTGTAAATACAGAATTAGATGGAGGTATACATGATGTAATTCTTGTTTCTGGAAGCGAAAGTCATCATAACACTATTGATGTTAAAAAAAATCAATGTAACATATTTCAAATTCCTTATTAGTCGTCATCTATCTGTTTTTGGTGCACCCTCAGAATAATGTTTTGCATTTGCAAATGTTGAAATTTTAATAGGAAAATCAAATTTGAGAAAATAGAAGGATTCTAAAAAGTCAAAGAGAAGTATCTCTATTGTATTTGTTATGATAGGTAGGTGTAAATTTAGTAAATGAAATGTGCGGTTTGATAGCGGGCTAACTACCCTACATGTAATATAAATATGAGTCAAGAAATCACTCAAAGTAAAACAGGCCGTTTTCCGAAAAGCCAAACGAGTAGGAGTAAATAAAAAAAAATCATAATGAAGAAAGTAAAAACAAATTTTGTAATTGCATTATTTGCATTAGGGCTAATTTTAAGTAGTTGTAATGCTACAATGCACACAGTTGGTATAGGAGGAAAAGGTGATTGTAAGTCTGTTGGCCAATATGATGCTAAAAGAAACAGTGGTATTTATTTTGGGGACTTTTACCGTTAAATAAAGTTGACTTAAAAGATTTGGCTGATGGAGCCCAGAACTATACAATTAGGACAACGACAAGTTTTGGAGATGGACTTATTGTATGGTTGGTAATTATTTATTGGTTTTAAAAACGCAAACAATAAGAGTTTCTAAGGGAGATAAATGATTTAAATAAAAGAGTTGTATGTAAAATTTAAATTCATAACTCTTCATTAGACATTATATCAAAGTGAAATTCTACATACTATGGAAGGCTTCGCTTAAAGCGAAACCTTCCTTCGAGAATCAGATGGCGCAAGTCTTCCGTAGGATGACTTGTGCATTTCTAGTTAAACCAGTTTGTAACTGGAATACGCTTAGATACTCATTCAACACTCACGTAACGCATTACTGTTACCAATTAATATCAATAAAATAAATTAAAAACATCCATTCATGCCCACACAAATACTAGACACCACACTACCCAATGGCGTAAACTTACAACCATCTTATTATAATAACTGGTGTCTCTTCGCAATACCTTTCTCGCCCACTTTCCTATTTACATAGGCAGTCGTAGTGTCTGACATTTATCCTAAGTTCAAATTGCCGTATCCAGTTAAAACCTAGTAACATCTAGACATAGGTCAGAGACCATGCACCAGATCCAGATTTTCAAACACACCTACGCTAGATGGGGTATAGCTGCAAAAGAAATAGAAAAAATTTACGGGTAAATAATAGCAAAATCAATTTGAAAGTACTATCAATTTAGTTTCGATATTACTTGATGCTGTATAAAGTGTTACAGTATATGTGCCTTCATTTAAATGGCTGGCATTTAAAACAAATTTGTTTAACCCTTTATTGATTGTAATATCTTTTGCAAAAACTTCTTTACCAATACTATTATTAAGCAATAATTTTCCTTTTGCATTATTTTCAGATGCAAAATATTCTACCGTAAAATTGTTTGATTTATTGGTTGGATTTGGATATATGGTTAATTTTCGGTTGTAATAACAATCATTTATTATTGCTATCGCTTTACTGTAGGTATAACTATTGTTATCATTAATAATTTTAAGCCTGAAGATGCCATTGGGTTTATCTGTAGCAGTGTACTGATAGAAATTCATATTTGTGGTTCGTTTAGATGCTATACTGTTAATTGAATAAAAAGAACTTCCATCCCCACTCACTTCCAATTGATATGTTTTTATATTAACATCATTGCTTGTTTGCCAACTAATATTTGTATTACAACCATTAGGCTTTCCTTCAAAAGAAATTAGTTGTAAAGGCAATGGTTTTGAGATAGAAAAAGTAGTTACAGCAGAACTATATTGCCAGTATGGTGCATCATAAATTGTTAAGGAGGCAGTATGATTGCCTGCATTAATTCCATTGAAAATGGCTGAATATCTTATTGTATCATAAGCAATTGATTGCTGTAAAATACTTGTTGGAGTACTTGCTACTCCATCAATATAAAACTGAAAAGAAGAAATAGTGTTGCTAATATTGGGATTAGCGATGGTAATAGTTAAGGTAACGGTATCATTAATACTGCTGCTTTTTTGCCAACTCATGGTTGGACTTACCCCTTTGGTAATTGTAGTATCAATACTTGTTCGATAAGCATCGGTATATAATCCAATTCTATTTATATGCCAATCAGTTCCACAAGTTTTTCCAAAGGCAGAAACAGCTGTTAGACTATCAATCTTGTACGGAATTATTGTAGACGTAAGTCTTCCGTTTAGTTTAAAGTTATCATGCACAACGGTGCCATAGTTTTTAAATGCAGGGGCAGTAGCTAGGGTAGCACTTGCCTTTTGAGTACCATTGGTATTAAAAAACACTGTATCCTTAATGCCACCAAATGCTACTGAATTATTAATAAGTACATTGCAATTAAACTGATTCCATTGCAAAGAATTAAATTTCTTATTGGCTTTATTTACAGTATCTAACATAGCTGCAACATCTAGATAAGCAGCACGATAGGCGGCACTTCCATCATATATAGTTTGCAAATTGGTATAAAACCTTAAGTATTGTGCAGCAGTATCTTTAAGTATTACACTTGAATGTGCAGGTACATTGGCACTGTAAATATTATTTGAAAACACATCTGCATAACCACCATTATTATTAGTAGCTAGTATTGTGTTGGCTACAATATTATAGTAAATACTATCTCCTGTACCCCAATTATCTTCGGAAATACCTCCTCCAAAAGGGCTTTCATGTATATAATTATAGCGCACTTTATTTCCCCTATCAGCAAAGTTTCCTGTTCTATAAATGGCAGATGCTCCTCCATATTTATTACCTACATCATAACCTTCATTGTATTCAATTACATTACTGTTACCCCCAAAATAAACACATATCTGTGGCACATCATGCATTAAATTATGGGCTATATATGTTCCTATGGCCGAAGAAATATCTACGGGAGGATAATAAACCTGCTTCTCAGTAGCAATAGAATAAATATGATTATTGATCACCCGATGGTTAGAAAGTAACACATTTTTCTGATCGGCAAGAAAGTTCGCCGATGCAATTTTTACGCCAGCCCCACCTGTAGAATGAATATCGTTGCTTAAAACGGAACAGTTGCTGCCACCTGTAATGGTTATTGCATTACCAGAACAATTGGCAATATCACAGCCGGCAATTAAAATATTATTGCAATTTGTAAGGGTAAACCCATCGCCAGCGCCACCAATAATTGCAATGTTTTGAAAAGAAGTATTATTAACACCCACAATGCTAAAAGCAGGTTGCAATTGGTCGCTAGCTACTTCTATTTCGGCACTATCAGGCACCCACATATACAACATTTTAGTTCGGAAATTAATACTCCATTCGCCGGGTTTGCCAATTTCTTCTACCAAATTTAAAGCCCAATATGGTTCTTTTCCATTTCCTTTTGGGCGACTATATTTATCACCGATTCCTCCAGAAACGCCAATGGTTTGCTGTAATGTGTCGGCGAGTGTATCAATAAAATTTGTTTTTACTACATCAATCTGCCACGGCACTCGCCAAGCACCACTTAAATAAAGGCCAGCATCATTCATTTCTTTCAACCAATATTTAAAACGTACAGTATCTCTATATACAAAAGAACCACCGGGCGTTTTACCCCCTGTTCCATTACTCAAAACAGTTTTCATAGTCATATTGCTATCTTTAGGATAGCGGCTCATAGGCAGTACAATCCCTTTATTGTAAAACTTTGGGGACGTAATATTGCCAATACTAAAAGTGCTTGGCCATACAGACATATTCTTTAAGTTATAAGTTGCCAAGGGCAATTGCATCACTTTTGTTTTGGCAGTGCTATCTACAATTCTACTCTTGATACTATCTGGAATAGCTTGAAAACTAGCAGTATTAATACTTGTAAGTGGTTTGAAGATTGCTTTCTTAGGATTAATGGCTTTATAAATAACCGGAGCTAATAAAGTTCTTCTACTCGTGCTATCCAAAATTAATTGATTATATACTCCATCTGCTAGCCAAACTATACAACTATCATTGGGAAATAATTTTGTAACCGAAACGGCTCTTGTAAGACTAACCGAAGTAACTAAAGAACCACCCATACCTGTATTGGTACCAGTTGGCGATACATATATTGACACAGTTTGGGCTTTAAGAGAAATAGTTATTATTAAGCAAAATGCAATTACAATAAAACTTAGATTTCTTTTAATGATTGAGAAAATAGGGTGCATGGCAAAATAAATTGTACAAAATATGATGTTACAAAAGAAAAGATAATTTAAAGCTTGCAGTTATCTACATGTTGCAATAGGGTGCTTTAATCTTTCAGTTATACTTTTACTATTGATGAGTGGGCTTATAAAACTAATGAACCCAACCCATAAAGGGGCAAATACCAATGATTTGATGATAGGTTGGATATTGTATTTTTCTGAATTTTGTATTGTTAATACAGATTTTGTAGGTTTCTGTTTTGTGAGGTCATTCAATCCGATTGCCTGAAACCCTTAATAGTATTGATAGTTGTGTTAGATTTGGGTGCCCCACTAACGCATGAATATCGGGGTCTTGCGCATGACTCCTGTAATATGCATGCAGATACTAAACTTTGAATAGAAACCCACTCATGCCGGCACAAATACTCGACACCACATTACCCAATGGCGTAAACCTGCAACCATCCTAATATAATGGTGGGGCAGTAAACTTTGGTTGGGGCTTGATGAAACAGTTTGCCAACATAAAAACGGTAAGGATAGAGATAGAACCGGATAAGATAAACGAAGCGGCAGAATGGATTTCAGTCCAAACTGGCGCAAGGTGTGTGTGTCACGAGAAACAAGAGCGCAAGCGATTGTTCCTCGTGACACAAAGAGGCCATGCGCCAGCCTTCAATTTTCGACAGTCATGAGCTAGATGAACCATAAGATGCATTGGTGAATAATTGTAATTTAATAAGTTCAAAAAGGAACTTTATTTGCAGAAACATCAACGTTAAAACAATGACTCGCTTCTATATTCTTTTTGTAGCTCTTTTTGTTACAATATCATTTGCTAATGGACAGAAACCTTATGATAATATCAATTTTACTAAAAGAATGCGGGTAATAGTTGATAATGATTTTAGCGGTGACCCAGATGGTCTTTATCAACTTACTCATTTACTGTTGTCGCCAAGTGTAGATACAAGGGGGATTATTGGATCGCATTTATCGGTAAAGGACTTTATTGACCCTTCGGAAAAACAAGCGGAAAATGCAACTACGAAAGTAAAAGAAGTATTGAAATTGTTGAAATTGCAAGAT
>CANFLL010000082.1 GCA_947447825.1 Chitinophagaceae bacterium | reverse complement strand
TTGGGAAAATCGAGAAGAATGACAGTAGACATACGTATTATTATGCCCCGCTTTTAGCAAAAATCGAACCAAAAGAACTTACTTTAGGACTATTAATTCAATGAAACCATTTGCCAGTATAGGTTTTATATTTACAGGGAATGCCTAAATAGAAAATGAATAATTCTTTCCTATTTATTATAGCAATTTTTTGTTAAGTACAATTAATCCAACAAATACAAGGTCATCCCCTTAGGACCATGCGCTCCCAATACTAACGACTGCTCAATATCGGCAGTCTTAGAAGGGCCAGCAATAAATACCCCAAAATCATAACTAGTCCCTGCAATCTTTTGGTAGGCTTGATGCAAATTATAAACTATATCTTTCCTGTTTACCACAATAGCTAATTGTTGGGTAATGAAAGGCAACACACGGTACTGAACCAAACTATCAGTAACCCACATTGCTCCATTTTCTGCAACACCAAAGTGTGCAGGAATAATGGCCAAATCAACGTTTTCCAAACTATGAGCATCTTCTTTTACAGAATCAATGTAGGTACACACTTCCCCTAGTTCAGGAATAGTGGTAACTGTTCTTTCTTGGGGAATTGCTTCTTGCTGAAGTATGGATTTGATGGCTGAATAGTCGGCAACCTCTCGAACGGTTACATGAAGAATATCTAATCTAACTTTCAATGCCTCCACCCAATCTTGATGGTTTGTTGTTATTGGCACATCAATAACCGGCAAAGCTGTTCTGACCGGTTGATTTTTTAATACTTCCTTCAATATCGTATCTCTGCTACTCACTTCGTATTATTTTAAATTCTAAATTTTATTACGGACAATTTTCATTTATTAACTATCAATTGAAGATTACTAATTCCGCCTGTTCTTTACGTACCATTCCTTAAAAGATTCCTTTGGAGGAGCAGGCATTTCCCTTTGTTTAAACCAAGGATTCAAACTATTACTAACAACAAATGGCGTATTCTTTAACACCCATCTAGCGGCCTTACCAGATATATTATAGATGGCAGGTTTAGAAAGCACCCACCCCATCATCTTCATACTTGCATTTTTTGCAGTTGGTCCTAGCCCTTCTTTCATTAACAATTGCCGCCATTTGTAGAGTTGATCGTGAATATCAATTTTCACAGGACAAACATTACTGCAACTGCCACAAAGTGTAGAGGCAAAAGGTAAATCCTTGTTTTTACGCATATCGAAGTTCGGCATCAGGATACTTCCTATTGGGCCTGCAACTGCATTATGGTAACTATGTCCACCACTTCTTCTGTAAACAGGACAAGTGTTCATACAGGCCGCACAACGAATACACTTTAGGGAGTTTCTGAAATCTTCTTTTCCTAAATGAATACTCCTTCCATTATCTACCAATACAAGATGAACTTCTTGTTGAGGTTGAGGCGTTTTAAAATGACTAGAATAAGTTGTAATAGGTTGACCAGTTGCACTCCTAGCCAACAAACGAAGAAACACGCCTAAATGATGTTGCTTTGGAATTATCTTTTCAATCCCCATACTAGCAATGTGAACATCTGCAAGGTGTGCGCCCATATCTGCATTGCCTTCATTGGTGCATACCACAAATTCTCCTGTTTCTGCAACGGCAAAGTTTACGCCAGTTAAAGCCACTTTTCTTGTTAAGAAAGTTTCACGAAGGTGTTCTCTTGCTGCTGCCGTTAGGTATTTAGGATCGGATGCGCCTTTTTCAGTTCCTAAATGCTTATGAAACAACTCTCCTATCTCTTCTTTCTTCCAATGAATACAAGGCAACACAATATGACTTGGTGGCTCTTGTGCTAACTGCACAATACGCTCTCCCAAATCAGTATCTATCACCTCAATGCCATTATGTTCTAGGTATTCATTTAATCCGCACTCTTCGGTAAGCATGCTTTTACTTTTCACCATGCGATCAACCTTATGCTTTTTCAATATTTCATGCACAATGGTGTTGTGTTCTGCGGCATCGGCTGCCCAATGAACAATAACCCCATTAGCTTTAGCCTTTTCTTCAAACTCTGACAGGTATTGGCTCAGATTGCTCAAAACATTATGTTTAATCTGCGAAGCATATTCCCTCAAATCCTCCCATTCAGGAATGGCATGGCTTGCCAAATCCCTTTTTTCTCTGATAAACCAAAGAGTTTTATCATGCCAATCCACCCTTGGTTCATCAAGGTTAAAATCTATGGCCGCATCCGCATGATTCTTAGTTGTACTATGCATTTTTAATAATTGAAAATTGATAATTGAATTTTAATAATTGAAATTTATCAATTATTAATTCCATTTAATATTTCGGCAATATGAATGATTTTTGTTTTGCTATTCTGCCTTTTCAAAATGCCCTCCATGTGCATTAAGCAACTCATATCTGCTCCAGTAATGTACTCAGCTTCATGACGTAAATGGTCTGCCACTCTATCTTTTCCCATTTTGCCACTTACCGCTTCTTCTGCCACACAGAATGTTCCACCAAATCCACAACATTCATCAATTCTGTCTAACTGAATCAATTCTACATCTTTTACCATAGATAATAAACTACCGGGCTTAGAAAAAGGTTCAGCATTCAATTCTGACATTTGGCTTAGGTGCAATCCTCTTTGTCCATGACAACTTTGGTGCATGCCTACTTTGTGGGGGAAACTGGCTTTAATATCGGTTACTTTAAGTACATCTACCATGAACTCACACAATTCATACACTGTCTTTCTGATATGAGCTTCTTCGGGGGCATTCTTTTCTGTATGCAAATGATGTTTAATGTGTAGGGTGCAACTACCAGACGGGCAAACCACATAATCGAAACCAGCAAAGTTTTCGGTAAACAATTGGCTACAACCTTCTGCCTCATGTTCATAACCACTGTTCGCCATTGGCTGACCACAACAGGTTTGTTTGAGGGGATAAGTAACAGTGCAGCCATGTTTCTCTAATAATTCTAGTGTGGCGATGGCTACATTAGGATAAAACTGATCTACGTAACAGGGGATAAATAAAGCAACTCTCATAATCTTTCAAATTGGCTAATCAACTACAAATTCGGATCGCAATTTACAGTCTAAATATCTTTTAGGTGTTATATACTGTTTATATTCCACTATCTGCAAAAATAAAATAGATAGTCGGTAAAATGTGGCGTAAATAAATAGCATCAAAAGAATAAAAACTGATTGAATATTACCAATTTAGTTGTCAGCTTACTAACTACATCGCACAATATTTTGTGATATTGACAACTTATTATCGTTGATAACAACCTAAATCTGGATTGAACGAAGGGCGTGCATTTCCCAAAATATCTATTGTAGTAGTACTATTTGCACCAGCATTTAGGCATGGAGAATTATCAGCTAACCGAAAGTTAAAGGCAGAATCTGTTTTCACATTCACAAATAAAGGCAACTGATTGACTTTGCAATTAGTTAATGTAGCTAATGAACTGATGTCATCCTGCGATTTATAGAGCGTATTAGTGAAGGCAACTTCGTAATGCTGCGTTCCTGATTTTTTGGTTATAGACAATTCATTATTCACAATCCCACTACTTCCATAAATAATACTGTTTAGTATGGAACAATCTAGGCTATACACTTTGTTTGAAGAGTCAGTATTGCTAATACTCATAACAGGCTTAGTGTGAGAAATATTGCTATTATCGTATCCTACAATGGTGCATTGGTTGAACCTATATTGCCCTCCACTAGATAGCACTACATTATTACCACTATTGCTTACCAAACAATTGGTGGCTGAAATACTGGTATTCACACCGCCAATTGCAACATCTTTTATATTGTCGAAGATGCACTGATTAAGGGTTAACATAACGTTTGTTCCACTAATTTGTGATGTTACAGACACGCCTTCATTGGCATTTTTGATGTTACAATATTGCATTAAGTTATTACTACTTGTACTGTTGAAAAAGATACCTGGCCAAGATCCAGGCAGATTATTGTAAGGCGCATCTAGCCTGTCGCACTGAAAACTAATGCGTGTGCTATCGTATTTATCTCCTACCGCCTGCAATGACCCATTTATAATAATGGAAGAATGTGCACCCAAGTAAACCTTTGTTCCTTGCAGAATAGTTAAGGTGACTCCATTGTTTACAGTTAGGCTACCATTCACAACAATGGGCAGGTCGTTTGTCCAAGTAGTATCTTTTGTAATGGTAGCATTTTTAAGGAATCGTGCATTTTGACCAGAGGCTTTAAGTTGTACATAAGTGGTATCTCCATTAAAAGTAATTCGGATACTATCTCTAATGACGAAAGGCGTATTTTGAGAAGTTTGCTTAATGTTTACCATTACATAGCCATAAAGACTATCATTGGCATCCATCTCTAAACCAAAAAAAGAAGTTCCAGCTGTGCCATCGAGGTTCAATTTAAAGTAGGAGTTTGCACCACCCATTAGTTTCACTTCACTAAGTCTGAGCTTTTGGTTGTTCCTATTAAAGAGTTTAAAAGATTGTGTAATTGAACCTGTGGAAGTAAAAACAGTATCGAAATTGAGGGTATCTGACGATAGACTTATGTAGGCATTAGAAGTAATAAAAGTATCTTTTTTGCAAGAAGGAAGTGTTGCAACCACCAAAAAAATGGCTATAATGATATGTACTAATTTCATGTGGTAAAAATAGGCGTTTGTTTTTAGTTGAATGCAGTTATACTATCGAAAGTTGAGCATCTGAAAATCAAAGTCCATTTTCCAAACTAACAACATCAAGCAAGATTAGATAAAACACTATACCTTCTAAATTTAACCACATAAGTAACAACTTCTTTAAATAATGACATGCGTTTGTTTAATGATTCCCATAACAAACACGCTTTGAACATGACCAATGTTTTCGGCTTGGCTTAATTTGTTTACATGAAAATCGTAATAGTCATCCATATCGGCGGCAACAACTTTTAGCATAAAGTCAAATTCACCAGAAATGTTATAACACTCAATCACCTCATTCATTTCTTGAATCCGCTGAATAAACTTAGCACCTTCCACCTTATCGTGCTGTCTTAGCGACACATAACAAATTACCATCAAACCTTTCTTTACCTTGGCATGATCTACCAACGTGGCATATTGTTTTATCACGCCACTTTGTTCCATCCTTTTAATGCGTTCATGAACAGGAGTAGTACTCAAATGCACCGAATCGGCAATTTCCTTTACAGTCATTTTTGCATTGCGTTGCAATAAAGCGAGTATTGCAAGGTCTTTATCATCAATGCTCGTATTCTCAGTAGCAGTTTGTTCTTTTGAAAGGGCTTTTGCCATGTTTAATTATTTAAAAATTCTATTTATGAGTTAAATATCATTGTTTTATTCTAAATAAAATTAAAAAGATATTACTCTGTTCTACAAATATACATTTGCGTTCTAAATAATTTATATGTCAACATTAACATCATCTATCAATTTTGCGTTACCATATAAGGTAGCAGACATCAGCCTAGCTGAGTGGGGAAGAAAAGAAATTCGTTTGGCAGAAGCCGAGATGCCAGGTTTAATGGCTATCCGCGCTGAGTACGGTCCTAGTCAACCATTGAAAGGTGCAAGGATTGCTGGTTGTTTACACATGACTATCCAAACTGCTGTTTTAATTGAAACTTTAGTTGCATTAGGTGCAGAAGTTAAATGGAGTTCTTGCAATATATTCTCTACACAAGATCAAGCTGCTGCTGCAATTGCTGCTGCTGGTATTGGTGTTTTTGCTTGGAAAGGTCAATCTCAAGCAGAAGCTGATTGGTGTATTGAACAAACATTGTTCTTTGGTGGTGCAGATCGTCCGTTGAACATGATTTTGGATGATGGTGGCGATTTAACCAATATGGTTTTTGATACTTATCCTGAACTAGTTGCTAACATTAAAGGATTGAGCGAAGAAACTACAACAGGTGTTCACCGTTTGTATGAGCGTATGGCTCATGGTACTTTGCCAATTCCTGCTATCAACGTAAATGACTCAGTTACTAAATCTAAATTCGATAACAAATACGGTTGTAAGGAAAGTTTGGTAGATTCTATCCGTCGTGCTACCGATGTTATGATGGCTGGTAAAGTGGCTGTTGTAGGTAGTTATGGTGATGTAGGTAAAGGTTCTGCAGCTTCTTTAAAGGGTGCAGGTTGCCGTGTTATTGTTACTGAAATTGATCCTATCTGTGCTTTGCAAGCTGCAATGGATGGTTTTGAAGTAAAACCAATGCTTAAAGCTGTTCCGGAAGCAGACATTATTGTTACTGCATCTGGTTGCCGTGACTTGATTACTGAAAAACATTTCCGTGTAATGAAAGACAAAGCAATTGTTTGTAACATCGGTCACTTCGATATTGAAATAGATATGGCTTGGTTAAATACAAACTATGGTCATACAAAAGATACTATCAAACCACAAGTAGATGTTTACAACATTGAAGGTAAAGATGTAATCATATTGGCTGAAGGTAGATTGGTAAACCTTGGTTGTGCCACTGGTCACCCAAGTTTTGTAATGAGTAACTCTTTCAGTAACCAAACTTTGGCCCAGATAGAATTGTGGACTAACAGTGCGGCTTACGAAAACAAAGTTTATGTATTGCCTAAGCATTTAGATGAGAAAGTAGCTCGTTTGCACTTAGCTAAAATTGGTGTTGAACTAGATGAATTAACGCCTGAGCAAGCTGCTTATTTGGGTATACCTCAGTACGGTCCATTTAAAACAGATGCTTACCGTTACTAAGAAAGTTATACGTGTTACGTTATAAGTAATAGGTTTTAAGTAAAACACCCGCTTCGAGATATACTTCGAAGTGGGTGTTTTGTTTTATTTCGACTATTAGACCTTTTGTTTATTTGAGCTCTTCGACAATTGCTTTGTGATAAAAAAGCGTCGCTTCTATTTGTTTTCTCTGTTTTTTTCTGTGTCTTCTGAGGCAATAATTTAATCCAATTATGTAGAATTTCATTGCCAATGAGGCACTGAGGTAACAGAAAAAGATAGAAAATGGATTTCCGAAGAGGTTTATTACTTAATTATCTTTAAAAGCAGTTCATTTAATTCTTTATCGCTTAAGCTTTCTTTTTCCGACTTATCATATATCGACAGTAGATAAACAGTACTAGCCTCTATTATCAAATTTGTTATTATCCTGGCACCGCCACTTTTGCCTTTACCTTTTGATTGGATTGCAAGCCTGATCTTAAAACAATTATCCCCCAACGGCACTCCTTGATCTGGTGATAGTTCTAAACTTTCCACCAGATTCCTAAATTAAATCTTTAGAGACGGATACTTTTTTGCCAACCTTTTCAACTGTCTGTCGAAAGGAGGAATGGCTAAGATGTTATATGTCATTCAATAGGTCTTTGGCAGAACGTGCTTTCATTTTTCCTTGGCGTACAAGATTTAGATTGTCCACAGCTTCTTTTATTTCTTCTATAATAAGTGCTTTTTCATCAGATATTGTTTTCGTCTTCACATAAGGTAAGCTCTTCAACACTTCCATCAAGTGTATTGCCTTGTCATCTTTTATATCCAATAGTACTTTCTTAATTAATTTCTTACAAACAAAGATATAGAAGCAAGTGCAGAAAGAGTTTAAAAACAAAACACCCACTTTTCGATATACTTTGATGTGGTGTTTTGTTTCTAAGCTAGATTTGAAACTTTTAGTTAATCCCCACTAACTACAAATGTTATTGCATTCTTTGCCCTGTATTTAATCTTTCGTCCATTCAGCTGTGCCGGCATCCATTTAGGGCTATTTTTCATTACCCTTATCGCTTCTTCCGCTGTACCATAGCCAGGATTATTTTCAGCTTTCACATCACTTATTGTTCCGTCATTGTCTACAACGAAAGAGAGCATTACTGTGTATCTTCCAGAGGGTGCCCCATTCTCGCTTGCCACGTAACTCTTTAGGTTTTTCGCTAGGTAATGCGTCCAATCTGAACCACTAGCAGGGATTTTAACTACTACTTCTTCAGAAGAATAAAATTTATCTAAGGTATCTGGTTGGCTCTTTCCAATCGTAGAATGTTTATCAAAAACCTCAAATAGCACGGTCAGTTTTCCAAGAAACACTACTGGATTTCCATCTTGCAGCACTGGCAAATGCCCTGAATACTTTTTCATCACCCTAATTACTTCTTCTGCTGCGCCATATCCAGGATTAGTCTCGGCAAATTCATCTCTAACCTTTCCATCTTTGTCAATGTTATAAGAAACCGCTACTGAAAAGTTACCTGTTGGTGCTTGTTCTAGGCTAGTTAAGGATCTATCTATGTGCCTTAATAAATAACTTCCAAAAATTTGAGCTTCTGTTGGCACTCCCATAGGTAACTGCACCACAACACCAATTTTCCTACTACTTATTGGCACTTGCTTTTCATTTGTTTGTGCAGTTCCAGCAATGGCAAAGGCAATAAAAGCAACTATTAGGGTTAATTTGAATTTCATATTTTTATTATTGGAGGTAAATGTGATTATAAAAATTGAATTTGCAATGCCTCTGTCTAAAAAAGTTATTATTATTTCATCTTGCATAAAAAGGATAAGTGAAATATTTAATGACTATCCGCTATTTGGTAAAATATTGAAAATTAAAAATTTTGAATTTCAATAATTTATCAAAAGGAAAGTTGTTATCAATTATAAATAAAAAGGGTAAACTCATATAGTTCTTGAAATAAGTATAAACCAATGTAACTATTCAGGGGATATTTAACTACAGGGGTCACTAAGGCTTTCACAAAGAACACAAGGATTGTGTTGTATTATTTCATCAGAACTACCATTGGGGGACTCTAAACCTTAGTGTACTTAGTTTTTTCCTTGTGTACTTCCTGGTAAACAATCCCTGAAGAGTTACAATAATACAAAGATTTTAGGTGTTCTTTGTGAATCAAATAGTGTTCTTTATGGCAATGCTCTACTGCAATAATAACCTACACTATACTTTTAAAAACTCGTAGTATGCTAGTTTTGCAATTTCTAAGGTTGTTTATAGTAGCAACAAAAACGGTCATGGTAGCAACATAAACGACCTTGGTAGCGACATAAACGACCTTGGTAACGACATAAACGACCTTGGTAACGACATAAACGACCTTGGTAGCAACATAAACGACCTTGGTAGTAACATAAACGACCTTGGTAACGACATAAACGACCTTGGTAGCGACATAAATGACCTTGGTAACGATGAAAATTTGGATTGTAGATTGTGCATCCTTTGCTAAACAATTCGTAACTATTCAGGGGGTGTTTAACTACAAGGGTGTACTAAGGCTTTCAGCAAGAACACAAGGATTGTGTTGTTTTATTTTTTCGGAACTACCATTGCGGGACTCTAAACTTTAGTGTCCTTTGTTTTTTCTTTGTGTACTCGGCGGTAAATACCCCCTAAACAGTTACTTTATTGTTTTAAAAATATTCCAAAGGACTTGACAATTACTTTGTATCTATTTTTAACTTATTGCAAGAAATGAAAGATTTTAGAGTATCGTTGCCGCAGACAAAAAATAAATACATGAAACAAATAGGAATTATTTCTGATACACACAGTTACTTGGATGACGCTGTGTTTAAACATTTTGAACCATGCGATGAACTTTGGCATATTGGCGACTTTGGCGATCCAATCGTAGCCGAAAAATTAAGTTCTTTTAAACCACTTCGTGGCGTTTATGGCAATATTGATGAGGCGGAAATTAGAGAGCAATACCCACTGAATGAATGTTTTATGTGCGAGGAAGTAAAAGTGTTAATGACTCATATAGGTGGTTATCCGCCAAAATACAATCCGATGAGTAAGGCTTTAATAAAACAACACCAACCACAGCTGTTTTTAAGTGGACATTCGCACATACTTAAAGTTGTGTACGATGATGTATTTAAATGTCTTCATATAAATCCAGGTGCGGCAGGCAAGCACGGATGGCATACCGTACGCACATTGATAAGAATTGCCATTGATGGAACAGACATTAAAAAATGTGAAGTAATTGAATTGGGAGGGCGTTAAATTTATTAACGGCCCAAAAACAGGCACTAGAATTTAACCTCATTGATGAGAGTTGAATTCAGACGATTTACCACTAATTGACTCTTCACTATTTTATACTAATTGGAAACATTAGCCACAATTTTCTTACTTTGAAAAAACCTTTTGTCCTTGTAGTTAAACCCTAAAACTCTGCTGGAGGTAACTGTTTACACTTATGCATTCTATAAATTTTAAACCATCTAACAACCTTGCCACAACGAGTTTGATTAATGATTGTGGGAGTATCAATTGTAGAATAATATTTTCCATAAACTTCATCCACTTTCACAGGAAGGTTTGATGGAACAATGCAATAAGCATCATCTCCCAGCTTTATGGGCGGCATTTCTTTATTTAGCCAAGCAAATTTGTGTATATCGGTCAGTTTGCCAACACCAATAACTGGCTGCTTTGTTTTCATTGCCACATAAAATAAAAGATGTCCTGCAGGAAACCAATTGTTTGCCAGTATTGGGGCATTTGGTTTCATAAATCCCTGAGCCACATCTTTTTCTTCTAATGCCTTAAAATTTTTTCCAAAAGTGTCCCATCCACTAATATCCAATGTTAGGTTATTAGCCCCAAAGTTTTCTGGTTTATCACTTCCACCCATATTGAAGGGTGCAAACTGCGCCAAACAAATTCCCACCACCAAGATGAAAGCCACAATGCCACCACCTACTTTTATAAATAATGGGAAGACTGCATCTGTCTTAGTTGACAAATAGGCCGCAGCGAAAAAGTATAATGGAATAAATCCTGGACCACTCCAATGGGGTAATGAAGGATTGAGCAAAGCAATGACCCAGAAAAAGAGGATCATGGGTATGCTCATGCAGATTAGCCAAGTGTTAATCTCGCTTTTAAAGATGTAATTATTACGAAGAAAAAATAGAGATGCCACCACAACTAGGATGTAAACTACAGGATTCTGGTAGGCAAATTCACCTAGTATCTCTTGCAATAGTCCATCCCAGAGTAATGAAGTATGCGAAACTCTCTCTGAATGGAAACGATAGGTAATGAAATCATTTTGAATGTTCCAATAAATAATTGGTAAAAAACATAATACAGTTATAGCAAACCCCGCATATAAACGCCAATTGAGTAACCACTTGGTTCTTTTTAGCAATATAAAAAGTCCGAAACCTGCCCACAAATACAATCCATGTACTTTGCACAAACAAGCCAACCCTATCAATAATCCCAATCCAAGCCAACAAACTGTCTTTTTTTCTTTTTCTAGAACAATTATTTGGCTCATCACAAATAAGGATGCAGTCCAAAAAGGCATCTGTGGACTATCGGGCAATATAAAAAGTCCTGCAATGAACCCTGCATAAACTGCGGTATTATAAACAAGTGCTGCATACCAACCTGTTTTCTCGTTAACAATCGTTTTGCCGGTTAGAAACACAAGATAGGAGCTTATAGTGCAGCCAAAGATTGCCCCCAGCCTAAGAGACACACCAGACCCCCACCATAAATTGAGGGAGGTAAGGCGAATTAGTAAGCCAACCATCGGTGGATGATCGAAGTGATTAAGGTCTGGCTGAAGGGCATACGTCCAGTAATAAACCTCATCATTACCCAACTCAACAAAAGCAGCTACAATAATTTTTAATATTGCTGTTATCAGCAAAAACCAGAAGAGTCGCTTTTTGTAGTTTATTTCCATGTATAGAAATGCCGTTTAAAAAGAAAAAATTTACCACAGAGTCCCCTAAAGCTATTAACACAGAAAATCAGTAACAGGAAATCTTAGATATTGCATTAAAAGTTTATTAATTTAAGAACACATAAATGAAGAGTAATGGCACAATTTCCTTAAATTGACTGCATATTCATGCTCATAGTCTATTTGAAAAGACTAGAAAGCGTATTTAACAAATCAGAACCACGCAAATCTTTGCCAATTACCTTTCCATCAGGGTCAATTAAAACATTAGACGGTATGGCTTGAATGCCATATTGTCCAGCTATTGGGCTTTGCCATCCTTTTAGATCGCTTACTTGTGTCCAACTTAGGTTATCAGACAATATAGCCTTTTGCCAAGCATCCTTATTATCATCCAAACTAAAACTAAGGATTGCGAAATTTCTATTTTTGAACTGGGCATAAGCTTTCACCACATTTGGGTTTTCCTCACGGCAAGGACCACACCAGCTTGCCCAAAAATCGAGCAGCACATATTTGCCCTTGAAAGATGAAAGCGATATGGTTTTACCTTCAACGGTAGGGGCAGTAAAGTCTGGAGCTTTTGTTCCTACAGCAGTTGATTTCAATCCATCAATTATCTTCTTCAATTTTACAGCATAATAAGAACTCTGAATAGAAGCATCTAGTGATAAAAACGCCGCTTCGGCAGCATCTAAATTAGTTTCATAACTGTTCAACTGATAGGCAAAATAAGCTGACGAATAACTCTTTGGATTGTCTTTTATATGTTTTGTAATTGCTTTGTTTTCTTCGGCTTCCATTGCGATAGCGGAATGCTGCAACCTTTGCACAGACTCCATATCCTTGGCTTGGTACAAAATTTTAATACTGTCGCTCAATGCAATCATTTTAGGGCCGTAAGGTTTAATAATATTCATTACCTCTTGCAAGTTTTTATTGCAATCTCCACCTTTTATGATAGCGTTTTGCAAATCAGTTCTCTTTGCATTTATTTCAATATCGCCTTTTTCTACAAAGAAATTAATGACTTGCTGCTGTTGTCCTTCAACATTAGCTGATTTAGGGAAATAAATTGTGGCAGATAATGGCTCGGTTATAGAACCCTTAAAAGTAAAACTACCATCTGCAGATAGGTAAGCAGTATCCGGTTTGGCTTCTTCTGACAACTGACGACAAACAATCATCTCTCCTTTTTCAGCACCATCGATTTTACCATTAATGGTATAGTTACCGTTTCCTTTTTCGCCTTGTTTACAAGATGAAACTACTAATAAGATTACAATAAAAGCTAGACAAATTTGTTTCATTTCACTAATTTGAAAAAATTCAGAATACTAAAGAAGGTTTCGCTCAAAGCGAAGCCTTCCTTAATTAAACGACTATGATTTAATATCTCACGTTTCATATCTCATCCTTATCTCGGCAACACCTCGTTTAATTTCATGGTTAAATCCCTGCCTCGCAAATCAGCCGCAATAATCTTCCCCGTTGTATCTATCAACACATTGAAAGGAAGGGCTGTCACTTTATATTTGTCTACAATAGGACTTTTCCAATCTTTCAGGTCACTAACATTTTGCCAGTAAAGATTATCATTATCCAATGCAGTTTTCCATTGATGCATATTTGAATCCAATGAAACACTAACAATTTCTAATCCTCTTTTCTTATACAATCTATATGCTTTTCCTATGTTAGGGTTTTCTTCTCGGCATGGTTTGCACCAGCTAGCCCAAAAATCTAAGAGCACATACTTCCCCTTGATACTATCCAAAGAAAAAGATCTGTTGTAATTATCCATCATTGAAAAAGTAGGAGCGTTCTTGTTTAACAAGGCATACAATGGTGGAGTTTGTTTTATTTGCTGCTTTATGATTGTTTCCAAAAAGTCAATAGGCTTATAATTTTTAAATTGCTCTTTGGATGCAGCAACAAGTTTAGCTATGCTTTCTTTTTCCATCGTGGCAAAAGACTTTGCTAATAAATATGATTTAAGCGCAGGATTTATTGCTTGCTGAACATTGGCAGTTATGAGGTCATTAATCGTTTTCAGAGCGGCATCCTTTTCTTGCTTGTAAACTAAAACAACGCTATCTGCTGCTTCAGTTTTTTGAATAGAATCGTACACAGCTACTTTTTGAACAACAGTTTTATAATTACTACTGTACGCATCTAAAAAATTATGCAACTGAATACTAGAAGGAGATCCCTCCACTTTGTACTGTTTGTAATGGTCAATATCAACGTTTAAATTAATGTTTGGCACATCATTAACAAGATAAACTTCTGGTCCATTTTCAACACTCAACACAAATAATGCTTGATCGAACGGCATGAATGTTTTAAGATAAAAGCTCCCGTCTTTTCCAATAATACTTGTATCAATCAAAACAGGATTTTGGTTGCCTATTTGCAATTGTTTTAAAGATAGCTTGGCCCCCTTTGCATGAACAATCTTTCCCTGTATTTCAAAATAGGCATGCTTGTTTTTACAACCTGTGCCAACAATAAACAAAGCTAGTATTACAGTTAAAAATCTCATCCTAATTAATTTATCACTCATATCGTCCCTATTTCACAAAGAAATAAATTCGGGTTCGTAATTTATCCCCAAAATCATAAAAACAAACACACCAAAGATGTTGGCATTAAATGTTAGCATTTAATAATGGTTTAATTTATGCACCCTATCATTTGCACTATCCTTTATTTGCTAATTGTCCACAAGCGGCATCTATATCTTTACCACGGCTGCGACGTAGTCTTGCATTTACCCTGTTTTTATCGAGTAATGTCATAAATTCTTGAACTACATTTTCATCAGGCTTGTAGAATTTGAAGGCATCGATGGTGTTATATTCAATAATGTTTACCAAATCGATAGGTACTTTACGGCATAGTTTTATTAAATCTTCCGCATCCTTTTGGGTATCATTAAAGCCTTTCAACAAGATATATTCAAAAGTAATTTCATTGCCAGTTTCCTTATAAAAGTAATTAAGGGCTTCTACCAATGCTTCAATGTTGTTACTTTCATTGATGGGCATTATCTCATTTCTTTTTTTGTCGGTAGCGGCATGTAGAGAAAGTGCTAGTTTAAAGCGTACTTTATTATCCCCCAGATGCTTTATCTGTTTAGCCACTCCGGCAGTAGAAACTGTGATACGCTTAGGACTCATAAATAAACCATCCTCGGCACTAATTCTTTCAATGGCCGCCATCACATTATTGTAATTTAGCAATGGTTCCCCCATACCCATGAATACAATGTTAGTTAGCTTTTGCTGATAAGCTGCTTCGCTTTGTTTATTAATCAGTACTACTTGATCGTAAATTTCATCGAAAGTAAGGTTTCGTTTACGTTCCATATAACCAGTAGCACAAAATTTACAGGTAAGGCTACAGCCAATTTGCGAGGACACACAAGCTGTTTTTCTTTCTTCGGTAGGAATCAATACGCCTTCAATGAAATGCCCATCATGGGTTTTAAAGCGGCTTTTCACAGTTCCATCCTCACTATGTTGCGATGTTTCAACCGTTAAAGCCGGCAAAGTGAATTGTTCGGCAAGCTTTGTACGTAAAGCCTTACTGATATTACTCATATCATCAAAACTATGTGCGTGTTTTTGCCAAAGCCACTCATGCACTTGCTTTACACGAAACTTAGGTTCGCCAATTGAAATAAAATAACTCTCTAGATCTTTCAGCGATAAGTGCCGAATATTTTGTGGTGTAGACATGCGGCGAAGGTAAAGGCTTTCTGCGAAATGGTTTCAAGGGCAGTTTGCTGGAGTGTATAAAAGTTTTTCGCTTTTAAGACACATCATATATGTCTCTACATGCACCAAATAATTGAAAAGCGAAAAACTTTTATGCACCCGCTTATAGAGTATCAACAGATTTTATTGTTACTACACAGGAGTATTTTAACCACTAAGACCAATATGAAAATCTCTCTAAGGACACTAGTTCTATTGGCTTTTATTTGTTTAGGATTACAAAATTAGAAAGCAATAAATCCGTGTGTCGCTAGTTCTTTCCTCAGTGCCATCGAGGTGAATCTCTATCTTCTTGAAGGCATAATTTTTTGTACTATATTCTTTTATGTTTATGGAATATCATTATCCATAAATACATCAAATCGTTTACTGTTAATGAATACATCATTTAACAGAGCAAGATTAGCATCATAAAGTGGCATTTATTCACTTGGTTCTAAGTTATATTCACTTGAGTCAGAGCGTCAATCAAGTGAGTCCGTGGATCATTCAGGTGAACATATCTTGTAACCAAGTGAATTTATTTTGAAGCCAAGTGAATAAATGATTGATTCAAGCAAATCTCCCATTTTTTCACTTGAATCTTTGTATCACTCAAGTGAATATAGGGGTGACTCAGGTGAATAAATGGACGAAAGAAGACTAAAAGAAATAGCTTCACTCTCCGATCGGAGTATTTAAAACAAGTTCATTTAGTTTTTAAACAATAAAAAAGGCAACCGATTGGCTGCCTTTTTTTAGTAGTATTCAAGAAGCTGATTAAGCTATTAAAATTGTTTTTTCTTTCTTTACTAAATAATTAAAAGAGAAAAGAAAAGCAGGAAGAAATACAAAAGTAGCTGCTAATGAATGTAGGTAAAAGGGCAGTGCTGCTAAATAACATTCCACAAAACCAGTAATATCTTTTGTATAAAATGAAGCACTTATCCAAACGGTAAGGTTCGATAAAATGAAAAACAGCGTAGGGGCAACGATAGCACCAGTAATAATGCGGTTCACTTTATTTCCTTCTAACATCCATCCTATCAATGTGGTAACTAGCAACAGTGCGTAGTTGAGCATTTGGTAACCATAAAACCCTTGAAATGGAAATAGATTGCACCTAAACAAAACTTCAATAATTACATCACTGATAAAAAGAGAAGCCAGTGGAAGCACAAAAGAGGCAGTTTTATCTTTAACAATCATACCTGCAAATAAAGCGATGGCAATGATGGGCGAAAAACCTGACCATTCTAATTTAGTGGAGAAGTATAGTTTAGAAAAAACTGATACCACAACCAGTAATACCGTAAACAAAAAAAGTTTATAATTTAATCTCATCATGTATTATTTGGGGCAAAAATAGGGTTAAACACTTTCATGTTGCATCCTAGTTATCTACAATATGGAAGTTAAAAGTGACTAAGTTAAAGGTAATAAGTCAAAAAGACATTTCATTGAATTGAAAATTGCTCTATTTATTTTAACTAGATCACTAAGCAACAACTTTTCCTATGCAGGAACAAATGCTTTGTACAACACACATGTACCCGAAGACTCAATGGTATATTGTTCTCCTGGCAAAATAGCCACTACTTCCCCCTGTTTAATTACCAGATTAGCAGTGCTACTGTTTAACACAGCCCCTCCTTCTACCGCAATAATTATTTCTAAAGACGTTGCCACAGACTGATGACTATTTGCATTTAGAGAAACTTTTTTAATCCCAAAATCTGGAACAGGGCAAGGATATAATACTTCGTTATTGCCAACATCGTTACCACTCATTACATTAGGAGCCACAGCTTCAAAAGCAGTATGCTTCATTAATTCAGGTACATCTATATGTTTCGGCGTTAAACCACCCCTTAGCACATTGTCGCTGTTGGCCATCAATTCAACATTTTGACCTTCCAAATACGCATGAGGAATGCCAGCACCCTGAAAAACAGCTTCCCCTGGATTGGCTTTTACAATATTGAAGAAATAAATAGAGAATATGCCTCTATCAATGTTTTTAATTTCTTGGTTGCCTTCAAAAAGTTTGCATACCCACCACCCTGGTTCAGCTTTGGTCAATTCACTATCACCTTTTCTTCTAATTTCTCTTTCTACCAATGAGGTCAACATATTATCAATATCAGCTTGATCCATTTCCATCACAAACTGATACAATCCTTTGTAGCCATTAAGTTTAAAGAGTGCGATAAGAACATTAAATTCTTTAATGTCCTGCAATGTTTTCACAAGCTCATTAGCTAGTTTAAACCCATGCAACAACCAGAACTCACTAAGTGCCACCATTACTTCAGGCTTATGATTCCTGTCTTTGTAGTTTCTGTGAGGTGCATTTATCGGAATCCCAGCCGCTTCTTCGGCATCGAAACCTTTTTCTGCCTCAGCTTTTGTAGGGTGAACCTGAATGGAAAGCATGTCTTTAACATCCAATATCTTAAAAAGGTAGGGCAACTCACCAAAACGAGTGAAAACAGGGTTAGTGATCGTATGCGATGGATAGCTTTTTATATACTCATTCAGAGAGACACTATTTTTTCCATCAGTAATAACAGACGAAGCAGAAGGGTGGGCTCCCATCCAATATTCTGCACAAGGTTTGTGTTCATTATTCGTAAATCCAATAAGTTCGGGAATATAATTGTAGCCTCCCCAAGCATAATGTTGTACTTTTCCTGCTAAATGAAAAGCTTTTCCTGATAGTTCCATAATAAAATCGTTTAAAACCTCGAATATACATGAAGAATAAACACACTGGTGACAAAGGAGAAACAATTGCTGCTAACTTTTTACAAAAAAAAGGTTTTAACTTACTTGAAAGAAATTGGAGGTATAAGCATTTGGAAATAGACATCATTGCAAGCCTAAACTTGAAGCTTCACTTTGTGGAAGTTAAAACAAGAACAAATAGCAAATTTGGTTTGCCAGAGGAAAGCGTAAGTCAAACAAAAATGAACAGACTAAAAATTGCAGCAGAAGCATATTTATTACAATATCCTGAATGGGAGAAGATTCAGTTTGATGTTATAGCCATTATGATTGAAAAAGACAAGGAAACTATTTTTTTAATTGATGATGTCTTCTTCTGATTTTTGTTTGGCCATAACTTCTTCAAAACGCTTTTTCTTTGCCATCAATTCAAGGTATTGTTGTTCATTCTGTTCCCATTTGTAATTTTGAGAAAACCAAGCCATAAAAACCCCAATACCCAACAAAGCAATTACAAAAACAGCCGTACTCAATTTGCTATTTGCCTCCATATTGGCTCTTTTATACCAACCACTTGCCACAATAAGCACAATGGCCATACTTATGCCGATACCTTTTGAAAACCCTTGAATAAACTGCTTTAAACTTTTTTTTTGTTTATCCCTGTTTTCTTCCCACCAAGTAATAAATTTATTTTCTTGCGCTGATAACATCCCGCAAATCTAGTGTTAATGAAAGTGTTTATTCTTACTCAAATAATTTTATACCAATTAAGATTAAACTAATATTTTCGCATACCTAAACTCGTTTGATGGATTCTGCCAAAGTTTTTCTACAACTATTCTATTGGGTAGTCTTAATTGCTTGTTCCGCATTACTGTTTTACGGAAACTATTTTTGGGCATCACTGGTACGTGACATATTAATGCCCATTTTAATGGCTTACTTAATTATTAGCCTAAAACCAACACATTCTAAAATGGTGAGAGTGTACTTCATTTTGGCTCTTTCCTTCCTTTGGATATCAGATATTCTCGGTGGTTTTATCAACATGGATTATGAAGAAGCAACCATTACAGATCCGTTTCTTTATGCCTCAATGATTGGTTACTGCATTGCAAACATTTTTTATGTATTTGCTTTCAGCAGAATTAAAAAGATAGCCATCGCCAACTGTGTCAAATCCTCTTTTGTAATTCTTTTAGGCATAATATTTATTTATATAGTATTTTTCTGGTTTATTAGTGCATCTAAAATTCAAGGTTATAAACCGCTATTTATTGTATTGTCGCTAACCCAATTTGCAGTTGGAGCAATGGCTGCTAATATTACTGATAGCAACACCAAAAAGAAACTAGCCTTCAATTATTTTCTTCCTGCTGCGGGGATGGCAATAATGAGCATTGCCATTTTTGTAATTAATAGATATTTTTTAAAAGAAGCTAGGCTTGAATCTGTTGCTGCATTAACCTATGGCTATGCCCAATTTATGAACATCAATGGTTTCAGAAAAACATCGAGGTAACTATGAATGATTAATGTTTAACGTTTAACAACAAATCACTTTCAAATAAACATTAATCACCAATCATAGCACTTACACCACCCATTCAACAATCTCATTGGCCCATTCTTTTCTGAACGGCGTTGATACCCTGATGTAGTTGTCTGTATATCCCTCCATCATTCCATTCTTATCAAATATTTCAAACAATACTTTTCTTGTTTTGCCCACATGCTGTTGCGTAAAGTATTGCAGCTTCATGAAGCTAAGGTTACGCAGCATTTTGTTTCGCTCATTTCTTATGTTTATCGGTACGATTGGTTTAATATCTAGTGCCGCTGTATTTGGTCTTTCAGAATAGGTAAACACATGTAGATAAGACACATCAAGACTATGCAAAAAATCGAATGTCTCCTTAAATAGTTCTTCTGTTTCACCCGGAAAGCCCACAATAACATCTACTCCAATGCAGCAATGAGGCATTACTTTCTTAATCAAAGCAACCCTTTCTGCATATAATTCTCTTTTGTAGCGTCTGCGCATCATCCCCAAAATAGCATTACTACCACTCTGCAATGGAACATGAAAGTGAGGCATTATCTTATTGCTTTGGGCAACAAAAGCTATTATTTCATCTGTTAAAAGATTGGGTTCAATAGAAGAAATGCGGTATCTATCAATGCCTTCAACCTTATCTAATTCCTTCAAAAGACTCAAAAAGTCTTCTTCATTCTTCTTATTGCCATCTGGACCTTTTCCAAAATCACCGAGATTAACACCCGTAAGTACAATTTCCTTTACTTCGGTTTTTGCAATCTCCTCCACGTTCTTCAACACATTAGCAATGGTGTTGCTCCTGCTTTTTCCTCTTGCCATCGGTATGGTACAAAAGGAACAAGTATAGTCGCAACCATCTTGCACCTTCAAAAAGGTACGTGTACGATCATTTGCCGAAAAGGAAGCATTAAAACCAGTTACATCGCCAATCTCGCAACTACAAATTTTGGCACTATCCCCTTTCGATAATTCCGAAATATGCTTCACAATGTTAAACTTTTCTGATGCACCAAGCACAAGGTCAACGCCAGGAATAGAAGCTATTTCGATTGGTTTCAATTGGGCATAGCAACCAGTAATTACTACAAAACTTTCTGGTGTTTCTCTTTGAATCTTTCTTACCAAATACCTACATTCTTTATCTGCATTATCGGTCACAGAACAAGTATTGATTACATAAACATCCGCCTTCTCGTCAAAATGCTTTTTCTCAAAACCTTCTGCCTCTAATAACCTCGATAGCGTAGAAGTTTCTGAAAAATTTAGCTTGCACCCAAGCGTATGAAAAGCCACTGAACGTTGTTTCTGCATCGCACAAAAGTAATTGTTAGATTTGAGTTGAAAGAAACGAATTGACAATGGGTGCATAAAAGTTATTTCGCTTTACAAATTATGTAGAGAGTGCTAAGACGCATATCAATTGTGTCTTAAAAGAGAAAAGTTTTTGCACTCTCTTTAAGTTCATCTTTTTCCGTCCTTCTTACTTCGTTCCTTTGTTAACTCTTTGCGTAACACATTGTGGACATTGCGGCAAATTACCCTCCATAATTAAATTAAGAGTTGCCGTGAAACCAAGGGAAAGATAGTTAGGCAATTGTTCAGAAAAGATTGTAATCTGAAGACTAAATAAAAGACCATTTCTTTCTATGAAATAAGACATAATTACCAATTTTGACTATGAAAAAGAGGTGTTTTGTTTAATAAAAAGCACTAAATAATTCAAATAGCTTCCAATAAGGCATTAAAGTGCCTCCAAGGAAACTTTCGAGGAGTCCAACGAAACTATCGAGGAGCTCCAAGAAGTACCCGAGGAGTTCCTCGACATTGTTTTGGTACTCCTCAACAATGTTTTGGTACTCCCAATAAAGTTCTTGGAGCTCCAAGAATATGTTTAGGAGTTCCTCGAAAAGTTCGAGGAACTCCTCGAAAGTTTCCTTGGTGTCCTAAACATATTCGTTGGGGACAATAAAAACCAGCATGATGAAAAAAAGATGGGCAAGCTAAAGAGAGAATAGTTATTGAATAAGGCTGAGGTTTATTGGTTGCCACTTGAGGGTTTTTGACAGGGGTAACCAATAAATTATGTAGCACCTGCAAATGTTCAACTGATAATTGTTTACTTCCTAATTGAAGTTGCACACATTTTGAAAAGAGGATATTTAGTGCTAGATTATTGAAAATATTGAACCCATGGGATAGTTTAAATTTGGAACAATAGATTTATATACATTTGTATTGACGAAGGTTTTAAAGAGTAAAAACTATTGGACGAAATTCTTTGTAGCAAAGAGTTTCAGAAAAAAGCGAAAGTTTGAAACAGGTTAAAACATTCTCATAATTAAGAGTTATGGGCAAACAAATCCTACTAGTTTTAGTCTCTTTTCTTTCACGATATTCACTTTAAACTTACAAGTTCACACAAAATGTTCAAGTGTACGAGTCTTTCGTTCAAGTGAACGGAA
>CANFLL010000081.1 GCA_947447825.1 Chitinophagaceae bacterium | reverse complement strand
TTCATTTTTTTGATGGTAGCTACCATGACTGTTGATGGTACGGTTCACTTTTTTTGTGGCATGGTTCATTTTTTTGATGGTAGCTACCATGACTGTTGATGGTACGGTTCATTTTTTTGGTGGCACGCTTCACTTTTTTGGTGGTAGCTACCATGACTGTTGATGGCACTGTTCACTTTTTTGGTGGCATGGTTCATTTTTTTGGTGGTAGCTACCATGACTGTTGATGGTACGGTTCATTTTTTTGGTGGCTCGCTTCATTTTTTTGATGGTAGCTACCATGACAGTTGATGGTACGGTTCACTTTTTTGGTGGCACTGTTCATTTTTTTGATGGTAGCAACCATGACTGTTGAAGGCATTGTTCATTTTTTTGATGGTAGCTACAATTTCCTTTCATAAATAGAATTTGTAAAACATTACATTATGGGACAAATCCAGAGTGTAATAGACAAAAAAAGTGAGCAATTCAGTAAACAATCACCCCTCATTAATCATTAAACTACAATCACTACACCCATCCATTCCTAATTGCCATTGCAGTTAATTGCACAGTTGTTTGGGCATCAACTTTCTGCATCATGTTTTTGCAGTGAGTCTCCACCGCGGTTGCGATAGTATCTATAAAGTTGCAACCATCAACATTACTCCAATAGCGCCAACTATGATAGATAGTAGTTTGTTTGGTTGTAATAGTATAGTTTATAATGGCATCACTTACACAGCTTCAACTATTAAACGTGATACAACCAAGAGTGTAGGCGGTTGTGACAGCTTATATAAAGTAGCAACTATTATCGTTAGTTCTTATTCTACCATTCCTGCCATAGTCAAAACTGGCAATACCACTTTTTGCTTAAATGATAGTTTGGTATTAACAGATGCTGCTACTGGTAACTTCCAATGGCTACGTAACGGAACAGCCATCAAGAATGCAACTACAGCTAGATATGTTGTAAGGGCGGCAGGTACTTATAAGCTAAAGGTTACCAATACTACTGGATGCGCTACTACTTCGGCAGACTCTGTGGTAGCTGTGGTAAACCAAATGGCACAGCCCACTATCAGCTTAGTAAACGATATATTGATTTCTTCTTCCGCTACAACTTACCAATGGTATCAAAGTAATCTACTGATTCCGGGTACCTAAACCATTAAGTATTCTCCTAACGATATTGGATAATACACGGTTCAGGTATCTAGTGGTGGATGTCTTTCTCCTGTTTCTATTCCGTTCGTATATTATGCAAGTACCAGTACTTTAAGTTTTGCTGCTGCCGACGGAGAACAGGGAATGCAGGTTAAGCTATATCCTAACCCAACCTTTAATGGCAATGCAACCTTGGAACTAAAAGGAGTAAAAGCAAATGTTACCGTTACCGCAATTGGATTGTTGGGTAATACACTTGCTCACTACACGATAAATAAAGATGGTAAAATTTCATTACCTGCCAGCAGTCTAACAAGCGGTACTTACAGCATTGTTGTTTCTACTGGTAAAGAAAGAAAGGTATTAAAATGGATTAATATCAAGTTATAATTGATATTTGATAATTGACTATGGATAAAGTGCAGTTCCTACGCAAGTGGGGCTGCACTTTTTGTTTAGAGATTATCCACATACAATGTCAATTACCGCCTATATTGCCCGTATTTCACAATAAATCGATTAAAATAAGCTTAAATATTTTTTTATTTCGAAAATTGAAACTACCATTGCATTTGTGTAAAAAATCTTTTAAAAGTTTTCTAATGAAAAATGCCATTCATACAGTACTCCTTTCATAAAGACTATTACATCCAATGTTATTAAACTCAATTATTCAAACAAAAAAATCTAGGATGAAGCACTTAAACACAGGGAAATTTCTGTCAATTCTCTCCCTATTCGTATGTCTTTTAGTATTAAAGTCGCAAGGACAAACGAATCTAAACGGCACTTACACAGACACGGGTTATTTCTTTCATCCTAGTAATCCTAGGGCAATTAAGCAACTGAAAGTTCTTAAAAAAGTAGATACCAGAACCTATCAAATGGCATTGGGTGATTGGTTACCTACCGATTACTCATTCCAGTTTCAAGTTGATAGTAATTACAATCTAGTCAACTGGACACCCCTATATTCCACCCCTGCATCTCCTTACAGCGGGTTTATGTCATTAGATAATCCTGGGAACACTTCTTTTTCAGTTACTCCATTACCCGGACAAGCACCTTATCTTAAAACTACATTTAATAATAGATACGATACTGCCACTAAAACTTTTTATCTACATTACGGTTATCAAATTAATTCTAGTGGCGATAGTGGACAAAACGGCTTCGATAGACAAGTTTATGAAAAACTACAAGTCCCTCCCGTAAAGCCCTCTCCTACCATTACTTCATTTTATCCAAAAACTGCAAAAACTAGCACATCGGACACTATTAGGGGTACAAATCTAAACTACTTAACAAGCGTTAAATTCGGCGGAACTGAGGCTGCAAGCTTCAAGGTTTTAAATGATAGCACTGTGGTAGCAGTTGTGGGTGCTGGTGCAACGGGTAGCGTAAGCGTAACTACACTGTCTGGAAATGATTCTTTAGCAGGATTTACTTTCATAGCTGTTGCACCAACTATTACTTCTTTTTCTCCTACTTACGCAGGAACCAGTGGCTATGTATTTGTATATGGCACAGGTCTTTCTGGTGTTACGAGTGTAAGCTTTGGGGGTGTGCCTGCTAGCAGTTTTTATATTGGCAGTGACACTTATCTGTATGCTTACGTTGGCAAAGGAGCCTCCGGTAATGTAAGTGTAACTACATTAGGCGGAACAGCTACTATGGCAGGGTTTACTTTTTTAGCTACACCTAAAATCACTTCTTTCTCTCCTACTTCGGCAGCAACAGGTACAACAGTTACTATTTCTGGCTCTGGATTCACAAGTGTGAATTATGTATATTTCGGCAGCTATTATGCTTCCTCATTTAGGGTGATAAATGACTCTACCATTACAGCAATCGTTGGCACAGGAGCTACTGGTAGCATTATGGTTTACAACAGTTCTACTTATGGTATACTCTCTGGATTCACTTACATTGCACCTGTTCCAACTATCACTTCTTTCTCGCCAACCTCTGCAGGAAATGGAGGTTATGTAAGAATTTATGGCACAGGGCTTAATGGAGCCACATCAGTAACCTTTGGTGGAGTTGCTGCAACAAGTTATTATTCAAATACTGCTGGCACAACTCTATATGCTTATGTAGGCTCTGGAGCAACAGGAAGTGTGAGTGTTACTACAACAGGCGGAACAGCCACATTAGCTGGATTTACCTATTTACCTTCTCCAATATTAAATTCTTTCTCTCCGGACTCTGCCGCTACAGGCACTACTGTAACCATTAAAGGAAGTAATTTCACAAATGCTACAGCTGTATATTTTGGTGGAACAAGTGCGTCAGGATACATTGTTGTTAATGACTCAACTATTACGGCAACTGTCGGCACAGGAACTAGTGGTGTAATTAGGGTTACAAGTTCTGCTGGATATGGAACATTAGGAGGCTTTACTTATATTGCTCCAGTACCAGTAATAACCTCTTTCTCTCCAACATCTGCGGGTACAGGTTCGTATGTGTATATTTACGGAACAGGATTAACAGGTGCAACAAACGTTACTTTTGGTGGTGTATCAGCAACAAGTTTTTATGCATATAATGACACATACTTATACGCTTACGTAGGTAATGGTGCAAGTGGTAGTGTAAGCGTTACTACATCTGGTGGAACTGCAACACTCGCTGGCTTTACTTATTTAGCACCACCAACTATTACCTCTTTCAGTCCAGCATCTGCAACAAAAGGAGCAACAGTTACCATTAAAGGAACAGGATTTACCAATGCTTATTATGTTTATTTTGGCGGAAATTATGCTTCGAGTTATAGTGTACTGAATGATTCAACCATCTCGGCTATTGTTGGTACTGGTTCCACTGGAAGTGTTTCTGTAAGAACAAATGCCGGAACCGGAACTTTAGGTGGCTTCACCTACATTGCTCCAGTACCTGTAATAACCTCTTTTTCTCCAACATCTGCTGGTACAGGTTCGTATGTGTATGTTTATGGAACAGGACTAACTGGTGCTACAAACGTTACTTTCGGTGGCGTATCAGCAACAAGTTTCTATGTAAATAGTGATACTTATTTATATGCTTACGTAGGGAATGGCGCAAGTGGAAGTATTAGTGTTACTACCGCTGGTGGAACAGCAACATTGGCTGGCTTTACTTATTTAGCAGCACCTGTCATCAAATCTTTTAGTCCAGCATCTGCTACAAAAGGAACAACAGTTACTATCAAAGGAACAGGATTTACCAATGCTTATTACGTTTATTTTGGTGGCACTTATGCAGCAAGTTATAGTGTGCTAAATGATTCAACCATTTCTGCCATCGTAGGTACTGGTTCCACAGGTAGTATCTCGGTAAACACCAATGGCGGAACAGGAACTTTAGGAGGCTTTACCTATATTGCTCCAGTACCAGTAATTACTTCTTTTTCACCAACATCAACAGGTAGTGGTGGATATGTTTATGTTTATGGAACTGGCTTCACTGGTGCAACCAACGTAAGCTTTGGTGGGGTGTCTGCGACAAATTTTTATGTGTATAGCGATACTTACCTATATGCCTATGTAGGCAGTGGTGCAAGCGGAAATGTGAGCGTTACTACCCCTGGTGGAACTGGAACTCTTGCTGGTTTCACCTTTATTGCTGCAGCCACAGTTAAAAGCTTTAGTCCTACAACTGCATCAAAAGGAACCATCGTTACAATTACTGGTTCAGGGTTCTTATATGCTAGTAGTGTAAGTTTTGGTGGAACTAGTGCCACCAACTTTACAATTGTTGATGATTCTACCATCACTGCAATTGTAGGAACAGGTACAAGTGGTAGTGTTAGTGTTGTTAACAAAGGAGGAACTGGAACACTTTATGGTTTTACCTACAAAGCTCCTGTACCTGTAATTACTTCATTTACACCGGTTGCTGCTGGTAATGGCAATACTGTTTATATTTATGGAACTGGTTTAACAGGTGCCACCGCCGTAAGCTTTGGTGGTGTTCCTGCAACTAATTTTTATGTTTATAGCGATACATATATGTATGCTTATGTAGGAAGCGGTGCATCTGGCAACGTTAGTGTAACTACAACGGGTGGCACAGCTGTATTAGCAGGATTTACCTATATATATGCACCAGTTATTACTTCTTTCTATCCAAAAACTGCCACAAAAGGAGATACAATTACCATAGTGGGAAGTGGATTTAACAATGCAACTTATGTATATTTCGGTGGAACTTATGCAGGTTCTTATAATGTAATTGATGATAGTACCATCAAGGCTATTGTTGGTGCTGGCACCACTGGTAGTGTTTCTGTAAGAACATCTGCTGGTACTGGCACTTTAGGAGGGTTTACTTATCTAGCACCTCAACCTAAAATAACATCTATCAGCCCAACTTCAGCAACAAGTGGTGGTTATGTTTACATTTATGGAACTGGCCTAACTGGTACAACTAGTGTCACTTTTGGTGGTGTACCTGCTAGTAGTTTTTATGTGTATAGCGACACTTACATGTATGCTTATGTAGGTAATGGTGCAACAGGTAGTGTAACAGTTACCACATCTGGTGGTTCGGCTAGTATTAAAGGATTCATTTATGCAACAGCTCCTAATGCAACTTCATTCTACCCAACTAGTGCAACTAGAGGTGATACAGTTTTGATTTATGGCACCTCATTTAGCGGAACAACTACCGTTTCTTTTGGTGGCACTTATGCAACTAGCTTTGTAGTTGTAGATGATAAAACTATTAAAGCAGTAGTAGGCAATGGCACAAGTGGCAGCGTTTATGTATCAAATCCGGCAGGTTCTAGCACATTAGCAGGTTTTGTTTATACTACACCTCGTCCTACTATTACTTCAATATCACCAACTTCTGCAACAAGCGGTAGCTACGTTTACATTTATGGTTATGGCTTCACTGGTGCAACTGCGGTTAGTTTTGGCGGAGTTGCTGCAACAAGTTTCTATGTGTACAGCGACACTTACATGTACGCCTACGTTGGTAGTGGAGCGTCAGGAACAGTAAGTGTAGTTACGCCGAATGGCATTGCTAGCTTAGATGGTTTTGTTTATGCTGTAAAACCTACGCTTACTTCTTACTATCCTACTTCAGCAACAAAAGGAGACACCGTAACAATTGTTGGAAAAGGATTGAGTGGTGCTACTTATGTTTATTTTGGTGGCACTTATGCGGCTAGTTATAATGTAGTAGATGACTCTACCATTAAGGCAGTTGTAGCAAGCGGCTCCACAGGCAATGTGTTAGTTTATAATCCTGCTGGAAGTGCCTACTTATCAGGTTTTAAATACAAAGTTCCTGTTCCAGTAATCACTTCATTCTCTCCTACTTCTGCTGCTTCAGGAAGCTATGTGTACATATACGGAACAGGACTTACTAACACAACAAGTGTAAGTTTTGGCGGTGTTAAAGCATCCAGTTATTACGTCATGAACGACACTAGTTTATACGCTTATGTAGGCAATGGCGCAACGGGTAGTGTTAGCATTACAACCGCAGGTGGTAGTGCTAGCTTAAAAGGATTCAAATACATTGGTGCACCAACTATTACTTCATTTACACCTACTGCGGGCATCAATGGTAGTAACGTTACTATTATCGGACACGGATTTACAGGTGCCACAAGTGTTAGCTTCGGATTAGTGAGTGCAACATCATACGTTGTATTAAATGATAGTACTATTAAAGCAATCGTTGGATCAGGTGCAGCTGGTACTGTTCGTGTAACCACCATTTATGGTGCAGCCACATTAGCCGGATTTAGTTATTGCAATCCATCATTAGTAACCATCACACAATCTGCTTGTGGAAGCTACTTTTGGCATAAAAAAACCTATACCCTATCTGGCACTTACACTTTCGATACATTAAGTTCGGGTGGATGTGATAGTTTAACAACGTTGAAATTGACGATTAATAAACCTTCAACTGATACCATAACTAAAACTTCATGCGATAGTTACACTTGGCATGGTAAAACATATACCAAAGGTGGTGTTTATACTTTCGACACATTAAATGCAGTTGGATGTGATAGTCTAACTACTTTAATCTTAAAATTGGGTTATGCAACTGTAGATACAGTTACAGTATCAGCTGTTGATAGTTTTAGCTGGCATAAAACAATTTATAAGAAGAGTGGAATCTACACGTTTGATACTCTAAGCGTTTTTGGATGTGATAGTTTGAAAGTATTAAAGTTAACAATTACAAGTTCGCCTCTTCCTATCACCCTTGCTAACATCTCAGCGACTAACAAAAATGGAGCAATCGTGGTAAACTGGAATACAGCTTCTGAATTGAACAACGCTAATTTTGTTATTCAACACAGCACTGATGGTTCTTCGTTCACAGATATTGGCACTGTAAAAGCAATAGGATCAGGAGCTAATAATTATGTATTTACTGATAATACACCAACCAATGGCATTAACTACTACAGACTTAAAAGTATAGATAAGGTTGGAACAATTACTTTCAGCAAAATAGTTTCTGTTCAATTGTCCTTTATTAATTATCAATTGTCAGTTACGCCTAATCCTGCTAAAAACATTGTGACTGTTCGTGGTGAACATATTACATCGCTACAAGTAATTGACAATTTGGGTAGAATACTCAAAACACAAACAGTTCAAGATGCTACAAACCCAACAATTTCTGTTTCTAACCTTCCAGCAGGTGTTTATCACTTTAGGGTTCAAACAACTGATGGAAAAGTAAATTCAGTAGGTTTTGTGAAACAATAAAACATAATTGACAATTGATAATTGTCAATTCAAAAAGAGCAGCCTACCATGAGGGTACTGGCTGCTCTTTTTTTATTTGTACCAAAGAGGGCTTTCACTACTTATAAAAATATGCCTTATATATTTTTCGCTATTGGGGGGCTAGTCAAAATAAATTTAGCAATATTCAATTCAATGTCCTGTTGGCTATTTACTTTCAAATTCCTGTGTTCCTAAGTGGTATTTTTTACTTCTGCATGATGATTTGCACATATTTAATGTCTTAACCTCTAAAACTATTTCAGAAAGCGAAATCATTGTTCAAGAAGCCCAATTGATCCATCATTGCCCAGTTTTGTTATTTAAAGCCGCAAGAATTACTATTTGAGATACTAGAAGTTTACTTCAAGATTCAATAATTAAGGAAGGAGTATTGATAATTTTCAAAAGGCATATTATATCCATAACTAAGAGTACTAAATGAATGAAAGCCTTCTGGTTGATAATACACTGTAGAGACACATATCAATGCGTTTTAAATGTGAAAAACTTTTATACATCCTAAAGAATAAACTGCAAAAAACAAAAATTTATGCTTGTTAAATAATATAAGTTGAACTGACTATCAAAATATATGGCTATCATTGTAAAAATTAAATAATCAATAAAAAATCATTTATGAAGCAAAAGTTACAAAACATGCTGTCCCTCTTTCTTTTGGGAACGATGTGCGCAAAAGCACAACCAGTTCTCACGGCCGCAAACACTAACCCTGTAATTGGTGATAAATTCACTATTCAGGCTGCTTATGCAAACAGTTTTAGCGACCCAACAAATGGCGGTGCAAACACAGTTTGGGATTATACAAAACTGGTGGATAGTGCTGCAAGTTTTAATATTACAGTAGTGTCTCCAACAGGTTTACCAGGAGCAACCAATTTTCCTACAGCAACCGTTGCTTGGTACAATTCTTCTCAATCTTTTTATGGATTCTATAAGGCAACAAGTTCCAGCTTTGGACAAGTTGGGCAATATTTGTCTGCAAACAATTGGTCAAGTTTTTCTCCTCAAATAACAAAGGTGGTTTACCCAGCAAGCTATAATAAATTCAGTACCGATAGCTTTACATATTATGACCCTACTCTACCAGCAGGCTTTAATTGTGTGGTTTATGACACCATAAAAGTTGATGGTTATGGCACATTAAAATTACCTAAAAAAACATACTTTAATGTTGCAAGGGAGAAAGCTACAACAACTTTTGTATTTACTTATAACGGATTTGAAATAAGTAGGGTGTCAGAAACCTTTTATGAATTCGCTGTTTCAGGCATTCATTATCCAATTTTAGAACTAGTTTCCACAAGCGAACAAAGTGGTAGCTGGTCTGCCAACTACTATTCCTCAAGTATCGATACAGTTCCTGTTCTTACCCCTATTGGGCCAATTATTACTGCTAATGGCTTTAATCCTCAAATTGGTGATGCCTTTAAACTTCAAGATACAAAATTGTTTCACACAACACAAGAGTTTTCTGGTGAAAACAAAGTATGGGATTTTACAAGTTTAATCGATAGTGGTTCTGCAATAGTACTTTCCATTGTATCGCCAAAGACATTGCCTTATTCGGACAGCTTTCCTACAGCAAACATTGGATACAAATGGAGTAATAGTTATGGATATAATGGTATTGAATTCGACAAAGTATCTAACACAAGTTGGGGAGAAGTAGGCTTTTATCAAAGTGCTACTTCAAATGGTGGGTATTCTTATTTTATTCGCATTTCTCCCTCATTTCCAGTAATGGTTTACCCAATGTCAATGAATACAACTTATACAGATACTGTCCAATATTATTACAGAGACTCTTCTTCTACTAACGTTTATGAAAATACATATACATTGAATGACACCCTAATTGGATTAGGGTATGGACAACTAAAATTACCATCTGGAAACTTTGACAGTGTGGTTTGTGTATACAGAAATGGTAGTTATTGGTTTGTGGCCAATAAAATTCATAACCCTTTATTAGTTTTAAATCAAGCTTTTGACAACACCAATGGGAATACACTTACAGGTTGGTGGAATGCAGAATATTACAATGGCAAGCCACTTCCACTACAAATAACTTCCTTTACGGCTGCTTTGCAAAACAAACAACCTGTATTGCAATGGTCAGCAACTAACACAGAAAATACAGCCGCTTTTAATGTTCAACGCAGCACAGATGGCAACTCGTTTACAAGCATTGCTATAGTAGCGGCTAATAAGGGTACCCAATATCATTTTGAAGATAGCTACACGCCTACAAATACCGTTTACTATCGCTTGCAACAGGAAGATAAAACAGGGAAATACTTTTATAGCAATATTGCAAAATTGACCATAAACAGTAATCTATTATCTGTTTCTCCAAACCCAGTTAAAGACATTGCAACTGTTCGTGGTGAACATATTGCTTCAATACAAGTATTTGACAATTTGGGAAGAATACTAAAAACACAAACTGTACAAGACGCTAATAACCCAACAATTTCATTATCTAGTCTACCAATAGGGTCTTACCACTTTAGGGTTCAAACTACTGATGGAAAAGTAAGTACAGTAGGTTTTCAGAAGCAATAAAAGATAATTGATAATTGACAATTGACAATTGTCAATTCAAAAAGAGCAGCCTACCATGCGGGTACGGCTGCTCTTTTTTTGTTGGTACTCAAAAAGGGGCATTCTCTCAGAACATTGCCTTATATAATTCTCCCTTTGTTACTAATTGTAACTAATAAACCTGTGCAACATACCTTTCCAAATCACAATTAAGGAAAACCCTTTTGGTTCAAAAGACTCTTTAACGATCTCCGCTAGATACCAACCGATGTAATTTTAATCATTAATGATCTCCGCTAGATATCAAGGGTATCTAAATTCAATCATTTATGTTCTTCGCCAGATACCAAGCGATGTAAATTCAATCATTAATGTTCTGCGCCAGATACCATCCGATGTAATTTTAATCATTAATGATCTCCGCCAGATACCAACTGATGTAATTTTAATCATTAATGATCTCCGCTAGATATCAAGGGTATCTAAATTCAATCATTTATGTTCTGCGCTAGATACCAACCGATGTAATTTTAATCATTAATGATCTCCGCTAGATACCAAGGGTATCTAAATTCAATCATTTATGTTCTGCGCTAGATACCAACCGATGTAATTTTAATCATTAATAAACACAAGGGTCACTAAGGCTTTCACCAAGAACACAAGGATTGTGTTGTATTATTTCTTCAGAACAACCATTGGGGGACTCTAAACTTTAGTGTCCTAAGTTTTTTCCTTGTTTACTTTGTGGTAAATAACCCCCAGAACTGTTACATTCAATCATTAATTAAAGGAGTTTTTACTCTCTTCCACCAAAAGATGCATCAGTAAAAATCAATTGATAACAGCTCACTTATACCCACAAAAGAATAACTATTGTAGAATATATCCTATCAGCAAACAACAAAAACCATTTGATCTTATCTGAAATCTTTATACAACAAATACTTTTTCCTTATTGCCATAAAAGCAGCCAACTTAGGTTGCCATGATTTTCTTATCAGTGCCTCACTTTTACCTTCCTTAATTTGTTGCATAAGCAGATTATTTCCAGCTAATTTATTAAAAAAGAATTCTTGAGTTCCACCAGCAATTGTAGAGATAAAGAAACTGTCTTTGGAAGGATAGAGTTGATAGGCTTTCAACAGATAATGTAAGTTCAAAGTATTGTTTAGCTTATGCAATACAACGTTATTGGTTGCAAAAACATTCCAACCATAACATGTTTTGTCTTTAAACTTGGGTTCTCTTGCACCTAATTTGGCAGAAGGCACAAAAGAATAAAGCGTATCTGGAAAAGAGGGATGTCCAAAAATGCAAAAGGGATGATCGGTACCTCTTCCTTCACTAAGGGTAGTACCCTCAAAAAAACAAGTGGATGGATACCAATATATTGAAGCCATATCGGGCAAATTAGGAGAAGGCTTAATGGGCAACACATATTTGCTAGAATGGGTGTAATGTTTACATGGAATGACTGTAAGCTTAAAATTTGTATGCTTCTCCTCAAAGCCTAATAGTTGCCCCAAACTAGTACTTTGTTTATCTTCCTTACGCACATACTTCCAATCTAACCACTTTTCGCCAAGCAGCATTTTGGCATACTCTCCCATTGTCATTCCATAAACAACTGGCACAGGTTGTTTGCCTACAAAGCTGGTAAATTCCTTTTCAAGCACTGGCCCATCAACATAAAAACCATTAGGATTAGGTCTATCAAGCAAAACCAAAGGTTTATTGTACTGAATAGCACTTTCTAAAAATCCTTGTAGCGAAGAAATGAATGTATAAAAACGAACCCCAACATCTTGAATGTCAAAAAGCATCACATCAACATCAAAAAGATCTAAGGCATTGGGCTGATATTTTTTGCCATACAAAGACACCACTTGAATGCCTGTTGCCCTGTCTGTATAACTCCCCACTGTTTCCCCTGCATCAGCAGTTCCCCTGAAGCCGTGTTCGGGTGCAAAAACTTTAGTAATGGTAATACCAAGGTGTTGCAAACTATCCACTAAATGAGTGTTGCCAATTGCTGATGTTTGATTAGCAAAAACCCCTACCCTTTTCCCTTTCAATAATGGCAAATAAGCTTCCGTTTGATAAGCCCCTGGCAAAATGGGAAATACAGGTTTGATGGTAGTAATTGTTTGAGCAAAAAGAAATTCATTGAGGAAAATTAGAGCAATAAATAAACATTCTTTCATGGTTAGTCTGTTAGCATTTTTTTATCGAATATAATATTCTAATTTGATAATTGATAGAAATAAAGATTCAAATTGGTTAACTAAGACAAAACTTGACAGGTATTTCAAATCCATTTCGGCTAAATACACGCATTGGAAATGTTAGTTATTTCTTCTTAACGACCCATTAAATAAACAAATCAATAAATTAATTTCACTGTGTAACTCAGAAATGTATTTTCGCCGCTCAAAGTAATTTATTTACACAAAAAAAATTCAAATGGCACAAGTAAAAAAGGGTGATACTATACAAGTTCACTACCATGGCACATTGACAGACGGTACAATCTTCGATTCTTCTAATGGTCGTGAACCACTAGAGTTTGAAGTAGGTGGAGGCATGGTTATCGAGGGGTTCGACAATGGTGTATTGGGAATGACTATTGGCGAAAAGCGTACTGTAAACATCCCTGCAGACCAAGCTTATGGTCCTAAGAATGACGATATGATTATGGAATTTCCTATCGATCGTTTTCCGGCAGACTTAGTTCCAGAAGTGGGTATGCAATTAAACATGAGCAATACTGAAGGAGATCAATTTCCAGTAGTAATTGTTGAAGTTGCTGATGAACACGTGTTGCTTGATGCTAACCACCCTTTGGCAGGTAAGGATCTTATCTTCGATTTAGAATTGGTAACAGTTACACCAAAGTCGGTTATTATAATGCCATAAGAGATTTTAAATTTGAAGTTTGAAATTGATTATTTATGGATAATTGAATATGATTGTTAGTGTAGATGTGAAAGGTTAAAATCTTTTAAATTCATGTATATTATTCTTTCATTATAATAAAATCTTTTAAGCTTAAATCTAAATGGGTAGTGCATTACGGTGTTTCTACCCATTTTGTTTTATAAGTTTTACTAAATGGTATAAAATGACATTTCCAGAGTAAATAGAATAAAAGAACAAAGGCATCCAATGTGGATGCCTTTGTTCTTTTATTCTATTCAATAAGTAGTATATAAATTAATAACAATTCTTCATCGCCTATATACCCATCGCCTTCATATAGGTAGCCAAATCTTTATCTCCTCTCCCACTCAAACACACTACCACAACATCTTCAGGCTTCAAATTCATCTTTGTAAGCGCAGCAAAAGCATGGGCAGTTTCTAAAGCAGGGATAATACCTTCAATTTTTGAAATATTAAAGGCTGCTTCCAAAGCTTCCTCATCGGTTGCACTCAAAAAAGTACCTCGTCCACTTTTAAATAAGTTAGCATGTAAAGGACCAATCCCCGGATAATCTAGTCCCGCAGAAATGCTGTGTGGCTCAACCACTTGTCCATCTTCTGTTTGCATCACTAAGCTTTTACTTCCATGCAACACGCCCGATTTGCCTAATTGTGTGGTGGCAGCACTCATGCCCGAATTAACACCATGCCCAGCCGCTTCAACAGCCACTAATTGAACAGATAATTCATCCAGATAATGATAGAATGCACCAGCTGCATTACTGCCTCCTCCCACACAAGCAACAACATGCGTAGGATTTTCACTGCCAGTTTTCTCAAATAGTTGTGTTCTTATCTCCTCACTTATCACACTCTGAAAACGAGCAACCATATCTGGATAAGGATGTGGCCCAACCACACTTCCAATGATATAATGCGTATCAACAGGGTTATTAATCCAATCTCTGATGGCCTCGTTGGTGGCATCTTTCAACGTTTTGCTTCCACTAACCGCAGGAATCACGGTGGCTCCAAGCAACTTCATACGGGCAACATTTGGTGCCTGACGCTCAATATCTTTTTCGCCCATATATACAATGCACTCCATCCCTTTCAAAGCACAAACAGTTGCTGTTGCAACACCATGTTGACCTGCACCCGTTTCTGCAATTATCCTTGTTTTACCAAGCCTTCTTGCTAACAAAATCTGTCCAATAGTATTATTTATCTTGTGAGCACCTGTATGGCACAAGTCTTCACGCTTTAAATAGATGTTAGAATTAAGTTCCGCACTCAATCTTTCCGCATAAAACAAAGGCGTTGGTCGGCCTACATAATCTTTCAATAAGTGCCTAAACTCTTCCTCAAAAGAAGGTTCTGCTGTAATTTTAAGGTAGTTTTCCTTTAGTTCTGCCACATTTCTTTGCAGCATTTCAGGAATATAAGCCCCTCCAAAACTACCATAGTACCCATGTTCATTTGGATTTTGAAATCCTAATCTAAGCACCTCTTCTACCCTATCTGTTCCCATCATTATCTATTTTAAACTTATTAATTCACTTTTAACATCACCATAGGATTATTGTTGCTTGTGCCACTAACATTATTATTAGCATCATACATCACTTTTGTATTTCCTATTTTATCAATCGTTCCATTGTAGTTATAACTTAACGGCATTCCACCTATGGATTCAATGTTTCCATTGTAATTATACCCCAACGATGTATTCCCTACGGATTGCAATCTTCCTTCATAAGTATATTGAAGGGGAAGCGTTCCCACACTTTGCAACATACCTCTGTAGTCATATTGCGATGTAGTATTGGATGAGATGGGAGAAGTAACTCCACTAATCCTTCCAAACTCGGTGACATTGATACTACTACCGCTATTAAAAAAGTTAACAGTAAACTTACCATCTTGCGTAAGATTTATTTTATAATCAGCCGAAGGTCCATAAGTTGTATTAACAGTAGTTTGTTGTGACTGACTTGTAGTTGTAGAAGTATTGTTAACTACGGGGTTGTTACTAGGCCTTGTTTTAACCTTGATAGTTGGAGTTAATCCACCCTGAGATGGAGAAACAACTACTGGCGGCGTATATGTAGTCTGTGTTTGTGTGGGAGGAACATAATAGCTTGAAGCCGCAACCTTCTTTTTGTTTGGATTCACCCAACGATAAACTGGTTTCTTTATAGCCACAGTAGCGTTGCTATCTACAATTGGCTTTGTCCACGTTTTCTTTTTGGGAGTCCATTTATTATAAGTCTTTTTAACTGGTGCATTACCATAGTTTTCATTTGCTGCTAATTCTGCAGGATCAGTTACTACCGAAGATTGATTTGAAGCCTCTGTTTGGAGCGTACTTGCATATTGATTTGCTACTGAAACCTTTCTTTTTCTAACTGGGTAACGTACTACTTTCTTTGCCCCATAATCCACCAAAGGCTTTGCATCTTCCGTTTTATATTGATAAGTGTCCTCATTTGAAGAAGTAATATTGTTTAAAACAGGAGGAGGAGGAGAATAGGTTGTTGTATTTGTTTTTTTATTTCGATAATTGATGGGTGGCGTTAATGATGCTTTTTTATTTCCATCAATAAGGGGCTGAGAATTGGGAGCTTTATATTGATAATCCTCAGCTACCCCACTTTGATTAGTATTTAAACCACTACTATTAGCCGAATATGAATTTGAATTAAAAGAACTACTGTCGATAGGGGGCGGTGGAATATAACGAGGATTGAAAATAGCCGAATCTTCAATTTGTGCTTCGGGCGTTTTAGAAAGAACAATATTGGGAGTAATTGTTATAGAACTATTCGGCTTCGAAGCAATTGTACCAGACAGTATCCTCGACTGACTGATAGCTGCTTGTTGCAAAGTGAATAATAATAACAATATGCCTACAATTTGCTTCATTAATTTTAAATTTAGTCGAAAGTGGATAGTCAAGAGTCGAAAACTTATTACTTATTCTACAACAATCTTCACTTTATACTTTTGACTTTTGACTTTCAACTTTCAACTTTCTACTTTCAACTAATAACTTATAACTTTATTCCTTTCACAAAATCCTTCACTTTGTCCATATCCTTGATGCCAGGAGAAACTTCAAAGCGACTGTTTACATCCACTGCAAATAAATCTTTAGCAACAGAAGTTTTGCTAAAAGCTTGTAAAGCAGGAATATCATCAGGCTGAATGCCACCACTTATAAAAAAAGGTTTATCAATATTCAAGTCTAATAAAGCATCCCAATTAAACTTTTTTCCTGTTCCACCATAGCCAGCGCCTTCTGTATCAAACAAAAACATATCGGCCACCTCTTTATAATCTTTAATTTTCCATAGTATATTATCATCTTCTGCCAACCTGAAAGCCTTGATAACAGATATGTAATCAGAAACTTTTTCACAAGCTTTCGGACTTTCGTCGCCATGTAATTGAACTAGATACAAACCACAGCTATCTACAGTCTGTAAAATTTCGTCGGATGGCGCATTTACAAATACCCCCACCTTATTAATCTTACCCTTTAGTTTCTTAATATTTATTGCCGGCGTATGTTTAAAAATGTAGCGTGGACTTTTAGGATAGAAAATAAAGCCACAGAACTCTACCCCCATTTCATCAAGTTGTTTCACTTGATCCATATCCGTCATTCCGCAAACTTTTATTCTCATCTGCTTTTATTTTACTTTTTACCACTAAGAGCTTTTTACCACAAAGAACACTAAGGTTTTCACAAAGAAACACAAAGATTTGTAGTAGTGTTCTTGGTGTTTTTTCCCTTGTTTACTTTGTGGTTAGAACTACTTCGCTCTTAATTCCGTTACAAAATCGGCAAATGCAATCGTGGGGTCAGCCTGTTTCATAAAATGCTCCCCAATCAGAAATCCTTTGAAACCTGCTTTGCGTAAAAATACAATAGTATCAGTATTGTTTATACCACTTTCTGCCACGGCCACTTTATTTGTTGGTATAGCCTTAATAAGTTGCGCCGAAGCCTCCACATTCACCACAAAATCCTTCAAATTCCTATTATTTACCCCAACCAAATCCACTTCATCACAAATATGCCCCAATTCTTCGTCGTTATGTATTTCTAACAACACTTCCAAACCCAAATTCTTTGCTGCATTTGCCAATTCCTTTGTCCTTTCAGGCGATAAACAAGCGGCTATCAACAATATCACCGATGCCCCATAAGCCTTCGCCTCTACCAATTGATACTCATCAATCATAAAATCCTTTCTTAAAAGAGGAATTTGATTGATGGTTGCAGCCTCCAAATCTAACAATGTACCTCCAAAGAAATGATTATCTGTTAATATTGAGATGCCTGATGCCCCATTTTGTGTATAAGCTTTTGTAACCTCTTCTACAGTTGACGTGCTGTTAATAACCCCTTTTGACGGCGATTGACGTTTGTATTCTGCAATAATGCCCGTCTTTGTTTCATCCAATAAGAATTTTTTAAGCGACAGACAAGGCTTTGCAAACAAAGGCATTGCCTCCAGTTCTGCAACACTTTTCAGTGCCTTTGCCTCTGCCACTTCAATTTGTTTATGTGCAATTATTCTATCTAAAATATTCATTTATAAAAAGAGTTATTTGTTTTTGAATGATTAAAAGCTGTTTATTGGCTTTCAATTAGGTTCATCTAATGCCACATTTGTTTGAACCTATGTCGCATTTGCTTGAACTTATGTCGCATTTGTTTGAACTAATGCCACATTTGTTTGAACTTATGCCGCATTTGCTTGAACTTATGCCGCATTTGCTTGAACTTATGCCGCATTTGCTTGAACTTATGTCGCATTAGCTTGAACTTATGTCGCATTAGCTTGAACTTATGCCGCATTTGCTTAGACTAGAACGGCATTTGTTTAACTATATTTCTGCTTTAAAGAACTGTTTATTGCAACGAAATCAGCTTTTGCAAAGCCCCTAAAGCCGCCCTACTTTCCAAACTAACCACTGCCGCCTGATAGGCATCTTCATAAGTTTTATAGTTTCCCGTACAGTTTAAAGCCATCGCCGAATTTGCCAAAACAACCGCATTCTGGGCGTAAGTACCATTGCCTTCAATGATATTTCTGAACATTTTGGCAGATTCCTCTACTGTGTTTCCTCCATAAATATCTTCGGGCATCACCATTCTTTTGCCCAATTGCTCTGGCGTTTTAATGCTTTCACCTTTGTTGGTAATCACCTTGGCATCATTGGTTAGCGATATTTCATCGTAGCCATCCAAGCTGTGGATGATGGTGAAAGCCCGATTAGTCTGTTGCAACAAATAGTTATAAATTCTAGCCATCTCCAAATTGTAAACCCCAACCAATTGATAAGTCGGCGAAGCAGGGTTAACCATCGGCCCTAGCATATTGAAGAAAGTACGCACGCCCAAATTCTTGCGAATTGCCCCTACCGCCTTTAATGCTGGATGAAACAATGGTGCATGAAGAAAGCAAATATTCGCCTCTTCAACTTCTTGTTTTAGTTTGGCAGTATCGTTCTTGAATTTATACCCCAACTGCTCCATTACATTACTTGCCCCACTAATGCTTGTTGCGCCATAGTTGCCGTGCTTGGCCACTTTTTGCCCCGCGCCAGCCACAATAAAACAACTGAGGGTAGATATATTGAACGAATTTTTACCATCGCCACCCGTACCCACGATGTCTAAAAGCTGATGATTACCCAAATCAACCTTCACACAAAGCTGTAAAAGTGCATCTCTAAAGCCTTTCAGTTCCTCTATGGTGATGCTGCGCATGAGGTAAACCGTCATAAAAGCCGTAATCTCGTGTTCGTTATAAGCACCACTTCCTATGCCCACAAGCGTATCCTTTGCCTGCTGATAAGAGAGTGTTTTATGCTCGAATAAATATTGTAGTATCTTTTTCAATTTTGATTAAATGATTTAAATGATTGAATGATAGTAATACGTTTTACGTAGTGCCACGTATCACGTAAAACTTACAACGTAAAACTCTGAGAAAGCCAATTCCTCATTATCACTTCTCCACTAGGAGTCAGTACACTTTCTGGATGAAACTGAACACCTTGCACATCATAGGTTTTATGCTGTAATGCCATGATAAAATTTTCTTTATCACGAGCCGTAACTTCTAGTTCAGCAGGGAAGCCTTCATCGCTCACCACCCAGCTATGATAGCGACCAACAATGAATTCATTGCCAAGACCATTAAATAGTTGACTGTTAACCGTTGACCGTTGACCGCCATCGCCCAACGGTTGACGGTTGACTGTTAACGGTAAACTCATTACTTGTATCGGAGTGGCTATTCCATGATAAACCGAAGTAAGGTTGGTAAGTTTACCTCCAAAAGCCTGACCAATAGCTTGATGTCCCAAACAAACACCCAAGATAGATTTTGTTGGTGCATATTGTTTTATGAGAGGTAACAACAAGCCCGCCTCTTCAGGAATACCCGGACCTGGCGATAAAATAATCTTATTATATCTATTTACATCTTCTAATGAGATTTCATCATTACGATAAACATCCACCTTTTGATGTGTAATCTTCTCAACCAAATGAACGAGATTGTAGGTAAATGAATCGTAGTTATCAAAAACCAGAATTTTCAATCCGTCGAATCCTCCCTGTACTGATGCGTTTATATTTTCCATTATCTTTCTTAAGTTGTACGTTATAAGTTATACGTTTTACGTCTCTTGTGTACTATGTTTTAAGCCTTCCGTTTGTCGTGCTTGACGTTTAACGTAAAACTTAAAACGTTTTACTAAATTTCTCCCGCCGCTTCTATTGCTTTCTTCAAAGCATTTAGTTTATTATTCACTTCCTGCAATTCACTTTCTGGGTTACTAGCCGCAACCACTCCTGCGCCTGCCTGATAGAATAACGTATTGTTTTTACTAAGGAAAGTACGAATCATGATGGCATGATTGCAACTACCATCAAAGCCCATAAACCCAATACCACCACCATAATAACTACGGCTTGTAGTCTCGTAGCTATCTATCAATTGCATGGCTTTTATTTTTGGTGCTCCGCTTAATGTACCAGCCGGAAAAGTTTTTGCCAACAACTCAAAAGGATTTGCATTAGGACGAACCGTTCCATTTACCTCACTCACCAAATGAATTACGTGGCTATAATATTGCACCTGACGATAACTTTTTACACGTACATCATTGCAAACCCTGCTCAAATCATTGCGAGCTAAATCTACCAACATTACATGTTCAGCATTTTCTTTTGGGTCTAATAATAATTTTTCTGCCGCTTCTGCATCCAGGGCATCATTTCCTGTTCTTTTAAAAGTTCCTGCAATTGGATGCACTACGGCAGTACCATCTTTAATAATTAATTGGCTTTCTGGCGAAGATCCCATCAATTTATAATCGCTGTAATCAAAAAAGAAAAGATAAGGAGATGGATTAATGTTTCGCAAGGCACGATACACGTTTAGCTCATCCCCAATAAAACTTTGTTGAAATCGACGGCTCAATACAATCTGAAAAACATCACCCCTAAAACAACTTTGTATTCCCTTTTTAACCATTTCGATGTATGCATCGTTGGTAATATTAGAAGATTCCTCCCCTTTGATAGCAAAAGGATAAACAGGAACATCTTTACTTTTTATTAAGCTTTCTACCAATTGAACCTCTCCAACAATACCCTCCATTTTATTCTCACACAAATACAATTCGTCTCTGAAATGATTGATGGCTATTACATATTGATATAATCGATAGCGCATTAAAGGAATGTAGTTTTCAGCTTTCTGTTGACCGTGTTCCGTTGACAGCTCTTGCTCCCCATCGGTTAACGGTAAACGGTTAGCGGTTAACGTAATCGTATCAAAAAACTGAACGGCATCATAAGTAGTATACCCATAAAGCCCTTGGGCAAACTTGGCAGCAGAATCAATTAAGCTGTTACCCGTATTTGTGGTGTTTATAATGCTAAAATTCTGCATAAACTTCCAAACTTCATCAGGAACTGCTTTTGTGTTGGAAATGGCGACACGTTCTGGTTTTTGTCCAGGCAATTTATACTCAATACTTCCAGTGTCAGTAATCTCAATACCAGCAATTGCATTGATGCCAATAAAACTATAACTATTTTCAGCCACATGATTATCAGTACTCTCCAATAGTATAGTATCTCTAAATCTATCTCTCACTCTTAAATAAATACCAACTGGCGTATGAACATCAGCTAGCATTTTCTTAATGGTCGTTGTTATTTCAATTTGTTTCATATTCCTTATTAATTGTTTCAGGTTACATGTTTCAGGTTTCAAGTACTGGTAACCTGAAACCAGTAACTTGTAACAAAAATTTAAAAAAAAAGCCCCGACAATCTGTCGAGGCTAATTCAATTTTATGAATATGTACTGGCAATGCCACTACAAGCCTCTGATAAGGTTTGTATGCCACCACCAATTATTATTTTGAGAAATTTGTTTCATTGCGTTGCAAATATGCAGTTGAATTTTATTTGTACCAAATTTTTTTCTATATTTCTCTTAACTATCTAATTATTTTGCCTGAGAATAAACGTCAGTCTGCAAGAAATCGTGTTCTTTCATAACTCTAGGGTCAGAAACATATACTTCCCATGGATTACCAATGGCACTTTGATGATTCTCTTTCAACCAAACATTTAATGAATCATAAGCTCTTGGAAGTAAAGAACGCTTACCAAAAAAATGCGCAACCACAGCCTTTCCTCTAGTAGTTTGCTTATAAAAAGTTCCATCTTCTTTTTTTGTCAATTTTTTTACAAGAGGAATACCAGCTTCAACAACAAATAAATTAGACTTTCTATAATGCCATGCAATAGGTTCACCCATCGGTTGTAGATTATACTTTTTTAAGATGTAGTCTAAATTATTATAAATTACTTTTTGTTTTTCATGCAAAGTTTTTAAATCTTCTGCGCAATCTTGCATCATTAAAAACAGTTGTGGTCTAACCAAGGTTGGCTCTACATTAATCACAGTTTCATCTATAACAGGTTTGGGAGATTCAGATTTTATTACACTATTATTCTCAATTGAATTAACCGAATCTTTTGTATCATTATTTAATTGTAAAGCAAAATCCTTGCAACTGCTAAGGATACATATTGCAATTATCGAAACTAAAGTTTTCATTCTTAAAAATCCTTTCTTTTTCCACTTTAAGCAATTTAGTCACAATAAATATGTGACTCAATATTTCAATTATTTAGTAAAGAAAGTT
>CANFLL010000080.1 GCA_947447825.1 Chitinophagaceae bacterium | reverse complement strand
TGGAGGTCAATTTTTGCAAATTCTTCTTATGCAAGTGCCGAATTAATGTGGGTTTTACCTTTCAATTATAATTTTGCTCCTTCTAATCCATTTATTGAAATATTCTCAAATGTGGGTGGAAAATATTTAGTTAAGCCATCACAATTGGCAATTGATTATTGGAATTCTCAAAAGCAAACTAATAATTTTCCTTATGATGCTCGTGGCTTGATGACATACAGAACTATTAATGGACAGCCTGTTATTGTTAAGAATTTATATACTTATTTGAATGAATCTTCTTTATTGCCTACTAATGTTTTACAAAAGAATGGTAATTGGTTTTTATTAAGAGCTGCTGCTATCCATTTGCGCTATGCGGAAGCTGCAAATAGAGATGGTTATTCAAAATTAGCTTATGCTTTTGTAAACAAAGGGCTTGGTAATACTTACACTGCTCCTACATCTGATGTAACTAATTATCAAAATACTTTCGACCTCCCTGATCCCTATAAATTTGATGCTCGAAATGGAACTTATCCTTATTTCAGGGGTTCATGGTATCGACATGAAGGAATTAGGGGAAGGGCTAATTTGGTTTCTACACCTGCTGCGGATACTGCAAGTACGGTTGATATGGAAAATTCTATAATTAATGAAAGTGGTCTTGAATTAGCTTATGAAGGTTATCGTTGGCCTGATTTATTACGTGTTGCTTTAAGGCGTAATGATCCAAGCTTTATTGCTGATAAAGTATATGCTAAACTAGTAAAAGAGAACAATCCTGCTGCAGATAAAGTGAGGGCTAAATTGTTAAGTGGAGATTATTACTTACCATTCAAGTGGTAAAATATAGATTAAGTATTAATTATTATAATCCAAGCTTTAGGCAACCATTCTTTAATGGTTGCTTTTTTTTGTTTGTTTGATATGTCTTGTTTTTAAACTTTTTTGTTAATTTCCTTTCTTAAATCGAATGCTTTTTCAATCAAATTTTAATTACTTTATGTACAGAATTTCTTTTATCAGTCGTTTCCTGACCACTTTGGTAGTTACTTTACTCTCATTTTCAAAAGTACTATCCCAAACAACAAGTTACAAATTCGATTTTGGGGATGGCAAATCAGCTAAAGGATATACCAAAGTGTTATCCAGTGATGTATATTCTAGCAGTAAAGGTTATGGTTTTGATTTAGGTAGTGTAGTATCATCTATAGATAGAAAAGGTAAAGATCCTTTAACGTCCGATTTTATTACTAGTGATAAACCCTTCTATTTTTCGGTTAATGTTCCCGAAGGGAACTACAATGTTACCATTACTTTTGGTGATTTAAAAGAGGCTACTTCCTCTACAGTTAAAGCAGAATCTAGAAGATTAATGCTTGAAAATATTGTTACCAAGCCAGGTGAATTCGTCATTAAGACTTTTACAATTAATAGAAAAGATAAACAAATTAATTCTTCAGAAACAGTTAAATTGAAAGATAGAGAACTGTCTAAATTAGATTGGGATGATAAATTAACTTTCGAATTCAATAATACTAAGCCAGCCATTACTGGCCTGGAAATTGCCAAAGCAAAGGAAGAAGTAACTGTTTTTTTGTGTGGCAATTCCACAGTAGTAAATCAGGATGATGAACCATGGGCTTCTTGGGGGCAAATGATTCCTAATTTTTTTAAAGCTGGTGTTTCAATAGCCAATCATGCTGAGTCTGGGTTAACCTTGGGTAGCTTTATGGGTAGTAAGCGTTTAGAAAAGATAATGAGCGTTATTAAACCTGGAGATTATTTATTTGTAGAGTTTGGTCATAACGATCAAAAAGAAAAAGGTCCTAATGATGGTGCTTGGAAATCATATACCCAACGTTTAAAATTCTTTATCAATGAAGCTAAAAGAATAGGAGCCATTCCTGTTATTGTTACTTCTACGGCAAGAAGATCATTTGACAGTACTGGCAAAATCTTTAATAGTTTGGGTGACTTCCCTGCTGCTGCTCGCAAAGCTGCTGCAGAAGAAGGTGTTGCTCTTATAGATTTAAACGTTATGAGTAGCCAGTTTTATGAATCACTGGGGGCAGAAGAATCAAAGAAAGCTTTTGTGCATTATCCTGCAAACAGTTATCCAAATCAAACGAAAGCATTGGCCGATAACACACACTTTAATCCTTACGGTGCTTATGAGCTGGCAAAGTGCATTATTGAAGGTATAAAATTGAATAAGCTGGGGTTAACCCATTATCTTAAAGACCCCACTACTACTTTCAATCCCTCAAAACCCGATACTGATTGGCATTGGCATGAAAGCCTAAGAAGTAATGTGGTAAAACCTGATGGAAACTAGTGATTAATTTTAAGTGTGGGCAAGTAGGCTGACAATATCTTTTTATATACATAGTCAGCCTGCTGTGGAGCTAACCCCTAATTGCCAATTCGAACAAATAAACCATACATTCTGCTATGATGAACAATTTACAAAAATGAATAAATGCTTATGTAATGTCTATTAAACTAGTTTAAGGGGAGTGATTTATTAAGTTGTTCTTTATTTAGATAATTTAGGTTGAGTAAAAAATCAAACTAGCGAAATTAAATTGTTTAAAATAAATAAAGCTGGGAATATTTAAAAATAAAATTTGTTGCTATCATTGATACCAATAAATATAGTAAGTAAAATATAATATTGCAAATTAAAAGACTATCACACTAGCAATAGTGTAATAGCCTTTTTTGTAAATATTAATAACCTTTAAAACTTAAACACTGCCGAAACAGATAAACCACTACCTCTACCAACACTAGTACCAAAAATATCAGCATATAAACCGCCCCAAATAGAAGTGTTTTCATTAATTACCCTACCCACATTGAATGCTGCACGCACATAATCGAATGATTTATTGTAGTTGTAAAAAGCTTGTGAGGTACTAGTTGTAGTGGCTGCCGAACTGAATGAATTAACACCACTTAGCGTGCCACTAATCTTGTAGTAATCATCAATAGGAATGCCACCTGTAACATTAGCAAAAAGCTGGGTAGGGCCTTCGTTATTAAAATATTGTCTTATTCCAAACTCCATATCATAATAAGGGTTGCGAAATCCACCTGTGGCAGAACCAGAGAAGCTCAATTTAACTTCTCCCCCTACAGATTGGTAACCAATATTTGGATAAGGCTTGCCTTTATTTGCATATAAAGGCACAATAAGTGAACCTGTTAGTGACACATGATTTAGTGCATCGAAATCTGTGAAAAAATAACTTAGGCCTACAGTAGCATCTCCTAAACCAGAAGCTAAATATGATTTTGGTGCAGCAGCAGTGCCTTGTGTATTGTTATCAAATTGAACAACAAAGGGTACATTGAATAAAAAATTCCATCTTCTACTCAACCCATATCCTCCATACAACCCAAAATAATGTGAACTAAAACTACCGCCATTTGAATAAGCATTATAGCCGCCTTTGCCATCCCAATAGCCCTTTGCATTATAGTAATTATAGCCAGGAATCAACATCCAACGACCATAGCCAATCGGAAAATTAGCCCGTGATAATTGTATGCTGGCAATGGTTACCATCATTAATAAAATAATTTTTTTCATTTTTTGTATTTAAATTATAAGGGTACCTAAAGTGGTATTTTAAGTGTTTCTTTTATCCAATTATTTTCAAAAATATAAAATGATTCATCAATACCCGTTTCATTATCTGGGCAACTGTAAATTTCACGCTTTGTACTCAACACCTGATTGTAAAAGTTGTAGGCAGCTTGTGGTGGACTAACGCTGCTTTTAAGTGAAATTCCTATCAAAATGGGACACTTTATCATGGGGGCAAAACTAAGCGGATCAAAGTAATCCCATGTTTTAAAAAAATTATCTAACCCCATTCTGTTACTGCCTAAATAACTTTTAAAAGCATTGATCGGCCATGGTACCTCTTTTTTAACCTCGCCAATGGCAAACGTGGTACGCATATCCATTAATGTTGGCCTATCTAAAATTACTCCCTTTACCCTTGTGTCAAATGCCGAAACAATGGCAGCTAAAGTAGCACCTTGCCCCACACCAGTCAATATTATTTTAGAAGCATCTAGTTTAAGGTCAGAATTCTTGCTAATAAAATCTAATCCCCTAAGGCAATCCATGTATTCAGCACGATAGATATAACTTTCTTTGGCAGTCAATCCTTTCACCAAAAAGCTATTATAATCCAGCCTTCCCATATCGGCACTATTACCAAAACCTCGTGCATCAATGCTCAAAACAGCCATATCATTTCTGGATTCTGGTGCAGCGGTGGTGGCATAGTCTGGAAGTCTATACAAAACTGGGCTTGCCTTTCTTCTTTTTGGAACACTGAGCCATCCCCTTATAGCCGCGTTTCCTATAGATTGAAACTCTATTAAGTAAATGTCATTATTTATCGTAGAAATATCTCCTCGCCTTGTAACCTTGTAAGATGGATTGAGGTTGGTGAGTTCATTGCGAGCATTATCCCAAAATGTTGTAAAATCTAATGGTCGAATGCCTGTTGGCTTAATCTTTTCTGGTTCTATTGCAAACACATAATACACATATTGGTTATAATGATTGGTAACAATGCTGAAACCAATGGTATAGAAACCGGTAGGCAGCTTTGCTATATCTATCTCAATATCCTTGTTATAAGTGCTTGTGGGCTTGATAAACAGCGGAACATTTTCATTATATACTTCTTGACCGAGGTCGTTATTTACTTTTACATAGATATTTCCTTTCTGATTGTCCTGAATATTGTTTCTTAGTTTTAGTATATATGCTACCTTACTATCAGATGTGCCATAAATTCCATTTTCTCGATAACTTTTTACTTTATAGCTGATGGAATTTGGGTCTTGTGCAGAAATATAGAAGGAATTAGACAATAAAATGCAACACAAAACAACACGCAGTAAAGTGCGATAATGTAAAATGACCTTATGAAACATTGACTGTTGCATTTAAAAATTAGATACGGTTATATATAAAACGTAAAAAACACTCTAAAATTATGTTTGGGGATAAGTTTTTACTTAGTCGAAAGTTGAAAGTCGATAGTCAAAAGTCAAGATAAAACAAACATTCCTATACTTCTCCGTAATTACTTTTGACTTTCAACTTTCGGCTCTTTACTTTCTTTCAAAAACTTCGAGTAATTAATTCCATACCTTAACTCTGTATAAGTATAACCACTTCCCAAGTGTTCGAGTAAAGGTGTTGCCCCATCGGTACCAATGGTTGCAATTGCCTTTAAAATGTCAACTACTTTTTCCTCTGGCAGTAGTTTGAAAACATCCACTTTATTCAGTTTTACCATTTGCGCCAAGTGACCTTCAACGGTACTGACTGCAAAGTTTCTTTCCTTAGCAATTTCTGTTACACTCATTCCTTCATTAAAAAGCTTGGCAGTTTTTGCTTGGGTGCTATCCTCATTTTCTCCAGTGCTTCGTTCGCGCTTGGGTGCTTTTTCTTGAATATGCGATGTTAGCCCTTTCTCCTTGGAGTATTCTTGTATCAGTTCCAAAAACTGCTGTCCATACTTCCTGATTTTTACTTCACCAAAGCCATTTATCTTCTTTAGTTCATCCAATGTTTGTGGCAGGTATTTCACCATATCATCTAAAGTCGTGCTTCCTAATACATAATAAACAGGCACCCCTTCCTCTTCCACAAACTTATCGCGCAACTCCCGAAGGTCTTTGTACAATTGCGGATGTGGACTATTAGAATTTTTATAAGCTGATGAAGACGATTTTGCACTTACATGCGCATTTACGCCCAAAATAGGTACTTTCAGTTCTGCCTTTTGCAACTGATAGATGGTCATATCGAAACCATTGGTAGTGGTTGCAATCAATAGTTGCTTGGTGTATAGTTCTGTGTACAATGTTTGTAAATCTGCAAAGTATTCCTTGGCATAATTTCTACTGTCAGTTACAGCCGGCGAGGTAGGTATCAGCTCTACCAAATGTTGTAGATGCCCCAAGAAGTATCCGGCGGCTTTTATCACCCTATCCTTCACTGCCGCTTCATCAATGGTTTGAAATAATTGCTTTAATTGATTCTCGAACTTATTACCCACTTGTTCCAAAGCCTTCAATCGGTCTGCAATGTTGGTCAACCAAGGAACAGTTTCTTCATTAAACGAAGTGCCATGTTCATGCATTAACTTCAAAAGACTTTCTATTGTGGCTACTGATTTGGTAAAGTTGAATAGTTCAATAATTGTCTTCTCTACATATAATTGCTTGCTGAAAAATAGATTGTTTTTTAGTGCATCTGCATTGCTCTTGCTTCTATCAAAAGCCAAAATACGTTCATCGGTAAAAAGACTATTACCTGTAATATGGCTTTGCAGCACCAATCCATCTAGCGATGTACACCTACTCAATGCCACATAAACCTGTCCTGGCGCAAAAGCACTTCCTGCATCAATCACTGCTTTCTCAAATGTTAACCCCTGACTCTTATGTATGGTGATAGCCCATGCCAAACGCAAAGGAAACTGGGTAAAGGAACCCACCACTTCTTCTTCTATCTTTTGTGTTGTTTGATTGAGCGTGTAACGAATGTTTTCCCATTTCTCTTGCATTACTGCAATATTCTCTTTGTCTTCCTTACACTTTACAATGATGGTATCTGAAGTCATTTTAGTAATTACGCCAATCTTTCCATTAAAAAATCGTCTTACCTTTTCCTTATCATTCTTAATAAACATTACCTGTGCACCCACTTTCAGTTGCAATTCTGCTTCGGCAGGATAGGCTTTGTCGCTAAACTCGCCTGTAATGATAGCCTTGTAATTTGTTGCTGCCGCAATAATATTTTGTAACCCCGATTGGTTAAGTGTAAATGCCTTGTTGTTGTGCGTGGTAAGCGTAATGAATCCTTCATTATCCCGGGTAGAAAAGCTAGGATTATATCTGGTGCGCAATATTTCCATCGCATCTTCATCCATTTGATGGTTACGCACCTTATTTAATACATCAATAAAACGAGGGTCGCTCTGGCGATAAATCTTTTCTAGTTCTATGTAAACTGGCGGTTGCATTTCGGCCACCTTGCTGCTAAAGAAATAAGGACTATCATAAAACTGTTTCAATATATCCCATTCTTCATTCGGAATTACGGGGGGCAACTGGTGCATATCGCCTATCAGCAATACTTGTGCACCACCAAATGGATCATGGTACCGTCCCCTAAAATGGCGCATCACCGTATCTATTGCATCTAAAGTGTCGCAACGCACCATACTTATTTCATCAATTATCAACAGTTCTACACCCTTAATGGTCTCCCTTTTTTCCCTGTTAAGTTTAAGTCTGCCAAGTAGATGGTGCTTATCCATCATGCTATCATTTTGCTGATGCACAGTATTCAAATCGAAACCAGACCTTATGGGGCCAGGTACAAAAGGCGTAAAAGGAAGCTGAAAGAATGAGTGGATGGTAGTGCCGCCAGCATTGATAGCCGCAACACCTGTAGGCGCAACGATGGCACATTGCTTACCCGAATGTTCTTTTATATAGCGAAGAAAAGTGGTTTTTCCTGTACCTGCCTTACCTGTAAGAAAGATATTCTCGTTGGTAAACTGTACATAATCTGCCGCCAGTTGAAATAGTGTATTATGTTCTGTAGCCATTAGCGTGTAAAAATAAACATTTATAATTCCTTGGCTTCCCCTTATTTGAATGAAATAACATAAAATTGAACAATTTGCCATAAAGGCGCAAAGCCTCAAAGGAGCACTAAACCTTATGTACACTCCCTAATCTTACCTATCCCTGAATCCTGATTCAGACAAAAGACACTTTCTCCCTCCAAAAGGTCACTTTCCCACGCAAAACATACACGTTTTAACGCAACTTATACGGAATCGGTCGCAACAAGTACGGAATGTCCTCCAACTTATACACGTTGAGGCTCAACATGGTGTCTTTTGTCGTAAACTTAGTGCTTTTGTCCTTCAACGTAGTGTCTTTAGTACTCAACTTGATGTCTTTGTGCTCCAACTTGATGTAGTTGAGCTCCAACGTGTATAAGTTGGAGCACATTCCGTATTTGTTGCGCAAAAACGTGTATTTTTTGACTTGCAAAACTACCTTTTTCAATTGGATTCTGTATTTGGTACTCATCTATCAGTTCTTTTTGGGAAGGATTCTGTTTTTTTTATAAAACACTTAATAACCACCCGCTATTTGATAATTTGCTTACATCTTCTCCATAATCTTCGCCTTAGTGGCAACATTATTCTTTCAATAAAAAAATATTTTAACAAAACGTTTGCAATGTAAAATTATTTTCCCATATTTGCAGCACAACAGAAATAGAATTACATGCTACGTATAGAATTACATATTAAAAATAAGGCGGCCTTTTGTACTGTGAAGTATCAGAAGTGTAGTGAGGGAAGTAGCGTATTTAAATAGAAAAAGTTTAAAGGATATTACAAACCCTCGCTGTACAAGCGGGGGTTTTTTGTTTTACGTCAAAAAAGGGTGAGTTATGAAAAATTTAAGAAGAATGATCGAGCAATTTATTCAACTGATAGGCTTAGCAAAAAAGAATGCTATGCCGACATACAATCAGTATGAAGAATTTTTGGGCCCGGAGAGTTATAAGCAAGTGTATTGAACAACGTTTCAATCTCACCATATATAACCCGGCCCGTAAAAGCGTCGGGTTTTTTATTGCCCGGCAGAGAAGGAAATGAGTGTATAACAATTAAAAAGAAAAAAATGGGCAGTATATACAGCCAGAAAACAATTAATACAAACGAAGTATTTGATAATAGGTTTCTGGATAATAAGACGGTATTTCTTCATTGCTTTAATGCCTTGCCAAACTTGGCTTATATAGGTGATATAGACGGAGAAAAAATGTTTGGTGTGGTTAGGGAAAAATTTGCAGCATTGATACTTGCCACAAATTTATATCGATGGTACAAGCACGAAAAAAAGAAATATCAGTTTGATAAAACAATATTGGTATTGAATAACAGATGTGTGTTGGAATTTGACGATAACTATTGTGAAGTTTTGTATGATGGTGAACAAGATGACTTCATAAGGGAAATAACCACTCTGGCCAAGCAGTGCAAGGAGCGCAAAAAGAAACAGCCTTTGGAAATAAACCTGATAGTGCAGAGTAGCAGCGGAATGGAGCTGAAAACTATGGAGATAAAAAGAAGTAAACTGAATCTTGATCTTTTTTATGAGGATGGCTTTAAGGAAGTGGATGATACCATTTGCAAAAGATTGAATAAAAAGAATGACAAAGGAATTGTGCTACTTCACGGATTACCAGGAACTGGCAAAACTACTTACCTACGCTACTTGATAGGTAAAACGAAGAAGAGGGTACTGTTTCTATCGCCCAATGTGGCTGGGAACTTAATGAACCCTGACTTTCTGGATATGTTGATAGATAACCCTAATACTATTTTGGTGATAGAAGATGCGGAAAATATCATCATGGATAGACGTACTACTAGCAGTAGTGCAGTAAGTAATTTGTTGAATATCTCTGATGGACTGTTGGCTGACTTCTTAAATGTGCAGCTTATCTGTACGTTCAATAGTTCGCTTACACTTATAGATAATGCACTGCTGCGTAAAGGACGTTTGATAGCTAAATATGAGTTTGGCAAGCTTAGTATTGAAAAAGGACAACGCCTTAGCAATCATCTGGGATTTGATAAAATTATTGACAAGCCGATGACGGTGGCAGAAATAAGTTCTCAACATGAACCTAACTTCGAAACGCCGCAAGTAAACGTAATTGGTTTTAGACGGGAGATGGCGATGGAGAATTAGAAATAAGGTAGTGGGCAACTGCGGAAGTGGTTGCCGCTACTTAACTCTTATAACAAACAAACACTTAGTGCCACTTTGCGCCTTAGCGTCTTTGTGGCGAAAAAAATAAATAACAAATGAGCAAGTTAACAATAACAGCCAAAGAGCTGAGGGCTATTGGTTTTCCAGAAAGCCCCGTAATACCTGTTGCCATGGATGCAGTGGGTAAACATTTTAAACACGAAAAGAAGGAGGATGTAATGGAGATTTTAAAAGCGGTACTGGCATCGCCGCTGGAATATAAAAATGATGCAGTATTGGGTATGATAGCCGATAAGCTACTACCCAAAACCCCATCTCCTTTTGGAGAGGGGGATGGGGGTGAGGTCTCATTGAATAACACAGGTGTACATTTTAATACTTTCGGTGCAGAACATATTGAGCAAGGCGCTTTTCACCAAATGTATAGAGCCGTAAAGTTACCAATTGCTGTGGCAGGGGCTTTAATGCCCGATGCACATCATGGGTATGGATTACCAATTGGTGGCGTTTTGGCGACTGACAATGCGGTGATTCCTTATGGCGTAGGGGTGGATATTGGTTGTAGGATGTGTTTAAGCATCTTCGATATTGATGCCAAGGAATTGTCCAATAGGGAACAATACTTTGCCCGAGAAATTAGTGAAGCAACCTTATTTGGTAGTGGTGCGCAGTTTAAACAGGCCGAAGACCATGAAGTGATGGACAGCAAGGCATTCTTCGAGAATCCATTGCTAAAAGGATTGCATGGAAGGGCTTGGAAACAATTGGGTAGCAGCGGAAGCGGTAACCACTTCGTAGAGTTTGGTTCAGTGACAATTACCGAAAAGGATGAAGTATTGGGTGTAGCGCCTGGCACATACATAGGGTTGTTGAGCCATTCTGGTAGTAGGGCATTAGGTGCTTGCATTGCCAATCACTATACCAAGATTGCTATCAGCAAAAGACGTTTACCTCAGGAAGCAAAGAATCTTGCGTGGTTGGATCTTAATGAAGAAGCGGGTCAGGAGTATTGGATTGCCATGAACTTGGCGGGAGATTATGCCAGTGCTTGTCACCATATTATCCATGCCAAGATTGCCAGGCAACTAGGGCGCAAACCGATAAAGATGGTGGAGAATCACCACAACTTTGCTTGGAAAGAAATACATGAAGGTAAAGAAGTGATTGTTCACAGAAAAGGGGCAACGCCTGCTGGCAAGGATGTGTTGGGTATTATTCCCGGAAGCATGACGGCCAATGGCTATATTGTAAAGGGTAGGGGAGAAGTGGCTTCGCTAAATTCTGCTAGTCATGGTGCCGGCAGAAAGATGAGCCGTACCCAAGCCATTGCCAACATCACATACGAAGGTTTAAAGAATGAACTGAATAAGTATGGGGTAAAGCTGCTTGGTGGCGGACTGGATGAAGCCCCCTTTGCCTACAAAGACATAGAGGCGGTAATGCAAAGTCAAACTGCCTTGGTGGATGTGGTCGGTAAGTTCAATCCTAAGATTGTAAAGATGTGCGGAGATCCCCCACGTTACAATAACCCACGAAAGAAAAGTGAAATAGAAGGTGAATAAAAGCAGGCTGCCCCGACGTAAAAGTTGGGGCAGCCTTTTATCCACTACTACAACTAATATTTAAACTATAAACAAAAAGTGCAGCACCACTTTCGTAGTAGCTGCACTTTTTAATTGATAATTATCAACTATTCTTTCACGAATCCTATTCCACTTACTTTGCCATTAGTAGTTTGAGCTCGCAGATGATATACCCCTACAGGCAAACTTCCCACAGATAGCGTAGGATTAGTAGCATCTTTTAAGCTTTGGGTCTTAACTATTCTTCCCAAATTATCAACTACCTGAACTGAAGCAATATGATTACCACGCACAGTTACCTTATCTTTTGCAGGATTAGGAGTAATTGACAATTGATAATTATCAATTGTCAATTGTGCTGAGACTATTTTGCTATAAGCAAAACTTCCATCCTTATCTACACTTTTTAGCCTATAATAGTTAGTGCCATTGGCAGGGTTATTATCTATAAATGAATACCCATTTGATCCACTACCAATTGTGTTTACTGTAACTATGTCTGTAAAGGAACTTCCATCTTTGCTGTGTTCAATTATGAAAAGGGAGGTGTTTAATTCGGTGGAGGTATGCCATTGCAATGCCACTTGGTTGTCAGTTGGCTTGGCAGAAAAGTTTAGCAGGGCGAGTGGAAGGGTACAATTGCCAAAAAATATCTGCGCCCCGCAAACAATATCGGGCATTCCGTCTCCATCCATATCGGCTATTTGTAAACTAGTATTTTCATCAGTCAAGTTATAGACATCATTGGTTTGTTGAAAACTTATACCATCACCAATACTTGTATTCAAATAAATTGCAATAAAATTATCATGATAAGAATAATGACCAGTCGAATCCGTGTAATAATGATTTATATGAACTACTATATCTGGCTTACCATCTCCGTTTATATCTGTTAAAGTAATATTTCCGCCTGCTGCAATTAAATTTGGAGGAAAGCTTGGGGGCTCAAATAAAATCGCAGACTTTGTGCTAAGATTTTTTATGGGTATATACACAATGTTATTATAATTACTACCAACTTGACCAAGTATAACCAGTGTTGCTCCCATGACAATATCTAATTTTCCGTCTCCATCTAAATCTCCAATTAAAATTTGTTCAATCTGACTCACTCCCAATCCATCGAGCAAAACACTACTTGGTGCATTAAATGTAATACTATGTGTTTTTGTTGTATTCCTTAACACCCATATCTGTTGCCCCCAACTGGTACTAATTATCACATCAGGTTTGCCATCCCCATCAAAATCTGCAACAGCTATTTTACTAATCCCACTAATTGAAGTATTAAAATCCTGTTCTTTCGCAAAGGCAATCTCTCCATTACTACCAATGTTTCTGAACACAGCAAATACTGAATCATTATTATTGCCATTGGTAATAATAACATCTGGTTTACCATCCCCATCAAAGTCTGCAATTATTGCATTGCCAGCTACAAAACTGGTAATGAAAGAAGTCTTTGTAAAAGAAAAATTACCCGTTGTACTCTCATTCTTTAATATAGAAATAGTGTCATCATTAGCAGAAAGTATATCTAGTTTTCCATCGCCATTTAGGTCACCTTCTGTTAGGTAGGCTGCATTGCTGCCCACTCCATTATATTGCATAATCATCGCTCCCGAAAACAAACTTGGCTTACTAGTATTGAGTTTTACATTCAAATGAGAATCAAAAATATTTGCCATATCCACCTTGCCATCCCCATCAAAATCCCTTGCAATAAATGGGTTGTTATAGTTAAAAACAGAATCAATAGGAGATCCAAAACTTGAATTATACCCACTCTTGCATCCCATGGAAAGAGTAAAATAAGTGGATGAGTATGCCGTAAGATGATTGACAGATACAGTGATGACACCATAAGTTGCACCTACAGGAACAGTGACAGAAAGCTTTGTGCTACTTGCAGAGGAAACCGTAGCCGTTACAGCACCAAACCTTACAATATTGCTATCCGGTGTAGAACTAAAGTTGCTTCCATTGATTGTAATTGTAGACCCTGCATTGGCAAAAGTTGGTGCAAAATAAGTAATGGTAGGCTGTGCAATGTTTTTTGAAATGATAAAGAAAAGAATGATGCAAAGCAGTGTAGAAATTTTCATGGAACATTTTTTATTTTGAAGATAATTTTATTTATCAAATATAGGATGTGTCAACCAATGCTAATTCGGCTTTGCTTTTATTTATTATTCAATTTTTATTTGAACTTCCAGAATGTTGCAACTTTCGGGAAGATGCGGTTTAGGTTGTCTGAATCAATATTAAATTGATTTCAGGATATTTAAGATTGAGCGTATTAATTCTACATATCCTTTAATCCTAAAAATCCTGATTCAGACAACACAACCCATGCAAAGCAACTAAAATCATCCGCTATCTAATTCTACTTTGACAGATTAGAATTCATAATGTTTGTGTGTAATAATTAGAAGTTAAGTATTCGTTTTTTATTAAAATCTTTATTGTAACAGGCAAATCCGTGTATTGTAAGAACAAAATATTAAGGTTGGATACACTTGTGAAAATTGATTTGACCGAAAGGAATGATTAATTCCCTTGATTTCAAATGAAGGAAGCTTCTCTCATCTCACAAACAAAATCCTGCTGAATAAAATCTATAAAACTCCTTAAAACCCTTTACTGTCAATGAATACATCATTTAATTTAGCAATTTTAGCATCAAAAAGCGTCATTTACTCACCTGAGCGAGTCCACGACTCACCTGAGTCGTCGTCTGACTCAAGTGAGTCCTTGTCTGACTCAAGTGAGTCGTCGACTCGCTCAGGTGAATCTTTTTATGACTCAGGTGAGTCGTGGACTGACTCAGGTGAGTCGTCGACTCGCTCAACTGAATTTAAGCGTGACTCAGCTGAATAAATGGAAGAAAGAAGACAAAATAATGTACTCACTTTGATATTCTGCGTGTTTGGGATAAGCTCCTAGCATGTTTAGTGCTTTCTGAGCGTTGGAACAGATGCATAAAAGTTTATCGCTTTTCCAAACGAAATTAGCGGTAGAGTTCCTGAGGGATAACAATCGTTTTAATCTGTCAAAGTAGACTAATCTTACCAATCTTAAAATCCTGTAAATTCTGATTCAGAAAATTACTTCATTTGAAACACGATTAGAATGATTGCACGATATTTAGGCTTGGGAATATTTCAAAAAGGGTGCATAAGAGTTTTTCCCTTTTAAGACGCATTGATATGCGTCTTTACATTCCCCACATAATTTTTAAAGCAAAAACTTTTATGCACCCTTCATAAACTAAGATTTGTAAATTTGATTTATACATTTACATTTGCGCAAATTTTTAAAGCTATGTTTTGGACCTTAGAATTAGCCAGTTACTTAGAAGAGTCGCCTTGGCCAGCAACAAGAGATGAGTTGATAGACTATTCAATTAGGAGTGGAGCACCTTTGGAAGTTATAGAAAACCTACAAGAGTTAGACGACGAAGGTGAAATTTATGAAAGTATAGAAGATATTTGGCCTGACTATCCTAGCCAGGAAGACTTCATGTTTAATGAGGACGAATACTAAAAACTCCTAGAATGTTATCTAAAAAGAGAGACGACCGCAGTAGGTGTCTCTCTTTTGTGTTTTATTCCCATTCATTGACTCATTATGCGTCACTTTCTTCTCCAGTAATCGGATTGGCAGTAATCTCTTCCTCTCTGTTCTCATTCCATTCCACAATAAAATTATTCTTGCCTTCCCCAATCAACAGCGTCATGTATCGTTGCTGAGAAAGTTCTAACAACGATAAAAACAAGAACAACGCATGAATCCTGTCTTTGCACAAATCGAATATTTGTTCAAAAGCCACCTTCTTTTCTGTTTGCAAAAGGTTTAGCATGTATTCCCTACTCCCTTCCATCGTGTAGTTATAGCGCACCACTGTGTGTACGGGTTTGTTTTGGCGTTCGTGCACTCGTTGCATCACCTTCTCAAACGACTTCATCAACTTAAACATCGTGATTGCTTGAATCTCGGTTCCTTCGCCACTTGCCTCGCCTATTTCTGCTAGTTCTTTTTGCAGGTTTCCACGCTTCACCATCAATAAACGTTCAGCTTCCATCTCTGCCATCTTGATGGATGCTTCTTTAAATCGTTTATATTCCAGAATCTTATCCACCAATTCTTGCCTAGGGTCAATCTCGTTGCCTTCAGGGTCTACTTCTTTTCTCGGTAATAAAAGCCTCGCCTTAATGCGCATTAACGTTGAAACAAACAAGATAAACTCACTGCTCAACTCTATGTTTAGTTTTTCTTGTGTATGAATGAAGGTCAGAAAATCGTCCATTATCTTGGTGATAGGGATATTATAAATATCCAATTCATCACGTTCAATAAAGAACAGCAGCAAATCGAAAGGCCCTTCAAAATGCTCTAATTTTATTTGATAGTTTGTTGTGTTCATTTGCTTTTTTTGGTGACCGAATTACCGTTAACAGATTGCCGCCAGTTATTGATAGTCGGCGAAAATCGGTTAACGGTAAACGGTATAGCGGTTAACTGTTCCTCATTTCCGTATAATACTGATGGAAGTAAGGTATCGTTTCTATGCCCTTATAAAAATTGAACAGGTCAAATTTTTCATTCGGGCTATGCAGATTGTCGCTATCCAATCCAAAGCCCATGAATACTATTTTAATACCTAGTTCTTGTTCGAATAAAGCGCAGATAGGGATACTTCCACCACCCCTTACCGGAATAGGTGCTTTACCAAACGTGGTAGTAATCGCTTTTTCGGCAGCCTTATATTCTATGCTATCTATTGGGGTAAGGTAAGGCTCGCCACCATGATGTTCAAAAGCATCAACCGTAATTCCAGCAGGCGCAATGCTTTTAAAGTAAGTAATAAGCTTTTCAGTAATCTTTGCTGATGATTGATTAGGTACCAATCTGGCAGATATTTTAGCAAAAGCCTTTGACGGAAGTACCGTTTTAGCACCTTCACCAGTATAGCCGCCCCAAATTCCGTTTACCTCAAGTGTGGGCCTGATACCGGTTCTTTCATTGGTAGTATATCCTTTCTCTCCCCATAAACTCGAAATGCCAAGATCCTCCTTAAATTCTGTTTCATCAAAAGGAGCTTCTGCCATCTTAGTTCTTTCTTCCGTAGAAGATTCTAATACATCATCATAAAAATCAGGTATAGTTATATGGTTATTTTCATCGTGACAAGAAGCAATCATCTTTGCTAAAATAGTTGCAGGATTAGCCACTGCCCCACCGTAAACACCACTATGCAAATCACGGTTTGGCCCTGTAACTTCCACTTCAATATAACTTAGTCCACGAACGCCTGTATCGATTGATGGATTCTCCATACTAAGCATTGAAGTGTCGCTTATCAATATCACATCAGCTTTTAGTAATTCCTTGTTTTCTTTCACAAAAGTGGCAAGATTTGGGCTACCAATTTCTTCTTCTCCTTCAATGATAAACTTAACATTGTTAGTCAATGTATTTGTTTTAACCATTGTTTCAAATGCCTTCACGTGCATATATACTTGCCCTTTATCATCGCATGCACCACGAGCAAATATTTTTCCGTCTTTAATTAATGGTTCAAACGGACCACTATTCCACAGGTTCAATGGATCTGCCGGTTGCACATCATAGTGACCATACACCAAAACGGTTGGTTTAGATGCATCTAAAATCTTTTCTCCATACACCACCGGATGTCCTGCTGTAGGATAAATAGTTACGGTGTCTGCCCCAGCTTCTAGCAAACGTTGTTTTACTGCTTCAGCGCAGGTCTGCATATCCGATTGGTGTTCGCTTTTAGCACTAATGCTAGGTATTCTCAATAAATCTAACAGCTCATTTAAGAATCTTTCCTTATTCTCTTCTTGATAATTTTTCCAAGCTTCCATAATTTCTTTTTTTATTTAATAAAAAGGCAATGATATTTGTAAAATGATGTAGGCAGCGAATTTAAACTTATCTACTTCTTAATAAAAAACAATTTAAAACAACAACAATGAAAGTTTATTTATCTACATTTTTTCTATTAATTGTCTTGATGTTAGGTTCTTGCAAAAAGAACGACAACTATAATGCAAGCCAATCAAAACTATACACTCCAAACAGTTTTACAGGAGTTTTAGTTTCTAGCAGTGTTGCCAAACTTACTTGGGGTGATAGTTCTAGCAATGAGACAGGCTTTGTGATTGAAAGAAAAGCAAATAATGGCACTTATACCAAACTAATAACCTTAAAAGCAAACATCAACAGTTATTCAGATTCATCTTTACTTCCATATACTACCTATAAATATCGTGTTTATAGTTATAGAGACTCAACAAAATCCTCTTATTCAAATGAGGTAATTGTAAGCAATTCATATAGTCCTATTACTTCAGGAAGTACTTGGACTTATTTGCGAAATTCTAGTGATTCGGTTTACAAAGATTCAGTTTACAAGTTTACTGCTACTGATAGCACATTAGCCATTGGAGATACCTCATTTTCTGTAATCAATAGTACATCAGGAGGTAATATTTATTATGCAACAAAAGATACAGGCTATTTTAGAAGAGGTAGTTTATTATCAAGTTTAGGAATAGATGAACTAAGTACTTTCTCTGAATTCTATTTGCCAAAAACGTTGACAATAAATGCAACTTGGTCAAACCAATTATCTGTTACCTATCAATCTACTCCTTTGCCAATTACCATGAAATACACTTTAAAAAGTGTTGGTGATTCACTAACCGTTTTGGGAAATAAATATACTAACGTTGTTCATGTAGGTGCAACGTTTACGACTGTGTATTTTGGATTTACTCTTTCATTAGGAGGAGGCGACTTCTATTATGCACGAGGTGTTGGATTAATAAGTTTCAATTTGTCTACAACAGATCCTACACAACCTACAAAGCCAGCCGTGACAACTACATTTAATTTAAAGTCATACTTGATTAAATAACACACAAAATAAAGGCTGTCTCGCAATTGAGACAGCCTTTATTTTGTGTCTATTCTAGCATTAATTACTACTATCAAACACTTGACCTCTTTCGGTTTTAAGAATTCTGGAAGGGTATCTATTAATCACAATAAAATCGTGGGTAGCCATTAGGATGGTTGCCCCATAATCCTTAACTATTTCAAATAACAGCTGCATAATTTCATCACTAGTTTCAGGATCAAGATTGCCTGTTGGTTCATCGGCCAGAATAAGTTTGGGAGAATTTAATAGTGCCCTAGCAATATCTACTCTTTGCTGTTCGCCGCCGCTCATTTCAAAAGGCATTTTGAACCCTTTACTTTTAAGTCCCACTTTATCGAGTACGTCATTTATCTTTTCTTCAATCAAACTTTCGTCTTTCCATCCTGTAGCTTTCAACACAAACTTTAGGTTCTCATAAACGTTTCTATCTGTCAATAACTGAAAATCTTGAAACACAACACCAAGGTTTCTACGTAAATAAGGAACTTTTTTCCAGTCCATGTCGCTTAAATCAAACCCCACAACATTTGCCTTCCCTTCTTTTAATTGTAGCTCACCATAAAGTGTTTTCAAGAGGCTACTCTTTCCGGTGCCTGTTTTTCCAACCAAGTAAACAAACTCTCCCTTTTCAACAGTGAAATTTACATTCTCCAAAATAAGGCTTTGCCCTTGATAAATGTTTACATTTTCGAGTGATATAACTGTTTCTGCCATGGGTATAAAATTTAGTATCTATTTATAAAAACGAAATAAGATGGTAAATATAATTTCAAAAAACAACTTCAATATTTCTACGATAGGAGCATTATCTCGAAAACACAAGGGAGAAAAGCAAGAAAACGAAGAGTTATATTTCTAATTGAAAATTCTGAATAAATAAACCTAATATTCCTCGTGTTCTTTATTAAAACCTTTGTTTTAAAATGCCATTGAATAATAGCACCTAAGCTAATAAACTATTTCTCCAAACTTACCCCTCAATAATAATTCTTTTTTTTCTGACGCCTCTACCCTACCTACAATTTTAGCTTTAATGTTAAACTGTTTCGAAACCTCTATCATTTCAATAGCCGCTTCTGCCGAAGTAAACACTTCTAAACGATGACCCATATTGAACACCTGATACATTTCTCTATAGTCTGCACCAGAATTTTCTTGAATTAATTGGAAAATGGCAGGAACATCAAATAGATTATCCTTTACTATTTTAAGTGGTTTTGGAAGATACTTCATACACTTAGTTTGTCCACCACCACTGCAATGAATGATGCCAGTAATATCATCAAAATGTAAGTCCAATAAGGCTTTCAATAAAGGGGCATACGTTCTTGTGGGGCTAAGTAGCAGCTTGCCAATAGAATGTTCTTCGCCATCTATTACTATTTTATCTTCTACTTTATTCTTCCCTATATAAACAACTTTATTAATTAGTGTAGGTTCATAAGTTTCAGGATATTTTTCAGCGTAATATTTATTCAACACATCATGCCTTGCACTAGTTAGTCCATTACTACCTAATCCGCTATTATAAATTGTTTCATAAGTAGCCTGACCACTACTCTCAAACCCAACAATCACATTGCCCTCTGCTATTTTATCATTGGTAACCAACTTGCTTTTCGGCCACCTAGCCGTCATGGTTCCATTAACGGCAATTGTTCTAACAACATCGCCCACATCAGCTGTTTCACCACCCAGATAATGAATATTAACGCCAAACTCCTTCAATTGATTAAAGAACTCTTGAGTGCCATCTATAACCGCACCTAGCACTTCGCCAGGAATAACTGCTTTATTACGATCAATGGTTGAAGAAAAAAGCAAATTGTCGCACACGCCTACACAAAGTAAATCGTCCAGATTCATTGCTACTGCATCCTGCGCAATACCTTTCCAAACAGATATGTCGCCGGTTTCTTTCCAATATAAATAGGCTAGAATACTTTTTGTGCCAGCACCATCTGCATGACTAATGTTTACCCAGTTTGCATCGCCACCCAAAAAGTCAGGGTACATTTTGCAAAAAGCATGAGCATACAAGCCAGCATCAAGATTTTTAATTGCGGCATGAACTTCTTCTTTTTGTGCCGAAACTCCCCGTTGTGCGTATAATGACATATTATTTTTAATTGACCTTTTTTTGAATGAATGGCTGCGAAAGTAAGTAATGAGTAGAACTAATTAGGAGTTTCTACGGGTGCATAAAATTTTTTGCAGGGGTATCAGTCTTTATATGTGTTAAAATCTCAACAGATGCAGAAGCGGTAGCTACAATGCTATTTAAAACTGCTGTAAGCATAGTAGATATTACGCCCTGATTTTTCCTTTGGTTAAATTGTAAATATCCCACTCATTATTTTTCCTTGGCTTTTATAAAGCTTTTTTTGTTTTATAGTCAGCAGATTAAAAAAACTGTTTGATGTTTTTAAAACAACCTGTCAGGTGTAATTAATTTTTCTACATTTACCGTAGTAAATTTGCGTCTGATTTATAATTAAGGATTAAATTGTTTTTATGAAAAAAGCTTCATCACTACTGCTTCTGGTTATTTTGTATAGCACCCTTTGTATTGCACAGTCACAGGATCACAAACTAGTGTCAATATTGGGAGACTCATATTCCACCTTTGAAGGATACTTACAACCCGACACCAACTTTGTATGGTATTTTAATACCCCACAACATAAAACTGATGTTACTTCTGTAAGCCAAACATGGTGGTATAAATTCATACAGGACAATAACTACCAGCTTGCTGTAAATAATTCTTTTTCTGGTTCAACAATCTGTAATACAGGCTACCGCAAGGTAGATTATTCCAAGCGATCTTTTATTGCTCGAATGAATAATTTGGGTAATCCCAATGTCATTTTCATATTTGGAGCTACGAATGATAGTTGGGCTGGCGCACCTATTGGCGAATACAAATATGGTGATTGGACTAAGGAAGATTTGTACCAGTTTCGTCCTGCAATGGCTAATATGCTTGATAGCATGACTGCTAATTACCGTAATGCCAAAATTTATTTCCTATTAAACGATTCGCTTAAAGAATCTATCAATGAATCTGTATTAACAATTTGTAAGTATTACCACATTGATTGCATTTCACTTCACAATATTGACAAAAAAGCAGGACATCCTTCTATCAAAGGAATGGAACAAATCAATGACCAAATTAAAGAGTTTTTAAAGCAAAAAGGCAGCAATAATTTGAAAATTGATAAACAGAAGCAAAATTATAATGATGGTCTGAGCTACATAAATGGCGAGACTAATGAAGACTACGTTGACAGTTTTACATGAAAGTTATCAGAGTGTAACTTTCGTGTAAAATAAGTGTAGTGTGCTTTATGCTATTGTCTTACTTGAATGTTATCCATTTCCCAATCTACTTTCCAGCATTCTTGTATGCCAATAAAATTACCCGGAACACGTTCCACTTTTGTATTGATTGCTTCAATTCCATTGATGCAAATTATGCAACTATCCTCCACTTGTCTGATAATAATTTTGTTGCTGTAATCTTTATTTAAAAGATTCGGAATAGTGATTGATGCTACAGGAATCCATTTTGGTGATTTGTTTGCTGTATATCTTCTTAAAAGAATTTGTCCATCAATAGCAACACACAGTTGATAGGAATCATCATGAATCTTTCCCCATTGTAAGTCTATTGGATTATAAGAATCCTTACAATGTAAATATTTAGCATCAAAAGAAATCTGAAAGTCCTGATTGGTATTAAATCCTCTTATTGCCTTTACGAGCCACAAGCAGCCTTGATTCTGGAAGTTCGTGTAATGTTTCTTAATATGAAGTGTCCCGTTTTTTAAATCTACTTGAAACTTATCATTGTCTGTAAGTTGCCAATCATTGTTGTTGTTACTAAATTCATCAAAAAAAATAATCTTGCTAGATGTATCTACACTGACACATTGTTTCCAATTGGCATCAATTTGAGTTGATTGCATTTTCTTATTGCTTCCACAACTTAGCAACACAAACAGGGCAATTGAAAGGCTTACAAATTTTTTAATCTTTATCATCATATTTATTGGTATTTGAAGGGACAAAAATATAATATTTGGATTAAATATTTGTAACAGTTCAGGGGGGGTAGTTACCACAAAGTACAGTGTGTCACGAGAAACAATAGCGAGAGTGATTGTTTCATAATTGTATGAATGATGATAGAAGGTCTATCGTACACGCCTTACAGCAGGGGTGTACAAACCGCCCAAAGGTGCTGTTTTGAAAAGGAACGGTATTGAGCGTTTGGGTTAAAAGGTGTCGCAAGGCATCAGGTGCGTGTAATGGAGTTGAATGTAAATGAACCGTTGATGAAGTATCGAAAATGTGAAAGACGAGAGCAAAACTGTTGAGTTGAACTATTGGCAGGATAAGATTGTAGCGGATGGCTGTTTACTGGCTACAGGCTCTCCGTTATAGAGACGGCAAGAACATTACACAGGCGTTTGTACGAAACGTGAGAAACTTC
>CANFLL010000079.1 GCA_947447825.1 Chitinophagaceae bacterium | reverse complement strand
ATCTTACAGTTAAAGCAACAAGTACAAGTACCACAAATATTAGTGTTTGTAGCACTGCTCTTCCTTACACTTGGAATGGTACTGCTTACAGTGTGGCAGGAACTTATACCAAAACACTAGTGAATGCAGTGGGATGTGATAGTATCGCTACTTTGAAATTAACTATCAAAGCAACAAGTGTAAGCACCACAAATGTTAGTGTTTGTAGCACCGCCCTTCCTTATATTTGGAATGGAACTGCTTACAGTGTGGCAGGCACCTATACGAAAACACTCGTCAATGCAGTAGGTTGTGATAGTGTGGCCACTCTAAATCTTACAGTAAAAGCAACAAGTGCAAGCACCACAAATGTCAGCGTTTGTAGTACCGCCCTTCCTTACACTTGGAATGGTACAGTTTACAGTGTGGCAGGAACTTACACCAAAACATTGGTGAATGCAGTAGGTTGTGATAGCATAGCTACTTTGAAATTAACTATCAAAGCAACAAGTGTAAGCTCCACAAATGTCAGCGTATGTAGCACCGCCTTTCCATATACTTGGAATGGTACTGCATACAGTGTGGCAGGTACTTACACCAAAACATTGGTAAATGCAGTGGGTTGTGATAGCATAGCTACATTGAAATTAACTATTAAGGCAACAAGTGCAAGCACCACAAATGTTAGTATATGTAGCACTGCCCTTCCATATACTTGGAATGGAACTGCTTACAGTGTAGCAGGAACTTATACCAAGACATTGATAAATGCAGTGGGTTGTGATAGTGTGGCTACCTTGAAATTAACCATCAAGGCAACAAGTACTAGCACTACAAATATTAGCGTATGTAGCACTTCCCTGCCTTATACTTGGAATGGAACTGCTTACAATGTGGCAGGAATATACACCAAAACATTGGTGAATGCAGTGGGTTGTGATAGCATAGCTACCTTGAAATTAACTATCAAAGCAACAAGTGTAAGCACCACAAATGTAAGTGTATGTAGTACCGCCCTTCCTTATACATGGAATGGAACTGCTTACAGTGTGGCGGGAACTTACACCAAGAATTTAATGAATGCAGTGGGTTGTGATAGTGTGGCTACTTTGGTATTGAGTGTAACAACGGCAGTTACTCCATCAGTTAGCATTGTTACATCTGCAACCACCATTTGTGTTGGTTCGAGCGTAACCTTTACTGCCACTCCAATTAATGGGGGATCAGTTCTTGCTTATCAATGGAAGAAAGGTGGTATAGCAATAGTTGGCGCAACTGCTAGTACTTACACAGTGAATAGCCTGAATAATAATGATGTAATTAGTTGTGTACTTACAGCAAATAATGCTTGCCAAACTGCTGCAACCGCCATTAGTAACAATGTCACTATTTTGTGGAATACTACTAGCATCAATACATGGACTGGGAATACTAGCACCAACTATTCCACATCGGGCAACTGGTGTACAGGAACTGTTCCCACAACTGGGGCAGCTATCACCATTCCTGTAGTAAGTAGTAATAACTATCCTGTAATGTCATCTAGTCTTTCAACAAACAGTCTCACACTTAATGCGGGTGCCTTCCTAAGTTTGGGCGGTAATACGTTGACCCTTACAGGAATAACTAGTGGAACTGGATTTATTAAGGGATCTCTTACCTCTTCTATTGTGGTGAATAGTACCTCTACTCCGACCATTTACTTCAATCCTGCCATTGGTGATTCATTATTAAATACCTTAACTATTAGTGGTAGCGGTGGTGCTAAACTAGGCAATGGTGTTGGTATTACCAATTTACTAAGCCTTATTGCAGGTAACCTGAATCTAAATGGTAATCACCTTACTTTGAAATCTACCTCTATTGCCAATACGGCTGTAGTTGGACCAGTAACTACCGGAGCAACTATAACAGGAAATATCACCGTTGAAAGGTATATTCCTAAAGGGTATAAGGCATACAGACAATTGGGGACAGGTGGTGTTTATAATGCTGGTTCAATCTTTAATAACTGGCAAGAAGGTGGAAACAAGACAGCTGGATATGGATTATTTGTAACAGGTAGTAAGAGTTCTGCTACCGGTGTAAATGCTACTACAGGTTTGGATAATACCACTAATGGTGCATATAATTTTTATAATTATAGTTACTATGAAACATGGAATCCTGTGAGGAATACTAAAACAGCCATCTTGGATCCTTACACTGGCTATCATGTATTCATTTACGGAGATAGAACGACTAATTTATACACGCCAAACTTTGATGCCTTACCTACCATGACTAGTGCTACTACACTTCGAACTACTGGGCAACTGGTTTCGGGAACGGTAACCTTCACTTCAACGGGAGTAACGGGTGTGTATAATTCCTCAGTTGCCAAACTATTGCCATTGCAAGATACAGGTAGCTTTATTGCCAATCCTTATCCATGTGTAGTAGATTGGGAAAAGCTAACATCGCAAGGGCTTACAGCGAATTATTTCTATTTTGATCCAACATTTTTGGATGCTACAGGCTACCAATCTTATGTGGCATATAATAGCATATCGCATGTAAATAGCAATCCTACTGCTTCTAAAATGAACAAATACATTCAACCAGGACAAGGCTTTTGGGTACAGACTAGTAGTGTGGTAGGCGCAAACCGTCAGTTGATATTTACTGAAGCTGCTAAGGTGGTTAATCAGCCTTTCACCGCCATATTCGGCAATGCTAGTTCTACTGCCAACCTCATTGCAACCAGTTTGTGGAAAAACATTGAAGGCGTAGGTGTCAGCAACATTGATGGTGCAGTAGCCGTATTCAATAATCAGTTCTCTAAACAAACAGGTGCAGAGGATGCCAAAAAGATGATGAATGAAAGAGAAAATATAGCCATTGCTGAACAAGCTGGAAACCTGTCAATTGATGGTATGCCAGAACCAAAGGAAGGAGATAGTCTCTCGATTGTATTGTCTAAATTGGTAAAAGGAACAGCCTATCAGCTTAGGTTAGATGCTAGAAGCTATCATTCGGATGGATTGCAGACTTATCTAAAAGATGCCTTATTAAACAAGCTAGTTCCATTGTCAACTGATAAAACGGTGTATTCATTTACGGCAAATGACACGCTTTACAGCAACCGATTTAGCCTAGTATTTGGTGCTAAACTAGTTAGTCCAATTGCAAATGTTGAGGCTGCAAAGCCAGCAATAACTGTTTATCCAAATCCTATTTCAGGTAAGTCGATAACCGTAAAACTAACAAATACATTAAGAGGGAATTATCAGGTAGTACTGTATAATGTTTTAGGACAAAGGATATTATCAAAAGAGATAAATCATAATGGAGGAACAGATAGTTATCATTTGTTGCTTCCTTCTGGAATAGTAACTGGGGCTTACACAATAGTGGTAACCAATCAATATGGTATCCCAGTTCATAAAACAACACTTTTTAACAATTAATCTATCAACAATAACTTCCCGAAAGTGGCAACTTTCGGGAAGTATAATTAAACGGTCTAATTAAATATAAAATATGAAAAAGAAAGCTTTAGTGCTCATTCTACTAGTATGCACAATGTTCACAACCCAATACCTGCAAGCCCAGTTTACTGGTGGAGGCGGCACTCCCGGAGGTGGTGGTACAGGTGGCGGTACGCCTCCTACTGGAGGTGGGCCAGTAGTTCCGTTTGATGGCGGCATGAGTTTAATGCTTGCGGCGAGTGGCATTAGCTACGCTGCTAAAAAGATAAAACAAGTTGGAACAAGTTTTCTAGGAAATGCCTAGTAATCTTGTTTCTAAATAGCTCATCAAAGGGCTGTCTCTTAATTGAGGCAGCCTTTTTTATTAAAGTATTGCATTTATAAATAAAGAGGTAGCACTAGGAAAATTGGATTCTGGACTTTCAAGGAACGTAATTTAACTTTCCAGAAACGTCTCTGGATTATCAATACACGTCACTGGACTTTCCATAGACGTTATTTAATGTTCTAGAAACGTCTCTGGACTTTCCATTCACTTGAATGAACTCTCCATAGACGTATTTTAATAGTCGGGGAACGTTATTTAACTATCCAGAAACCTATAAAAATTGACGACCCATCAAGCTGCACATCGAAATATGGCTCAGTAACAACCCCAAAAGTGACAAGAGTAGTTTGGGATAAGCTTCGAGAAAGTTTAGAACTTTTTGTGAGTTGGAACGGGTGCATAAAAGTTTGTTGCTTTTCCTCCTGAAATTAGCGGTAGAGGTCCTGAGGAATAACAATCGTTTTAATCTGTCAAAGTAGAATTAAAGATCATTAATCAACCTGGAAATAACTTTAAATTCAATTATAAAGAAAACCTATTGACCAATTTACTAATTGTGTGGTAGCTTTTTACATTTGGTAGTTTGTTAAGTCTCTGACATTTATATTCAGTTTATTCAACTATAACTTTTCATCAATGAAGACATTCTTTACTTGTTTAAGTATCATTTTTCTACTAGGGCTTTCTGTAGTTGGCGAAGCGAAGCCAATCAAAATACTCGTCTACTCCAAGACAAATGGCTTCAGGCATAAAACAATTCCTACTGCAATAGCTGCCTTAAAAACCCTAGCAATGGACAATGATTGGCAACTTACATTTACTGAAGACTCACTAATGTTTAGTAAGTACAAGCTGCTGAAGAAGTACAAAGCCATTCTTTTTTTATACACTACTGGTAAAGTATTGGGCAATGAAGAGGAAATTGCTTTTAAAAAATACATTGATAATGGCGGTGCATGGATCACTATTCATACCGGAACAGACTGTGAGCAAAATTGGGATTGGTACGTAAATACTATCGGGGCAAAATTTAAAAACCATCCAAAACAACAACAGGCTAAGTTTATAATTCATGAAACCCAGCATCCTTCTACTACCAAACTCCCGAAGGAGTGGCTTCACTTCGATGAAATTTACAACTATGATGCTCCTGTTTCAGCAGATGTGCATATATTGATTACTGTAGACGAGTCTTCGTACACAGGAGGCACAATGGGAACATTGCATCCTATTGCTTGGTATAAAAATGTAAATAAGGGGCGTGTTTTTCAAACAGCGTTAGGACATACCGATGCTTGCTATTCTGACAAAGATTTTATTAATCACCTAGTTGGAGGTATCAAATGGGCTTTAAAATAGTTGTTTACGAATCTTAATCATCGAACTATAAAACAAACAATTTCAATAATAGCCATACAATAGGGGTTGCAACCAAAAGAGAATCAAACCTATCTAAAAAACCACCATGCCCAGGCATTATCTGTCCACTGTCCTTAATGTTAGCCAAGCGTTTCAGTTTGCTTTCCAGTAAATCTCCAAGCGTACCCACAATGGCAGCAGTGGCTGAAATGATGAGCAACAATTTAAAATTAGAGATATTGAAAAGGAATCTACAACCCAATGTTACCACTACAACAGCTAACACGGCGCCGCCAATGGTGCCCTCCCATGTTTTCTTTGGCGAGATAGGGGAGAGGGGTGTTTTGCCAATAAATGATCCAACAATATAGGCCATGGTGTCGTTTATCCATATTGAAGCAATTAAGATAATGGGGAGTAAATAGCCTGGCGTATTAATATTATCATTTAAAGAAACAGAATCAGTCCAAAGGCGCATCATTAAACCCCAACTGAGAGAAATGTAAACAAGCCCAGCCAATGAATAGCTGATTACTTTTAGGTTTAGTTGTTTCTTAATTACAATCTCAGTAAGACAAAATATGATGGTGAAAAGTTGCAATCCATACCATCCAACACCATGAAGCGTGATGCGGCCAATGTGGAAACTATTGTCTGTGTTTAAAAGAACAAAGCACCACCCTAGCAGCATAATTCCATTGCGATGCAAGGTGGAAATGGTTTTATAATCTGGGTTTATCAGTGCCATTATCTTTTGATATTCTAGCCAGCAACCAAAATGAATAATGGTGAATAGTCCTAAAAAACTCCATTGGTTGTAGAATAATCCTGTAAGCATTATTGCAGCAAATATCACCGCCGTTAATGCTCTTGTTTTAAATACTTGTAAGTTGAAAGCCATGTTTTTAATTAATAATTCATAACTGATAATTGATATGAATTATCAATTATCAGTTATGAATTAGTTTAAGAGTGCATTGTTTAATAAATTGTTTGCTATGTCTTTAAGGGTAATGGGAACGTATATTTCAATGTCTCCGAAGTGATAAACGCTATCTTTCTTATTTAGGATGTGAACTGGAATGTTGTTTTCCTCCAGCATTCCTAGAATAATATTTGCTTCGGCATGGTTGCGACTCTTTAAGAGTAAGTGCCAATCTTTCATATAATAATATTTGTTGTTTATTGAGAAGAGAATTCTTTTTCTTTTAAAAAGTATTCGCTAATGTTTTTGAATTTAAGTAAGAATGCTCCTAGCAAAAAAATACTTATTAAGCATAGCCAGATTGGGAAATGATCTTCTAAAGCATCTTTTGTTAGTTTACCTTTTAAAGAATAGGAGTATAGCATGGTTACTGCCACCGCATTATTAAGAAAGTGAGCTAATATGTTCAGCCATATACTTTTGCCGTAATAATAGATTAATCCTAACACTATTCCTAGCATTGCCCTTGCTAAAAAGCCGTAATAGCTCATGTGAATGGCACTAAAAATGATACTCGTAACAATGATTGCCAGCCAAGGATTACGAAACCAGTCGCTAAAAAAGCGTTGCATCATGCCCCTAAAGAAAGTTTCTTCCACTATTGCAGGGATGAGTGCAATAATGATTACAGCCAAAAGATAATCTTTGGCATTGCTCATTTTGGCGATTGCAAATACCTGTTCGGAATATTCATCCTCTGCTTGTTTAAACTTTTGTTGCCAATGTTTGGGTATAGGTATACGTTCGTTTAAATCGCCCATTGCACTGCCTACAAACAATGCCATACAAGCAATTAAAACAACCATCATTACCTGTTTGAGGGATATTTTAATATTAAATCCTAGATAAGAAAATGGCTTTTTATAAGCGATTAAACCAAAAAGAAAGGCTGGTAAAAAGAACATTAAAGCTGTAGATACTAATTGCAATACTTTCATAGCATTGGCATTAGCTGGATTTAGTATTGCTTTGTTCAGGTTGAATAGGCTAACATGGGGCATCATTATTTTAACTATCACGATGCTTGCCACACTTCCAGCAACGATTCCAACGCCAATCAGTGCTAAGAATAACCCAAATTGCGACCAGTAATTAATGGGGGCAGTTTCGCTTTTTTGAGTTATCTTTTTGGGTTCTTCAAATGTTGCTTCCTCTGAATTTTCTGAGGGAATAAATGGTATATATTCTTCTTGTTCTTCCATAAATTAACTTAAGATTCTTGCTAAATAATGATGTTTGATAATTAGTAGTTAGTATTAAACATTAATCACTAATCGCTAAAAAGTAACACAGTTATTATATTTGCTTAAAGTGGCGAATTTACAAGTATCCACTAAACAATTATCACATAACATTAATCATTCAAGTTGGTTTTCATCGATAAAATAGCATTACCAGATTTTCCATTGTTGTTGGCACCCATGGAAGACGTTAGCGATCCCCCGTTTAGGGCTGTTTGTAAGGACAATGGTGCCGATCTTATGTACACTGAGTTTATTAGTAGTGAGGGGTTAATAAGAGATGCCATTAAGAGTAGGCACAAGTTGGATATTTTTGATTATGAACGTCCGATAGGTATTCAGATTTTTGGTGGTGATGAAGATAGTTTGGCACTTGCTGCCAAGATTGTAGATGTTACTAATCCCGATTTATTGGACATTAATTTTGGTTGTCCGGTGAAGAAAGTGGCGTGCAAAGGTGCTGGTGCTGGTGTACTGAAGGACATTGATTTGATGGTGCGTCTTACAACAGCTGTGGTGAAATCTACTAGTTTGCCAGTAACAGTAAAGACACGTCTTGGTTGGGATGATAACACTAAAAACATTGAAGAAGTAGCTGAGCGTTTGCAAGACTGTGGCATTAAAGCGTTGGCTATTCATGGGCGTACTCGCAGCCAGATGTATAAGGGCGAGGCAGACTGGACATTGATTGCTAAAGTGAAAAACAACCCTCGTATTCATATACCCATCTTTGGTAATGGCGATATTGATAGTCCGCAAAAAGCAGTGGAATATAAGAACAGATATGGGGTAGATGGTATCATGATTGGGAGGGCTGCTATTGGTTATCCTTGGATTTTTAGGGAGATAAAACACTACGTGCAATCAGGGCAATTGTTGGCTAGTCCAACGTTGGAAGAAAGAGTGGAAGTGAGCAAGAAGCATCTACGTAAATCTGTTGAATGGAAAGGTAAGATTGTGGGCATCAACGAAATGAGAAGGCATTATGCTAATTATTTAAAAGGATTACCCAACATAAAAGAGTTTAGAAATCGATTAGTAACCGTTAAAGAAGTAGAAGAAGTAGAGTCCGTGCTTGATGAGGTAAAAGCCTATTATCAGGGTTTTGAAATAGAAAGAAGCCCTATTGAATTGATTAATTACCATGAGAAATGTCCTTTGTAATGTTGTAGATTTAGAATAAACTATTTTTAAAAGAAAGAATAACCGCAATGTCCACTAAGCTATCTAGCAAAGTGAGAAATGAAAAAGGTTATCTTTCTTGTTATTTTTAAAACAATAAGAAGTTAAATTTCTATTCTAACACAAGGCCACAAACAAGAACAATGTAAGAAGAAAAATGGGAATAGAATAAAAAAGCCAAATGGAATACTTGCTGCTCCCGCTCTGGTTTATCTACTTTTATTAAATGCTTTAATCCCACAGGCTATAATGATATAGAAAACATTCATTTAATAAATCCTTATCCTCTACAATAAATAAAATAGATTTCTAACAAAATATATAGATAAAATTTCCCTAATAGAATGGGACGAAATCATCTTACTATTTTAAAAAAACCTTGACTGTTTAGTTTATAAACCATTTTTAAATTCATTTTATGGTCAATGTATTTGGAATGGTATGCACAATTTTTTCTAGATAACTATGGATTAGAAATTCTCTTCATGCTATTCTTTGGGTAAATAGTTAAAACTTGTTTTACATTAATTTAACTAATCTAAAGCCTATCTGTCGTGATAAAAGTATTTACCAATGCCTTATACCTTTACTTTTGTTTTTCTAAAAGACAAATATGGGCTTATTCTTTTTTATTGTTGGTGTAATTGGTTGGCATGTAGGTATGTATGGGCTTTTTAAGAAAGCCGGAATAAACCCTGTTTTAGCATTTGTTCCGTTTTATAACACGTGGTTGGTTGTAGAGAAATGTGGCATTAAAAAAGCTTGGTTTTGGCTTCAATTAATCCCTATCGCTGGGCAGTTCATTACCATTTGGATAACCATCATTTTTGTGATGAACTTCAAGCGTTTTAGTTTGTTGGATCATACGTTAGTAACCCTTTTCCCTTTTGCGTATTTCCCATTTCTAGGATTCAATAAAACAGACAAATGGTACGGCAATGAAGTAGTAGAAAAATATAAAAAACCACAATCAAGAGAATGGGTTGATGCAGGTGTATTTGCAGTGGTAGCTGCCACCCTAATAAGAACTTTTGTTTTTGAAGCTTACGTAATACCTACTGGTAGCATGGAGCGTACCCTGTTAATCAACGATTTTCTGTTTGTAAGCAAAATGAGTTACGGACCACGAATTCCAATTACACCTCTCTCGTTTCCTTTTGTGCACAACACAATGCCAGGTTCTCTAACTACTCCATCCTACATTAAGCAAGTTCAGTTGCCTTACAAGCGTTTGCCTGGTTTTCAGGAAGTAAAGAGAAATGATGTAGTTGTTTTTAATTTTCCTGCGGGAGATACCATCATTAATTTGCCCGATTATGGAAGTAAACAACCCTATTACGATGTTTTGAGGAATGTATATAAAGGAAACAGGGAGGCATTGATGTCCGAATTTCCAATTTTAGTTCATCCTTACGATAAAACAGATAACTACATTAAGCGTTGTGTGGCTGTGGGTGGCGATGTTTTGCAAGTGAAGAAAGGTATATTGTATATAAACAATGAAATTGGTTATAAGCCAGAAGCAGCACAAACAGACTATATACTTAACCTTAGCACTGGTTTTACAACTGAGTATTTGGAAAATGAGTTAGGTATTAAAATAATGATGGATGAGGAACACAATGTTCGTTACAACAAAGATGATGACTACGAGGAACAAGATAATACTGGTAAGGTTTGTAAGTTGAATCTAACAATTGATAATTACAATAAAGTAAAATTACTGCCAAATGTAAAGTCTATTACTCCTATTGTTGATGAAGGAATCAGTAGTGATATGTTCCCGTTTGACACCACTTATAACAAATGGAATAGAGACAATTATGGGCCGATTACTATTCCTAAAAAGGGCGATGCCATTACGCTTACACCGCAGAACATCTCTTTTTATAGAAGATTGATAACTAATTACGAAAACAATACATTTGAAGAAGCTAATGGGAAGTTTATAATTAATGGAAAAGAAACGACTACTTATATACCAAAATTCAATTACTACTGGATGATGGGCGATAATAGACACAGAAGCCAAGATAGTCGTTATTGGGGTTTTGTTCCTGAAACACATATTGTAGGGAAGGCTTCGTTAATTTGGTTTAGTTGGAATGATGGTCCAAGGTTTAAACGTATTTTTAAGGCAATAAATTAATAAAATAAGATTTGGTATGGCAGGAATAAATAAAAAATACACATTCGATTACGAAGAATATAATTCAATTGATGATCTTTCAACTGAAGATGCGCATTTGGTAGCAGAAGCGCGTAAAGCAACCGAACTGGCGTATGCACCTTATTCTAACTTCTTAGTAGGAGCTTATGCCGTCCTTAATTCGGGCGAGTTTATTAAAGGTAGCAACCAAGAAAATGCAAGTTATCCAGTGGGTATTTGTGCCGAGAGGGCTTTGTTAGCTTCTGTTGGTCAGTTGTTTCCTAATGCGCCGATTGTTAGCATGGCCATTAGTTACAATAATTTAAATGGAGAAAGTAATCGTCCTTTAAGTCCATGCGGCATGTGCAGACAAGCTTTGCAAGAATATGAAGGAAGAGTGAATCAGCCAATTAGGTTATTGTTGAGTGGTATGGAAGGCAAGGTTTATGTTATTAAGCAATCGACAAACTTATTGCCATTTTCTTTTAGTGGAGAAGACTTGAGATAAATATGAAATATGATTTCTACTTGAAGAAAGTACTAAATAAAAATCCCTCTAAGAGTTTGCTTCGAGGGATTTTTATTTCTAATAATTCATATCTCAATAAACTTCCATCCCACTTTCGTTTTGTTGTTTTAAGGTCCAGTCGCCAGTTACTTTTATTTCAAGCCACAAGTTTCCACTCTTTCTGAAGAAGTTTGTTTTAAGTCCAAAATTGTCTGCAAACTTTTGGGCAATTTGTTTGATTGAATTATTTTCATTAATACTAATTACGCCCTCTGGATTGTCTTTCAATAGGGCTCCAAGTTTCACTTTTCCAACAGGTAATTTTGTTCTAAGTCGAACAGGTAAATTGGCATCTGTCTTAAAATCAATTTTAAGGTAAGGGAAAGCAGAACTAAACTCAGCTTTTATATCATCAATATATCTTTCTTTCGAAATTATAATCTTCATTCGTTACAACTTGTTCTAATTAAAAGGGGAATTCCCAAATTTTGTTGAGTCAAAAATCCTTTTTCTCGTTCTGATAAAAGCTGACTTTTATCAGTTCATTTACTTATTAACACAAATCAGTCAAATTCAAAATGTATGAATTGTATTGAAAGCTGATAAATTAGGTTTGTATTTGCTGTTTTTTTAATTTTATTTGCTTTTTTGTAGGGTTGAAAAAGGCTTCTACAGTAATAGGAGCAAAAAAGCAGAGACTCATTGATGTTTTTCCCCTACATTTGCGCCCATTTCCCAAACGGCTCAACAAGTTCTCGTCTGTTCGAGACGCCAGTAGGGTGTAATCTTTAATACAAGATTATTTTATGCCAAAAGGTAAAACAAATTCAAGTGCAAAAAAGCGGTTCAAAATAACCGGCACAGGAGAAATTTCATTTCAAAAGGCTTTCAAACGCCACATCTTAACTAAGAAATCTACTAAGCGTAAACGTGCCCTAAGAATGAAAGGAATGGTAGGTTCTGCTAACAAAGACTTTGTATTGCGCTTGTTACGTATGAAATAAAACTAACAAAATCGTTAGTTAAGAGAAAACACATTTTAAAACATTCGTTGGAGACTGATAAAGTCGACAATAAAAAAATTATACATTATGCCACGTTCAGTAAATGCAGTAGCATCAAGGGCAAGAAGAAAGAGAATTCTCGATCAAGCCAAAGGTTTTTATGGCAAACGTAAAAACGTTTATACCGTAGCCAAAAATATTGTTGAAAAAGGTTTAACTTACAGCTATGTAGGTCGTAAACTAAAGAAAAGAGAATACCGTCAGTTATGGATTGCTCGTATTAATGCGGGTGTACGAGAAGAAGGACTTACTTACAGTCAGTTTATTCATAAATTGAATGTGAAAGGTATCACTTTAGATCGTAAGGTTTTGGCTGACTTAGCTATGAATAACCCGGAAAGTTTTAAAGCACTGGTAGAATCTGTAAAGTAAACTTACACAAAAAATACACAAGAAAGAAGCTGAAGAAATACACTTCAGCTTTTTTTGTGCCTTATGTGTTTCAAACTATTACTTTTGCCTTCTTTTATGTTTGGCGAATCAATTTAAATCACATTTTAAAGCAAGTTCTTAGATGAACAATTCCTACACCTCACTGGTGAATCAAACCTTCCACTTTCCGCAGGAAGGTTATAAATTGAATGATGATGGGTATTTGATGTTTAATAACGTTGATGTTAAAGCCCTGATTGACAAGTATGGTACCCCTCTTAAAATTACTTATCTGCCCAAAATTGGGATGCAGATAAATAAGGCTAAGGACATGTTTGATAAAGCCTTTAAAAAGCATAAATACGAAGGCACTTACAATTATTGCTACTGCACGAAGAGTTCTCACTTTTCTTTTATTGTGGAGGAAACTTTAAAGCATCAAATACATCTAGAAACCTCTTATGCTTATGATATAGAAATTATTAACCAACTCTACTTAAAAAAGAAGGTTAACAAGGAAACTTTTATTATATGTAATGGATACAAACAGAAAGCTTATACAAACCGTATAGCTCGGTTAATTAATAGTGGCTTTAAAAACGTTATTCCCGTTCTTGACAATAAGGAAGAATTGGACGCTTACAGAAAAACGGTTAAAGCTCCTTTTAAACTGGGAATACGAGTGGCGGCAGAAGAAGAACCATCTTTTCCTTTTTATACCTCTCGTTTAGGAATTAGGGCTAAAGATATTCTTGAATTCTATGTAGATGAAATTGAAGGTTTTGAAGATAAGTTTCAGCTTAAAATGCTTCATATATTCCTTAACAAAGGAATAAAAGATGACATTTACTACTGGAGTGAGCTGAACAAAGTAATCAATTTGTATTGCCAACTAAAAAAGATTTGTCCAGAACTAGATTCTATTAATATTGGTGGTGGATTTCCTATTAAGCACTCTTTAGGTTTCGATTACGACTATCAATTCATGATTAATGAAATTGTAGGGAATATAAAACGTGCTTGTAAAAAGGCTAAAGTAGCCATGCCACACATATTTACTGAGTTTGGTAGTTATACAGTTGGGGAAAGCATGGCGCACATTTATAGCGTTATTGGACAAAAAGTTCAAAACGATAGAGAGTGTTGGTACATGATTGACTCTTCTTTCATTACTACTTTACCAGACACTTGGGGAATAGGGGAGAAGTTCCTGATGTTGCCCGTTAATAAATGGGACAATGAATATCATCGGGTGGTTTTGGGAGGTATAACCTGTGATAGTCATGATTACTATGATAGTGAGGAACACATTAATGAAGTGTTTTTGCCCAAACTAACCAACAATTACAAGGGAGAGGAAGAGAGTAATAAAGAACCTCTCTATGTAGGATTTTTTCATACTGGGGCTTACCAAGATCAGATTAGTGGATATGGGGGTATTAAGCACTGCCTTATTCCTTCACCAAAACACATTATTATTGAATATAACAAACAAGGTGTTTTGGAAGATTGGGTTTATGCAAAAGAACAATCAGCTCAAAGTATGCTGAAGATATTGGGTTATTTGAAGTAATAATATAAAGCATTTTTTAAAGAGGCTATCACAATAAGAGTGGTAGCCTTTTTAAATTAAACAATCTTTCATAACCTTTCAACAACATCCATTTATCGTGCAATGATTATATTTCGCCTAAGTTTTATTTTTTTCATTCTTTTTTTTATTAATCCCCAATAGGTGATTAATAAAAAGTGAATCATCGTTTACACTTGATTAATTTGCGCACATGCAACAATACCATACACTACTTAAGCATATACTAGAAAATGGTTCACAAAAGACCGATCGTACTGGAACTGGCACCATTTCTTGCTTCGGCTATCAGATGCGTTTTAACTTACAGGAGGGCTTTCCAATGGTTACTACCAAAAAACTGCACCTTAAAAGCATTATTCATGAACTTCTTTGGTTTTTAAAGGGAAGCACCAATATTGCGTATTTAAAAGAAAATGGTGTAGGTATATGGGATGAATGGGCTGACGAAAATGGTGATCTCGGTCCTGTTTATGGCAAACAATGGAGAAGTTGGCAAGGTGCAGATGGAAAAGTAATCGATCAGATTAGTGAAGTGATTAATCAGATAATTAAAACTCCAGACAGCCGTAGATTGATTGTGAGTGCATGGAATGTGGCCGACTTACCCGAAATGGCATTGATGCCCTGCCATACGTTATTTCAGTTTTATGTGGCAGATGGCAAATTGAGTTGTCAACTTTACCAACGTAGTGCCGATGTATTTTTGGGCGTTCCTTTCAATATTGCTTCTTATGCCTTGCTAACAATGATGATTGCACAAGTTTGTGGGCTGAAATATGGCGATTTTGTACATAGCTTTGGAGATGTTCACTTATATAATAATCATATTGAACAGGCTAATTTACAACTAAGTCGAACGCCATTCCCTTTACCTACAATGGGAATTAATCCTTTTGTAAAAAATATATTCGACTTTAAGTATGAAGATTTTGTATTACAAGACTATCAGTGTCATCCCGGAATTAAAGCACCTGTTGCCGTTTAAAATAATCAATTCCTAATTAATAGTTACGCTACTACGCAACGTTATTCACCTCAAGGAATAGTATGGTTGTCACAGAGATTACTAAGGTAGAATGTTGGGTCTATTTTGTTTAGCCTAGTAACTATTTACAGCCTTTATCCGCCAAATTATTCGATTAAATCGTCATGAGGTTGCCGTTTTTAGGTCAAAAGGAGCAGCAGATGAGTCATCCGCTGCTCCTTTTGACCTAAAAACGGCAACAGAAGATGTATCCTTTGCTTCTTTTAAGTGATACTTGGCAATCTTTATAGAAATGGTTGCTCCTTTTATAGAAGAAGGAGCAACCATTGTGTCATAAACGGCAACTAACAACTAAACACTAATGCTTATTTCTTCTTTAAATCTTCTAATTGTTTTTTAGTAGCGTCTAATTCCTTCTTTAAATCTATCACATCAAGTGTAAGTTCCTCTAACTTTTTAAGAAGGATGCCGTTCATTTTTCCTAAGTCAATTCCTTCCTTCATTACAGTTGCAGTTGTTGGCACATCTGGTAGATGTCTATTTTGTTTGATAAAGTTATCAAGTTCTGCCAAACTCATTCTTTTGTAAGAATTATTAAAAACATTGTCATACCAATCTTCAGAGTTTTTTACAGCCACTTTTACTTTTTCACTAAGTATTCCTTCTTCTACAAACAATTTATATCCATCAACAAGTTCATTTATATTGCCAATTTTCACTTTCCCTTGATAGGAATTAATAGAAAAATATTCTTTGTCTTGATCCTCGCCAGGTGCCTTGAAACATACCTTAAAAGTTTGTGGTGTTTTAAGCTTATTGTCCCCGGACACTCTTGCACCAACTGTCCAATAGCTAGTGTTTTTGGCATCAAGATCACCATTAGAAAACATTAAAGTAGGTTCGTTTTGTCCAGACTCAGCCCAAATATTGCTCAATTGAAGTAATATGTTTTTATGAGATACATTGCCTACACCTTTTTTTATTTCTAGTGGAGCCTGAGGGGCTTTTGTTCCAATACCTGCATTGCCGTTAATAGGAAACTGATTCTCGCTATTAGGAAAGGTGGTATCAATGTATTGATAAACCACTTGTGCATTAACTGGGTGAGTAGTTGGCACAATGGCTGGAGACCATTTGGGTTTGCTAATTACCGCTGGTTTCTTCGCTGTCCATACTTTATACTTTTGGGTAATTTGTGGTGTTAATTGTGCATTCACAATAAACACACTAAGAAGGGGTGCTACTACTAAAAGAATCCTTTTCCTGTTCATTTAAAAATTGTTAAGTGTTATATTCATAGAAACGAAAAAACAATTAAGAAATTGTCTCAATCAAATATTTCTTTATTAGTTAATAATCTTGAGCTCTACCACAAATGAGAAAAGAAAGAAAAAGTACACTGAAATTTGATGTCAGTATCCATTATTTATGATGCATTTTGTTGTAGTGTTCTTCTTCAGCCTTGTGGTCTTTATCATAGGCCTTAATGATTGCCTTTACTAATCTGTGTCTAACAACATCTTCTTCATCAAGCATAATGTGTGCAATGCCGTCGATATTTTTCAAAATCTTACTTGCTTTTTCCAATCCACTTCTTTGGTTTCTTGGTAAATCAATTTGCGTAGGATCTCCTGTAATAATGGCTTTTGCATTGGCACCAATACGAGTTAAAAACATTTTAAGTTGAAGGTCATTTGTATTTTGCGCTTCATCCAATATGATGAAGGCATTATCTAGGGTGCGGCCTCTCATGTATGCCAATGGAGCAATTTCTATGGTGCGAGTACTCATGTAATAACCAAGCTTGTCGGCAGGAATCATGTCATCTAGGGCATCATATAATGGGCGCAAGTATGGATCAATTTTTTCTTTAAGGTCTCCTGGTAAAAAACCTAAACTTTCACCCGCTTCAACGGCAGGTCTTGTAAGAATAATCTTTTTTACCACTTTGTTCTTTAAGGCTCTCACTGCCAATGCTACAGCTGTGTAGGTTTTACCTGTACCAGCTGGCCCTATTGCAAAAACAATATCATTTTTGTCTGCCGCTTGCACCATTTTTTTCTGGTTAGCAGTTCTCGCCCTTACGGTTTTTCCATTAGGGCCAAATACCAGAATCTCGTTCGGATTCTTCTCAACAAAATGGTCAATAGCTTCTGAATCATCACCACCAAGAATTTGTTCAAAATAGTTATCACTTAAATGGCCATTACGTTGAAGATATTGAACAATCAGGTCAATCTTTTCTTTAGCAGTATCTATTTGCTCAGGTGCACCACTAATTTTCAACTGCGATCCTCTGGAAAGTATTTTCAGCAAAGGAAACTTCTTCTTAAGTACATCAAATTTTCCATTGTTTACACCAAAGAACTCAATGGGGTTAATTGAATCTAAATTGATAATAGTTTCTGTCAAAGTGGGTATTTTTAATGTGAATGATAAATTGTTTAAAAATCTATTTCTCTCAAATTTATTACAGTGGGTTTCTACTCGTTTATTTCGTTATACACAAACTGTGGAAAGAGATATTTTATTACTATGGATTGAAATATCAATTAGTAGTGGTATTTAAGAATTAGTAAATGCAAAGGAAACTACTCATTTAATCATTTACTACCATCGAGCAATTAACTTCACATTTAACAACCTAGGCGTAAGAGAATTTGGGATGGCAAATGTGCTGTTGCTGTAATCTTTTATCAGCAAGTAACTAATGGTGTTTGCATGATCAATAACATTAAAAACTTCAAGGGTTGCCCAGATGCTTTTGAAGTTTTTGAAAGGAGAGTGGCTTCTAAGTTTATCTTTTTTTCCATCAACTAGCAAGGCACTAAAGCCCATATCCACACGTAGGTAGCTAGGAATGATAAGTGCATCGCGATATTTTACACTACCAGGGATATTGTAAGGCAGGTTGCTACCATAGAGTGTACTTAGATAGAATTTTAGATTTTTATTATTACTCATATAATCCTGAAAAAACATTCCAAAGGTTACTCTTTTATCAGATGGTCTTCTAATCCAGCCTACCTCTTTTTTAACCGTTTGTGCTACTACTTTGTCTATGGAACTAGCAGTTATGGGCTGCCCCGCAGCATTAAGTGATTGATAATAGTAGAAGTTGTCAATTTTTTCCTTGGTTTGCATAATATTAAAACTCAACCAGCTTTCTGCATCTTTCACTAGTTCTGTGTACAGCCTGTTTTCTATACCAATGGAATAAGCTTTAGCCGAGTTCTCACCAAAATATTGCACACGAACATCATTAATGTCATAAGGCACCACGTTCCACATTTGTTTGTAATAAGCCTCAGATGTAAATCTTGCTGGCCGATTGAAAAGCTTGAAGTTTTTATCGAAGCCTGTAGTAATTTGCCAGCTCTTCTGTGCCAACAAGTCTTTGTTTAGAGTGCCATCTGTTCGGCGCATCTCCCTGTAGAATGGAGGTTGCTGGTATAATCCTGCTGAAAATTTGTAAATAATATCTCTTTTGCTTCCCTTTGGTTTAAAAGAAAAACCAATTCTTGGAGAAGCTAAAAACTCTTGGTTTAATGTGTTGTAATTGTATCTAACACCAATTTGCATCACCACATCCCGATTGTTTTTAAACTGAATGTTGTCCTGTACATAACCATTAAATCTAGTTAAACTGAAATTGTCTTTACTCTTTAAAACAGAAGAAAGGTTAAGCACTTGTGAGTTGTAGGGAATTATGTAGCCTGTGCTATCATTCAATTGCCATTCATTTATTTTGTCATTAACTGTTTGTTGTTCTATTGAATTGCCCCATTGAATGAAATTTTTTCCTAGGTCAAGTGTTCCTTTATGGCTTGCATTAATAATTTGAATATTCAGTTTATCACGACTAAAGTTTTGGTAAGCTCCTGCTCCTAATGGATTAACGATAAGCCCATAAGTGGAGCTTCCTTGTGTTTTGTCACGATCCCCAAACAAGTATACCCCAGTTATATCTTCATTTTGCTGCTCGTTGTCGGTAAAACTACTCAGCATCCATTTCAGTTTAAGCTTTTTATTAAGCTTTTGTGTAGCAGAAAAGCCGATGAATGTGCTGCTATATTTATCCCTTTCCTGACCAGAGAAATCTATATTAACACCAATATCTTGCGAATAAAGGGAAGTGAAAACAGAGGCTGTCAATTGACTTGATTGTGGAAAGAAGGTAAACTTTGTGGTAGATAGGTTGGTCAACATCTCCAATTGCCATTTATCTGATGGCTGCCAGGTAATGAGTGATTGCAAATCGGAACTAGAAGGCACATAGTTTCCTTGCGTTTCCTGACTACTCAACAAGTTTCTGTTAGTTCTATTTCTTGCACCTATCAAATAAGAAACCTTTCCGTTTTTGGCAGTACCTTCTAAATGCAAGCCCTGCTCTAGCAAGCCTGAGTAAGCAGAACCTCCAAATTTGCTAGGCTTTCTGTAAGTAATATCTAAAGCACTACTCAGTTTGTCGCCATATTTTGCCTGAAAACCTCCCGTATAAAACTTTACACCACCAGTCATATCGGGGTTAATAAAGCTTAAACCTTCTTGTTGTCCACTGTTCACTAAAAAGGGGCGGAATATTTCAAAGTCATTAACATAAATAAGGTTTTCATCATAGTTACCTCCTCTAACTGTGTATTGTGACGAGAGTTCATTGTTACTTCCTACAGCTATTTTAATTAAACTTTCTATGCCGCTAATGGGAGAGGGGTTGAATATTGCGGTGCTAGGATCAATGGATACAACCCCAGCTTCTCTGCGAGTGCGTTCATCTTTAACGGTTACGTCTTGCATTTCGCTGATGGTAGGCATCAACCGTATTAATACTTTTTCTTCTTTAGATGCACTAATTAAATAGCTTTTCTGGATGGTAGCCCTGCCCACAGAGGAATAAATGAGTGCGAAAGGTTTATTGGGCGAAACTGATAATTTAAATGTGCCATCCTCTTTTGTGGTTGTACTTTTTTGTTTGCTCAACATCTGAATGGTAACACCTTGCAATGGTGCATCGTTTTCATCGACAACTTTTCCCGAAATGTAAGCATGAAGTTGAGCCTTGCCAAATATTGGAAAACAAAATAGTATAAAAAGCACTTTTAATAATCGCATCAACAATAAATTGAGGAACGAATATAGCTTAGGAAGTTGAAAGTAATTAGTTGAAAGTATCAAGAAGAAAAAGGCATTGCAATGAAGTGAAAGTTGCTTTATTTATTTTGACTAGATTACCAAGGAAGTTTTTAATTGTTAATAGAATTAAACCTTTTCATTTGACTTACTTTGAGCAAGAAGACTTTGAATAGTTTCTATTGTTTCTTTCTCTTCAAATATTTTTTTGAGAAGAATCAAATACTCTGATTCATCAATTGCGGTGTAGGCAACAGGCATTGCTTTAATGCGAGAAGTAACATTAAGAGGATACAATTTAATAATATCATGATCAACCTGCACTATGGCTGTACTAAAGTTCTCAACAGAAGGAGCCGTTATTTTCATTACGTGCGAAACCTTATTTAAAAGATTGGAATGAGGAGCGGTTTGAATCTCAGTTTTAATGTAGCCACTAGTAATGCTTTGAAGAATATGGGCTTGTTCCTTTAATATTATTTTGGGTGTTTTAATTAATTTTATTTCTCCGAATGAAGGCCATAAACTCGTACTACTCATTAGAATTCTTTATTTTAATATGACAAAAAACAAATATAGTGGGAATGCCTAACGTGTAAGGTTTTAATTGATAAAGACTAGAAAGTTAGAATTGAAAATTCTTGTTTCAAGCCATCAGAAAAATGATAAATAGTATTTAGCCATTCTTTACCCTCCATTGCAAATATTGTTGAAAAGTTATCAGTCCGTTCTTGAAGATTATTTTTAGGGAATAATGCTTCTTTTATGTGGGCTATTTGATGTTGTTCATTTATAAATTTCCTTTTCTCAGCTTTAAGTATCTTTTTCTCTAAGTCTATTAGTTTTTTTACAGCAGCTTTTTCTAAAGCTTCAATATGAATTGCGAGCGTTGGATCTACTTTCATGCTTTCCATTTTTATTTGATGATACAGTTCTTCTATTTGTTTTACTTCATTGTTCAATGATAGCTTGTGAGAAGAATTTTTGTTCACCAATTGGTTTACGAGACTACGCTCTGTGTCGAAAAAGTTATCTATTTTGAAACCTAGTTTGTCTATTCTGGTAGCAATTTTTTCCTTAACCAACAAAAAAGAGTTTCTAAGAATAAGCATTGGATATGGAACTGAAGTAGCTTCAAAAACCTTTTTTAATTCTAGCCAATAGGCTAATTCTCCACCACCGCCAATGAATACGATGTTGGGCAATATTGTTTCTTGAAATAGACCTCGTAATATAACGTTGGCACTAAATCTTTCAGGGTGATTCTCCAATTCTGCTAAGATATCAGGAAGCGTCCAGGTTATGTTTAATGCTTCAACGGTGAAACCTGTTTTTCCTAATTCAATTCTTTCCCTTTTATCCTCTAGTAAGTAGAACAAATTGATGTCTCTGCCAGCCGCTTGTACTTTGTAGTGTTTGTTAAGTTCAGAAAGCGTTGCTGAAACTGCTTTCTTAGAGAATTGTTCCGTCAATTCTTTTTTAATAATAGGAGAGAAGCTTGCTTTTAATGCTGCATTATCAGGAATAACTACTAGCAAGCCATAATCTGCAAACAAATCATTCACCAATTCTAGTGTTGCTTGCTGAATAGTTTTGCCAATGCTGTAACATTTTCTGAATAAACTTATTAGTTCATTTCCATAAGGAAATATGCCAATTTGGCCCTTAATTTTATCGATAAGTACATGTAAGTCTTTATCAATTTTCATTCTTCCGAAGGCACCAGTTTGAGTTGTATTCCATGCAAGTTTATCACCGTTAAGGTTAATGAATCCAAGTTCGTCAATGTCTGCGTCTTCACTTCCCATATAATACACCGGCACAAAATGGTATTCAGGTAATGTTTTGTTCAATTCATCAACCAATTTAATGGCATGTAGTATTTTGTAAATAAAATAAAGAGGTCCAGTAAACAGGTTTGGCTGATGGGCAGTAGTTATGGTGAATGTGTTATTGCCAGTTAAAAGCTGAATATTTTGTTTTTGCCTTTCATTAAGCTCAATTCCTTCATATTGTTCAAAAAGAGATTTAGCTAATAACTCTCTATCCGTATTGAATGATTTTCTTGCTTCTATTGATGCTTTAATACCTTCTAGTGAAACAGGATGCTTATAGAAAGGTTGTAATTTTTCATCTTCATCCAAATAGTCGGACACTAGTTTAGAAAAGTACCCAGTAGACGAATAAGTTATTCTTTTAACTGTTGTCTGTTTAATGTCATGCTGGGTTATGTCGTCAATAATACTCATACTTCCTTAAAATAAGCGGCTAAATTATGACATGCTTTCACTTCAAGAAGCTACTTCATTATTAACTACAAATCATTTTCCAAAAACACTAATTTGTATATACAAATCAATGTTGTTTTAGTATGAAATATAATTGAAATAATGCCACTGTTCTTAATTCTACTTTGACAGATTAAAATTATCGTTATCCAACAAAATATCTACCGCTAATTTCAGGAGGAAAAGCAATATACTTTTATTCACCTGTTCCAACTCTCATAAAGTAAACATTCTCGAAGATTATCCCAAACACGCAGCATATCAAAATGAGCACTTTCTTTTGTCTTCTTTCTTCCATTTATTCAGCTGAGTCACGCTTATATTCACTTGAGTCAGTCTACTACTCACCTGAGTCAGAAAAAGATTCACCTGAGTGAGTCGACGACTCACT
>CANFLL010000078.1 GCA_947447825.1 Chitinophagaceae bacterium | reverse complement strand
GTAAAGGATGAGTATATGCAGAACTATCTCAATGAATTCTGTTATAAGTTCAACAGGAGATACTTTGGTGAAAAATTATTTGATAGACTTGTGGTTGCTACACTAAAAAATCCATGGTATACTTAATTACCAAATAGCGGATAGTCATTCTAATTTTGATTTTAAACATTGCGATATGAAAATAACATCTAAAAATTACCTTGGTTACTTACTGCTTATTCTTAGTCCGTTAATATTGTTTTCTTGTAGTACTGCACACTTTGCAGACAATGCCTCCAAAAAATATTACAATAAACATACGCCTACCGCAGAAAAAAAGAATACAGCTTGTTTTATTTATAAAACTGCCTTTCCCATCGAAAACGAAATGCCGAATCAGCCAACAAAAAGTGCAACTACTAAAAAGCAAATATTGCCCTTACTTTTTTACTGGAATTGGTTTTTTCGTGCAACAAGCAACATGAATACATTTATTCCTGTAAACAATTTGATTACTTCAATAAATAAAAATGCCAAGGAAAAAGGGTTGCAACAAAAGCTAAATGGCGAGAAGATAGAATTGACAATTAATAGCATTCCGCATCAATTCAATACAATAGATAAAGGGTTTATCATTCTTTTCTTGACGGTAGAATCTTTTTACATTGAGAATGATTCCTCAAAACTGGATATCAGTTACCGTATTTTAAATGGCAATATAGAAGTGAAAAAAGGCAATATTGTAATAGACCAAGATGACATGAAAGTATCCTTAGGATATTTTGAGAGCGAGAAAAGATTATTCAATGATTGTTTTACTCATTATGATGAAAGTATAAATAAAATGGGTAAACAGATTGTAGATAGGCTTTATGAGATATTGTAAAACCCCACATTTAGAGGCTATACCGACACTCACATTGCTTAAGTGTTAAGTAAAGCTGATTACTCATACATAGTAGAAAGTAGAGCGAGGTATGATTTTGTTTAATACTCTCCGTTGTTATGTCTTTAGACAAACAACTATTAGGGCGGTTGCTATGGTTAAGAAATGGATAATTAATGCTTTATTGAAGATTCCTACGGTAATTTGCTAATAGATTTAAGCGAAATTATTTATAGACTCCACTAATCTCTAGAAAGTATTTAGATTTATTTTTGGGTTATTAAAAGTTGTACTATTGCTACAGGGTTAAGAGAGATGTAGATGACTTCGTTTGTTGTATTGGCAAGAGTAGAAAAATATGGGTTGTAATAAATTATTAAAGGTAACACCACTGATTATAATTTTGAATGGAGTTCTGAATATTGGGTTATTTGCCCAACAACTACCAACCGTTGGTGCAATTAGATGGGATGCTTGGATTGGCAACATTCATCCAGTTGGATTGGCAGTTGAAAGTAATCTTAGTCCACATCAATATCATTATCGCTCGCCATTTTACAGTAAAGAAATAAGTTGGGATTCTATCCAATGCCGTGGAGCCAACTTGTCTGTCATTGAGAAAGAAAATAAGTATGCGAAATATTGTGGTATTAATTACTGGGCAGTTTGTTGGTATCCAAAAAATAGTGGATTGGATACTATCATACAACTTTATTTAAAATGTTCACACAAATATGGTATCAACTGGTCTTGTATTTTAGGTACTGCCAAGTTTGATGAAAGAACTGATGGTCCTTGGTTGGTAAATCAATTTAAAAAGCGTATTTACCAAAAAGTATTTGGCACAAGACCCTTACTGTATGTGTTGGGAAATGAAGTAAGTACGCAAACAATCAAGTATCTCCAAAAAATTAATTTGGCATCAGGCAATGATTCCATTTATGTAGTTGCAATGGGAGAGGACAAATACAGCGTTGCTAAATATGCGGATAGCATAAACGCGGATGCCATAAGTGCCTACACCACATGGATACATAATAATGGGGGGGCATATTATCCATTGGTGCCAAAGATGGATAGTGTTCGTTGGGAGGAACACCGCTCCACGGGTAAACAGGTTGTGCCTTGGGTAACAACAGGGAGAAATACAAAACCAAGGATAGACCATCCTGTTTGGTGGACAAAGGTTGGGGCAAACGAATGGACACAGGATGCTACACCAAAGCAAATTGCCAATCATGTAGCTGATTGTTTAGGTTGGATAAAAAAACATCCATCTAGCACACTTTCAAACACTTTACTGATTTATGCCTGGAATGAATTTGATGAGGGTGGTTATATTTGTCCAACATTGAATAATAATACAGAAAGGATAAATGCCATACATAACGTACTTATTCGTTGATGGCAGCCCGGCTTTCCTCGTCAATCGCTAATTTCTACTAGGGCTACAGTACACGTTTTGCGTGTGGAATCGCTATGTTTTTTTGCGGTAAGTATTATGTTAACACAACTTTTGTAACTAATTTATACGTGTGATTCTCCTTAATAAGGAAGGATTCGTTACATCTTTTTGATTTGAAAGTAGAATAGGAAAATAGAAATCGGTTCGTAGTTTGCATTGCTTAGTTTTATTGAAACAGGAATTACAATGAGTACGCTAGAATTAAAGGTTTACGATATTTTCAAATCAAGATTTTCTGAACAAGAGGCGGCAATCGTGATAGAATATTTTGACAAGAAGTCTGACAAGAAATTCCAGCAACGTAAAGAGATAATGGCAACTAAAAGTGATATTCATGAAGCCAAGGTAGATATTATCCGTTGGATGTTTGGGGTATTTTCTGTTTTGATGTTAGCAATTATTGGATTATAAATAAAGAAGTAACAATACAAGAATACGTTGAAAGCGCAACTAAACTTACTAGGTTAGCTGCACTTTTGGGTTATAGAAATATTTATTAATAAAAGCTGAAATTATTCATTGATATTAAATCCATTTTCATCCCTCATACTTCAAAAAGCATCCATCACCATAGCTCAAAAACCGATAGTTATTGGCAAGGGCATAGTCGTAAATGTTGGTGCAAAAAGCATAACGCCCACTCTATCTGTTACATATAATTAATAAAAAGGTGCAACTATTCTTGTGAAATATCGATGTACCTTTTTAGTTTATGGAGAGTTATATTTTAGCTGCTCAGAATAAACACACTATATTTACCCATAGCCTTGCTAATATTTAATTGACATGAAGTGAAATTATATAGAGCCATCTCGGTGGCAGAAAAAATAGATTTAGAAATCAATAAACTATTTATCGGAAAGGCTGGTGGATATGAGGGAAAACTATTTGCAATAAGCCCACAAGATGCTTCTATTTTTGGCAAGAACTTCTTTCCTTATGATGAAGAGCCTTTTTATATAGTGGAAGCGGAAATTGATAGCAGATATAAAGATTTACTGGATAGACTACATCCAGATGAATCATTAGGTGTTGGCAATACCTTTGCAGTGGATAGGGATAATCTGGACGACTTTAATTATTACGTGATCTTTAAAATTTTGAATTATGTTGAATACCAAGAAACATTTTGAGATTGAGGCGGATGTGCATTTGTTCGATCCATCAAAAGGACGCAAATCTTACATTGCTACAGGATATAGACCTCATATATACTTTGGCTATTCAGACCTTTCAGCTTTACATTCATCGGACTGCATTATTAGCCTTATACATAAACAACAATTATTTCCTGGAGAAAACGCTACCGTGCTTATATCTGTACTAAAGTATTCGCACCTGACAAACCTATTGAAAAAGAATGTACGAATACAGATTAAGGAAGGGGCAAGGATTATTGGAGAGGGTAAGATTGTGAAAAGGATTGGAGAAATGGAAACCTGTTAGTGAAAACTAACCCTCATACTTCAAAAAGCATCCATCTCCATAACTAAGAAACCGATAGTTATTGGCAAGGGCATAGTCGTACATCCTGCGCCAGTCGGCACCAATAATGGCAGCAACCAATAAAAGCAAGGTAGATTGTGGCTGATGGAAGTTAGTAACCAACCCCTTGGCAACACGTAGTTTGTAACCAGGTGCTATCAGCAATTGTGTTTTGGTAATGAGGCGATTGCTATTGTGAGCCTTCATCCAATTTGTAAGCGATTCAATAGCTTCTTTTAGAGGAATATACTGCGGAAGATTATAGGCATCCCATTGGTTTATGGTTAGTTCGCTGTTATCGTTTACTTCCCTAGTTCCTGCCTTCACACCCAACCAATACAAGCTTTCCAACGTGCGCAAAGAAGTAGTGCCTACAGGGATGATTGTTTTATGATTGATTAAATCTTCTATAAAATCTAGCGGAACATCAATAAACTCGGCGTGCATCTCATGCTCGCTCATAGTGGCTGCACTAACGGGTTTAAAAGTTCCTGCCCCAACATGAAGCGTTACAAACCGATGCCCAATGCCCTTTGCTTCAAGGCTTTCAAATAGTCTTTCTGTAAAATGCAACCCTGCAGTTGGGGCAGCCACGCTACCATCGTGCTTGGCATATATTGTTTGATACGTGTCTTTATCTGTCTCGTCAACAGTCCTATTTAGATAAGGAGGCAGGGGGATTTGACCAGCCTTGTGCAATATCTCCGCAAAGGAAACAGTATCGTCATCCCAAGAAAACTCTATACTAAAATAGTCGTTCAGCCGCTCCAACATGGTAACAGAAAGAGTTATATCCTTTGTTGGGGAACTAATGTTTTTTACCAATGCGCCACCCTTCCATTTCTTGGCACCGCCCACCAAACATTTCCACAATACCCTCCCGCGTTGCAACATGGCAGTTGTTATGTCGGGGTATTTATCGTCAGGTTCTAAGCAAAATAACTCTATCACTCCACCAGTACTTTTGGTAAACAAAAGTCTTGCCTCCACAACCTTGGTATTGTTGAAAACGAGTAACGCATCGGCAGGAAGATGACTGGTCAAGTCCTTATAGACACTATCGGTGATGTTGCCTTTATCATAAACTAGCAGCTTACTCTCATCCCTAATTGGCAAAGGATATTTGGCTATCCTATCTTCAGGAAGCGTGTAAGTGTAATCGAGAATAGATATGTTTTGTGGATGCATGTTATATAATAGATTTACCACAAAGGACACAAGAGATTTTAACCACAAGGAACACAAAGAAAAGAAACACAAAGTACTCTATGATTTAATCCATCTCTACATAATCTTTGTGTTTCCTCGTGAAAACCTTAGTGTTCCTTGTGGTTAATTCTTTCCATAATCTTTGTGTGCTTTGTGGTTGATTTTTTATTTAGCTACTTCTATTTTTACCTTTTTGTTCTTAATCTTTTCATTACGGATGAGTTGCAACGCCTCTCCGACCTTGGTTTTACGAACCGCCACAAACGAAAAGAAATCCTTTACTTCAATTAATCCAATGTCTTCCTTTTTCAATTGTCCTTTGTTGGATAAAAATCCAACGATGTCTATCTTATTCACCTTGTCCTTCTTGCCTGCAGCAATAAAGAGGGTAGTCCACTTTGGCTTCTCAGGTAAAGAGACAGATTCCGGAACAATCAATTCTTCGATGGTATCTGTAATAAAGGGAGGCATAGTTTCGCTTGGTGATAGTATCAATATGGCAGTACCACTTGCATCCATTCGTGCAGTTCGTCCATTACGATGGATATAAACATCTTCGGTTGCAGGTAAATGATAATGAATAATGAAACGGATGTTTGGAATATCCAATCCGCGTGAAGCTAAATCGGTTGTTATCAACACGTTTACAGTCCCGTTTCTAAACTTACACAAGGCACTATCACGTTCTTGTTGTTCCAATGCCCCATGATAAAACTCGTTGACGATACCTTTTTGTGCCAATAAATCACTTGTTCTATTAACTGATTCCCTGTGATTACAGAACACAATGGTTGGACGACTTCCCAAGTGACAAATCAATTTAAAGAGTGTATCCACCTTATCACTTTCGGGGCTAGAAACCTTTTGGAGTATCAGTTTATTATCTATAGTCTTATCCTCCGAAAGAAAATGAAGTCTTACTGCATCTTTCAACCCAATAAAAATGGGTACTTCTACTGCCTCAGTAGCAGATGTCAGAATTCTTTTTTGTATGGATGGCAAGCTGCCCACAATAAAAGATACTTCTTCCTGAAAACCTAGTTCTAACGATTTATCAAACTCGTCCAACACCAAAGTAGTAATTGATTGAAGCGTAATACTACCACGACGAATGTGGTCTGCCAATCTTCCTGGCGTACCCACAAGCAAAGCAGGAGGTTCAATTAAGTTATTTTCTTCTGTTTCACGCTTATGGCCACCATAGCAACTAGTAATCTTAAAACCTGTTGCCATCCGTCTAAATACATCTTCTATTTGTTGGGCTAGTTCTCTTGAAGGAACAATGATTAAAGCTTGTGTTTGCTTATTGCTTGCATCCAATAATTGAAGGATTGGGAGCAGGAATGCCAATGTTTTGCCAGAACCTGTGGCTGATAATAAAAGCACATTATCATGCTGTTTATTTGCCTCTAAAGAAGCCTCTTGCATGGGGTTGAGTGACTCTATCTTTAGATTGGAAAGGATTGTATCGAATGAATAATTTGTCTCTTGCATATCGAGACGAAACTAAGGAAAGTTGTACGTTGTACGTTATAAGTTTTATATTCAACGTACAAAATTGTACTTAATACCTCTGTATTCAGCAATTATTTATCATATCTAACAGTACCATCTCTTATATAAATTTTCTTTTTAGTAAGAATTTTCTTTTCAAATTGAACTACCTCTTTAGGCTTGCCGTTTGGCGCAATTGCTTGTTTTTGTGCATTCTCAGATTTATCAGTTGGCTTTTCAGCAACTTTAGCTTCTTGAAGTTTATCAAAAAGGTAGCTTTCTGTTCTTATCAGCTTTCCAGTTTCTGGGTCATAATATCTCCAATTGCCGTGTCTAACGGTTGTTGCTTCTACCCTAACCACCTTCATTTCATATTTATCTGGATTATCAACATTGGGTACATAAATAGTATCAAAAGGATAAAGTGGATTCGTAGCATGCCAAAACTCTTCATGTTCTAAACCATAAATGGTAAAATATTGGCTTAACTCATCTTTATTACCCCAACGGTAATTCTCAACTGAAAGTAGATCGCCAATTAAGTTATATTTACGCCAAGGACCTGTTCTTTTATTATTCTCAAATTCTCCTTCCTCTTCAAATCCAGGCTCTCCCCTAACACTTTCTGTTCTTAACACCCATTTGCCTTGTTTGTTACCATTAACATCCTTACAATTTAAGGTATCACCTTGTGAATTAAGCCTGAATGTGGCACATTGTGCCATGCAATTTGTTGAGATAATAATTATTAGTATGAACAATATAAAACGCATATAAAAAAAATTAGACTTCGAATGTAAGAATTATTCCTAAGTAGTTTATTATGGTGTTAATATTTTACAACCAATATCTGTTCAATCTTCCTAAAACTACTAAAAATGTGCTTAAAGATTCATAAGATACTCACTAAAAATCTACTATTACTACTTTTTAAATCGACTCAACACCTGCACTAAAATCAATTTAGATTCATCATAACCAGTAGCAATTATACCTCTGAAAGTATATCCTTTAAGGTGTTTTTTAAGGTGATAATAACCAAAACAAAGTCCTGCCATCAAGGTAAAAGGCGTTGCAATGGCAACTCCATAAGCATTCTTTAACAGCAATACACCTGCAACACTTACAGAAATATTAACTGTCATCATTACCAAAACCTTATAAAAATTAACTTTCGGATGATTGATAATATCTAGCGTTGCTCCGTTAAAACGATCAATAGGATATAAAATAGCAATAAACATAAGCATCCTCAATATGTTAGGTGCTTCGCCAGTGGCATATTCTGCTTTACCACCGCCTAAAAGTTGAGTGGCTATACCTGCTCCAAAAAAAGCAACAATTGCCAGAGGAATAAAGGCAAAAGTTAGTATGCCCGCATACTTTTTGCTTACATACACTATCTTTTCTTCATCATTATTGTTTGCTGCTGCTGCCATAGCAGACATGCCCGTACCCATGAAACTACGTAGCGGAATCTCCACAAATTCCATTAATCGTTGTGGCAAATTATACACAGCCAATGCAGCCGGACTCAGAATAAAAGTAATAATCAGGGTGCTTGCACTACTCAGTAAATTGGCACTCGTGTTAGTGGCAAGGCTATACTTACCAAAATGTGCAATCTCAATAATGGTTGCTTTTGCTCTGTATGGAATTGTTTTCAACCTAGATAATCCCATAAAAATGCAAAAAGCACTAGCCAATAAGTTCGTTCCTAAGTTCACTATTAAAATATTATGCAATGATCCCATCTTTAAAAAGATTAAGATAATGATTAGTAGAATCATTGTTCCATTATTAATTAGCCTAATCCAGAGCATCATAAAATAGTTTTCTTCGGCAATCAATACCCAGCCAGCAATGGAAATGGGCAATGTGCTAATGAGTGTTATGCTAAACCATTTAATAACGATTATTACCTCTGGTTTATGAATGAACCCAATGAATGGAATGGCCGCCAGATTAATACCTACTAAAATAAGCGTAACCATAAATGCAAGATACCATACTGAACCAAGTACTTCTTGCCCTCTTTCCAAGGATGTGCCAGCATAGAATTTAATGGTGGCTGTTGTAAGAAAACCATTTCTAATAGAGTCTGCCAAACCAAGAATGGTTAAAAAAAAGAACCAAGTTCCGGCATCTGTTTTTGATAAGGCCCGGTATAAAAAAAAGATGGTCAATACGCTGAACACAGATATAACGCCATTACCAAGCAAGGCGAGAAAATGCTTATTCTTAAAGTCGAATGATTTCATTTTTAAATCTTTTTTATGCCTACATAATTGCTGAAAAGGAAGTTGTAAGTTTAGGTATTAAGTTGTAAGTATTAAGTTGTACGTATTAAGTTGTACGTATTAAGTTGTAAGTATTAGGTTCTGAGTAATAAGAAGTTAATACTGTGATTATTATTATTTCATATTCATCAAAAATACAATACATGTGTACTCCCTTCATTTCAACCTTAAAGAACTCCAATTGACGGTAAGAAATGTTGTAAACAAATAGAGCAACTTTAGTTGAAATACAGTTTATCTTAAAACCTATCAATTACAACTTATCACTTATCACTTACAACCTATCAATTACAACTTATCACTTATCACTTACAACTTATCACTTACAACCTATTACTTACAACCTATCACCTTTTCCTAGCGTTTGCTTCAAACAAGGTTACCCATTTTTCCATAATAATGGCAGGATCATAACGCTTAATATTTTCGGCTGCCTTTTTACCCATTTCAATTCTTTTTTCTTCGTGCTCAATTAAATATTCAATCCTATCTGCTAATTGATTAATGTTCCCTAATTCCACTAAAAAACCATCTTCCCCATCCTTAATAATGTCTGCTGGCCCATCTGGGCAATCGAAAGAAATAACCGGAATGCCACAAGCCATTGCCTCCACCAATACCATCCCGAAGCCTTCGAACACAGAACTCAAAACCAAAAAAGAACTTTCCTCATACTTATCAATAATATTCTTAACAGGCTTATTGATAGAAAAAGAAGTAGTAAGATTTTTATCCTGAACCATTTTTGTTAATTCACCGTGCAATGAACCTTCCCCATAAATAGCAATTGTCCAATCCTGATGCTTTTTAGCTACTATTTCCCAAGCACAAATCAGTTTATCATAACCTTTCTGTTCTTCCAATCTTCCAACACTGATTATTTTTTTAGACCGACAATTGCTTTTTTGCGCGGGATAAAAAGGATACGCATTAGGGATAACGGTGATCTTATTTTTATCTAGATCTTTCCACTTTGCAGCATCATTATTAGTAAGCACTATTAATCCTGCAAATTCTTTTATGGCTTTTTCCAGCTTATTAGCCCATATTTTGCCAACTATTCCATACAGCCCACCTCTTTGTTGAAGCAAATGATTATTGCGCAGAAAACGTTTAGCTACATGTGCTTCTGCAAACTTTGGACTACCATCTTTTAATGAAGCCAAAAAATCAACATCTCTACTTATTGTGGTCAAAGTGATGTCAACTTGTAATTTATTTAGTAATTGAGATAGCTTCTCCTTATAGATTTTAATTAGTTTAAGATAAACAAGTCCTCGCTTGAAAAAGGAGTACTTATATTGTTCATCAAAATTCACTTCTAAATCTATATGTTGAACTTTTGGAGATAATGGGAACGACAAAGGCAAGCCATTTTGATGAGCAGTAATAAGAAAAACTTCAAAACCTTTTACTTCTGCAAAATAGTTTGCCTTCTCAGAAATAACCCTATCAGCACCACCAATTGTGGTTAAAGCGGGATATATGTACGCTATTTTCATGGAGATACTTTTTTGACCTGTCAATTTACTTTTAAGAGTTTATTTATTGATTATAATCCAGTTTGTAAATAAAGGTATTAATTTTTATAACAAATAATATTTTCGATAGAGGTAATGAAAGTTTTGTTAGCAATGCGGCAACTTAGTTATAACCTTGAGGGACATAAAAATTAAAAATATTGATTTGGCGCATATTTATTCATAAGCAGAAAAAAATAAGTAACGCAATTGAAAAATAGGTATTTATTGTTGGTAGAATACAAGGTAAAAGTTGATTTATAAGGATCATCACACATTCCTTTGTATGTGTACAAAGGCTTTCATCAAAGTGCAACCATTATATTATCAATCATAAATGGCTTTTTCCTTTACAGTAAATTGATTTTACTGTAAAGGAAAACTTCATTCCTCTAAAGGAAAATGATTTTACTCTAGAGGAAAACCTTAATACTCTAAAGGAAAAGTCCATTACTGTAAAGGAAAATGATTTTACTGTAGAGTAAAATCATTTTCCTGTACAGTAATGAATCATTCCTTATTAGTAAAAACAGGCTTTAAAAAGGTTGAAAACTTTTATAATAGGTAAAAGAAAAAAGCATCAAGGAGAAAAAGTTTGAATGATAGATAAATAAAGGTGTCATTTTGAATTCAAACTATTTTATCAAATTGCTTAACGCAAGTTTATTCAAAAATAATATATATGCAACCTAGTATTGGCTAATGTGATGATTAAAACCGGGGGATAGTTTGGTAATAACCAACTATTTAAGATTAACGATGAGTACATAAACATTAAAAATTATTCCGATGACCAGATGCTTTATTTCATGAAAAATAATTCCGATTCTAAAAGCATTTAAACACAATTTAGAAATCAAACTATCTGTATCGTCATAAAGCTACATTTGTATCCAAAAAATGAACTGATGATTACATACTTTGAAGCACAATTAAATAAGATTTCAATACATAAAATTGGAAATAAATCTCAAAACGAACCATGCAACTTCTCTAACGAGGAAATAAAACTTAATGATGAGCTAATAAGTAGTTTACTGATGCAATATTTTCTTTCTTCCTTTGAGAAGGTGAATGAATTGTATCATTTTTCGCATGTAAGTGAAAAACTTGAATTGAATGAAATGTTTCATTTTGCATCTGAAATATTCGACAATTCGGACAACTTTCATGAAAATAGCACGCAGATTGCCAAGCATTTATATGATGTTTCTAATCATCCAAAAATTAAGTCAGGGGAAGTTTACGTGGCTCATTTCAAGCAATTACAAATAGATGGGGAGTTGCTTGAAGCCATTGGGATTTTTAAATCGGAAACAAAAGAAACCTATCTAAAGGTTTATCCTGACCATAAAAACTTTCAGGTTACTTGCGAACAGGATGCTATCAACATTAAAAAACTGGACAAGGGTTGCCTAGTATTTAACACTGAAAAAGAAGCTGGATATAGGGTTGCGGTCATTGACCAAACAAATAAAAGTACTGAAGCAGTGTACTGGGTAGATGAATTTCTATCGCTGAAAGTAAGAAATGACAATTATAATCAAACCTCCAATGCACTAAGCATCTACAAAGAGTTTGTGACTAAAGGGATGGATGAAGAATTTGAAATATCGAAAACTGATAAAATAGACTTGCTGAACCGTAGCATGAAATATTTTAAAGAGAAGGACAATTTTGATATGGATGAATTTGCAACGGAGGTAATTGACAACACACAAGCAATCGAATCTTTTAAAAAATATAAAAGTAACTATGAGGAAGAATTTGAAACAGAGATAGCCGACAACTTTGAAATTTCGAATGCAGCCGTAAAAAAACAGGCACGGGTTTTTAAAAGCATTTTAAAACTGGACAAAAATTTCCATATATATATTCATGGCAACAATGAATTCATAGAGAAAGGCGTTGATGAACAAGGCAGAAAGTTTTATAAACTTTATTATGAAAACGAACTGTAGAATGCTTTAAATTTTGAATTTCAGTTTTAAATTAATGAAACACAATTTGCACATTATAGTGATTTAGAAATGTAGCTTATCTGTGAAGTTTCTGTTTAGCTGGCCTATAATCTATCGCCATTTTTGTTCTTAAACCATAAGCTTCAACAGAGTCCATCAATACCTTCATTTTATAAGGATTGGATTCAAAATAATGATAGCTACGATAAAATTGTTCCTTAGTTATGTCATGCTGAAGAAATATTTGTTGATACCACACAATGTTTTGTTTATGAAGTTTACCTGTAGTATCCCTCATGGCTGTTTGAGTATACCAACTGTCAGCATTTAGCACATCCCACATTACAACTTTCATTTCATTTACTGACAACAGATCTGATTTCTTTTTGCCACAAGAAATTATTGATAAAAAGAACACAATAAAGAGTACATTTTTACTCATTTAATTTCATCTTTAAAACGTTGTGCACTAGCTATATCTAAGGCTGAAAGAACCTCCACAGCCTTCGGTTTACTTTCGAGCGAAGCATTTTTGAAAACGCCAATCAATTCAATTGTTTTGCTCTGCATAAAAAATTGAACAATGGCCGTATTACTATTCTCTTGGTTGAAGGCCAACAACTTTGTCATGGTTTTAAGAATATTATCTCTAGCTTTCAAATCAGAAACGGCTAAACTATCCATGCCATTTCTATAGTAAGCATAAAAAACATCATGAATTATGTTGTACTTATTATTAACCAAATTTTCATTTAGCCAATACCTATTTCTGATGCCATCAAATAACTTCCAGCCAGAAATGGAACCTGATTCAGGTGCATTATTTACAATTTTAAGTGCTTTCTGAAAATAAGGATCTCCTCCTTTGGGAGAATAACTGTCGTAATCTAATCCTAAAATTGTGTAAGCATAAAAGGCAAATGTTGCAGATAAATTTCCAATTAATGGATCAATACCCTGCACCTGATTTTCGTTAAAATCTATAGGTTGATACTCAATATATTTAAAGGTGATATCCGGATCTTTATAATTGACTATTGGTGATTGATAAGTGCTGCCATAAACGGGTCTTGCAGCTTGAATGGTAAGTGAACCTTTGTAAACATTTTGCTCAACAACACTTTCCAAAGTCAGTAAAAAACTACAGTTTATTCTTTCGTTTTGCTTAAAATTATCTCCAGTCCATTTTCTGCTGTTCAGAAAGTTATTTAGCTGATTTTGAAGGGTTGTAAATATCTTCTTATCAACTGAACTGTTTATTTGTGTTGCATTTACTGTTACTCTTACAAGTAATTCTTGTGCTTGGATGAAACTCCAAAAAAAGACAACACTGAACAATAGCGCAATTTTCTTAATCATTAAGTTTGGTAATAATAAATGAAACAATATCTTCCGCAACTTCTTTTTTGCTTTTCAAATCAAAAGCTATCATTTCTCCCGATTTATGTAGTATGGTAATTTTATTGGTATCAAAACCAAAAGCGGCATTCTTATCATTTAAAGTATTTAGAACAATACAATCAGCGTTTTTATGATTTAGTTTATGTAGCGCATTTTCAATTTCATTGTTTGTTTCTAGGGCAAAACCTACTATGAATTGGCCAGCTTTCTTTTGCTTGCCTAGAGCTAGTAAAATATCCTTTGTTTTAGTTAGTTCAATAGTCAAGCTCTCATCCTTCTTTTTGATTTTATTTTTCTCAGTTAAAACAGGCGTATAATCAGCTACTGCTGCACTCATCACTAAAATATCAGCATTAGCATAACCCATACAGGCATTGTACATTTCCTCCGCAGAATGCACATCTATGCGATTAATACTTTCAAAAGACAATACCTCTTTAGTTGGTCCGGCAATAAGAGTTACATCTGCCCCTTTTGCATATAAAGCCTCTGCTATTGCAAAGCCCATTTTACCAGAAGAATGGTTACTAATAAATCTAACAGGATCTAGTGACTCGTAAGTAGGTCCAGCGGAGATTACTACTTTTTTGCCACCTAATTCCGAAGTTCTACAAAAATTTGCTTTCAAATACTTTACTATCTGTTCTGGTTCAACCATTCTTCCTTCACCTACTAAACCACTAGCCAATTCACCATTGTTAACACACATTACATAGTTGCCATAAGACTTTGCTATTTCGATATTTCGCTTAGTTGAAGGGTGTTTCCACATATCTTCATCCATAGCAGGTGCCAAAACTATTGGGCATGTAGCAGAAAGGTAGGTAGCTAATAGGAGATTATCACAAATTCCAACGGCCATTTTGGCCAGCGTATTACAACTAAGAGGGGCAACTAAAAAAAAATCTGCCCAACGACCTAATTGTACATGATTAGCCCATTCGCTATTGGCGAATAACTCTTGGTGAACAGTATTTTTTGATAAAGTGGAGAGTACAAGTGGGGATACAAAATCGGTTGCAGCTTTGGTAACTATAATCCTAACCTCAGCCCCGTCCTTAACTAATAGTCTAGTTAAATGAATAATTTTATAGGCAGCAATGCTACCAGTAATGCCAATTAATATCTTTTTATTTCGTAGCATTGATAATAAATAAAATGAAAACGACAGTAGGTAAGTACTGTCGTTTCAATAAATTTCAAAAAAATTATCTGAACAAATCAGTATCATTTTTGCGATAATAGATTTTATCATCCATAAACTCATACAAAGCTAAAATTGCAGGATTAGGAATCTTTTCATAAACCTTAGAAATTTCAATTTGTTCTTTGTTTTCATGAATTTCTTCCAAACTATCAGTGTGTGTAGCAAATTCTTCAAGCTTATTGTGCAATTCTTCTCTTATAGAAATGTTTATTTGGTTTGCTCTTCTAGAAGCAATCGCAATAGATTCATAAACATTTCCAGTTTTTGCTTTTATGTCAATTAAACTTTTCGTTTCAATAACCGCAGGGATATTGCCAACGTTTAGACTCTTTTTTAATCTGCTCATTTTTGTATATTATTTATATTATTTTTAGCTAATTCACTATACTCTTTAGCAGCAATTAATAATTTGCTGTCAGGATAGCGTTCTATAAAATCAGAATACTCTGAAATAACTTTCTCAAACCGTTCTTTTTGCTTTATTTCATAACTCATTTCAGCATACTTAAAGTCGGCTTTTATAACGTATAGTTTATAATCTTCACCATGTTTGGTATCAGGAAAATCTTCTAACAATGAATTAAAAGATATAGCAGCAGCCTTAAAGTAACCTAAATCAAAATAAAGTTTAGCTGCAGAAAACTCTTTCAACTCCAATTTTTCGTGACATTCATCTATCAATTTATTAGCATCCTTAACTTTTTCAGATGTAGGGTGAGTACTAATAAAGGCTTGCAATAACCCTAGTGCTTTATTTGTATTAGTTTGATCTAAATCAATTTTAGGAGATTGTTTATAATAAACAGATGCACGCATATACTCACACTCTTCTGTTTTATTACTTGACGGAAATGTCTCCGTAAATGTTTTGAAAAGGTTTTCAGCATTTATATAATCACCTTGATAGTAATAACTATATGCTAATTTGTAAAATAGGGTTTCATATTTATTTGTTCCTTTAATAAAAGGAATAACATCTTCATATAATTGCTGAGCATACACATAATGTTTTGAATCATAGTATTCATCAGCCATCTTGAATTTATATTCATAGTCATTGCTTTTTTGAATTTTAGCAAACTTAGAAGTACAACCAAAAACAAAAAAAGTAGCTATAAAGAAAATAAATATTTTACCCATAAATTGACTTGTAAAAAGCTAAATACGTTACACTAAATAAGATATTTATAAAATAATTTAAATACAGAAAAGCAAACATAAGAAATCTAGTGTTTACAAAAACAAAAAAGGGTTGTTTCAATTAAGAAACAACCCTTTTTATTAAGATTAATAACTATTTTTTATGTTTCAAGTTTGGATGAGGAGCTGGAACTGTGTTAGGTCCATCTTCTGTGGTTGGTTGCAAATCAACTGTGTTTGCTTCACCATCTTGACCGTAAACAAAGATTACTCTGTTTTCAGCTATACCATTCTTTTCTACTAGTTGCTTGATTACTGTACTTACTTTATCATAACTAAGTTGTTGAGCAGCTTTGCTTGCAGCACCATAACCAATTACTTTTACTTTACAAGTAGGACTAGCTTTCAATTGAGCAGCCGCAGAAGCAAGAATAGTTTCAGCATCCTTGGTTAATTTAGAACCAGATTTGAAAACAATACTTGGTAAAGAAGCTATGCTACAATCTTTTCCACCACCAATTGTGTGGTTAGATATTGCTTCTGCAAGTTGTTTTTTAATATCCGTGCAGCATTGAGACTCAGGGCAAACACCAACACCATCAGCATTTACTGGAAAACATTTTTGAGGAGTTAACAATTCCTTGTCTTTGTAGTCAGGAACGCCATCACCATCAGTATCTAAAGCACGACCATGAGCATCAACTGGAACACCAGCAGGAGTATTAGGTTGCAAATCGAACTGATCAGGAATACCATCTCCATCAGCATCAGGAAGAACAACTTTAGGCATTTTCATGTGCTGAGGAGCGTTCAATTCGCTATATACATAGTCATTGGGATTAATCCACCACAATGGCTCAACTGTTTTCTTAGAATTTTGTGCGAATGAGCCGATTGATGCCGTAAATAGTAGTGCAACAATCAACATTATTTTATTACTCTTCATATTATAATTATTTTAATTATTAATTTATTATGATCTATACTTTAGTTCAATTACTTTATAAGGTTGTAGTTAAATTTCAAAGTGGTCAAACTAATTATATCAGGTCCACCATTTTTTGAGTAGGCATCTAGAAAATCAAACTTTTTAAAAGGAGTAGTAAATCTTTGTTCAAGCCCAATATTAAACTTAGAATTAATTTTATAAGCCCCGCCAAAACCATAACTGTAACCAAAGAATAATAATACATTATCATTTAATGTTCCGAGTAAATCTTTCATTGGAAGCCCAGTTGCCTTCTTTAAATGTTGATAGCTAGTGCCATTTGTACTTTTAAAATCAACTTGAGCAGCATTTATGCTTAAACCACCTAATACATAAATGTTAGCTTTTGGATCGCCTCTGTAGTTAGAAAACGTATTGATTGAAGCTAAAATTTCAGTACTCAACTCATGATTTTTAGTTTTGTATGATGGAGTGTAATACCTTCCTCGAGTGTCGTACGTAAATTGAGGAGATAATCCAGTGTAATCATAAATTTTACCTTCACCATTACTCAAAGAGCCATAATATCCAAATCTAACAGAAAATGTGTTAGTGATTGCTTTTCTTAGAGATAGACTTCCTGCAAAACCAAGTTTTGAATCAACATCTCCAAATATCATTGAAGTACCAATTCCTGCACTTATTTCCCATGCACTTCTTGGTTTAGCTGGAAAAGGGTTTTTGTTTTGCATGAATTCTTGGTATTGACCTTTGCTTTTTTCAGGAACAACTGATTCATCTTTCCAATCCCAAGCGAAAGTGGATGTTTGTGCGTAACTAGTTACTCCTAAAGTGAGTAACAATACTGCGAGTAGAGTGTACTTTTTGTTTACCATAATGATTGTTTAAAATTTGAAATAAATATTTGATTTAAACCGATGCCACGCAAAAATATAAAAATTAACGAGAAATCCAAATCCAACACAATAATAGTCATAAAGACATTATACATTTTGCAAATGCTGCATTTTATTTAAATTTTATTTTTCAAGGAGTATATTGCAGCCATTATTTATGAAATTAGCAAGAAAAATAATATCAAAGGAACTGGATTTATTCGAAGAACACTTCAGAAATGCTGTAAGAAGTAGAGTTGCACTTCTAGACAGAATTATGGAATATATTGTTAAGAGAAAAGGCAAGCAACTAAGACCAATGTTTGTGTTACTCTCTGCAAAACTTGGTGGTCCTATTACTGAATCTAGCTATCGGGCAGCATCCTTGGTTGAACTTCTACATACAGCAACACTTGTTCATGACGATGTGGTTGATGAAGCTGATGAACGCCGAGGTTTCTTTAGCATTAATGCTCTCTGGAAAAATAAAATTGCAGTTCTTGTTGGTGATTATCTTCTTTCAAAAGGACTTCTTTTATCATTAAACAATAAAGACCATCAAATTTTACAAATACTTTCAGAGGCAGTAAAGCTGATGAGTGAAGGTGAACTACTTCAAATTGAAAAATCGAGGAAACTAAATCTTGACGAGGCGGTTTATTATGAAATTATAAATGGGAAAACAGCTTCTTTACTAGCATCCGCATGTGCTGCTGGCGCAAGCAGTACTTTTGAAAATCAGGATGAAATTGAAAAGATGAGGCTTTTTGGAGAGAAAGTTGGAATGGCTTTCCAAATAAAGGACGATCTTTTTGATTATGGCAGCAAGAATGTAGGAAAACCCACAGGTAACGACATAAAAGAAAAAAAACTTACTCTTCCGTTAATATACGCTCTCAATAATTGTGATGCCGCTACAAAAAAGGTAATAATATACATCATCAAGAATCAAAACACCAATAAGAAAAAAGTTGATTTTGTAATTGATCAAGTTAAAAAGCTTGGTGGGATTGATTATGCTACCAAAAAAATGTTTGCATTTAGAGATGAGGCTCTTGCCATACTACATTCATTTGATGATACAGAAGTTAGGCAAGCACTAGAAGAGCTTGTTCGTTACACAACAGATAGAGATTACTAATTAGAATAGACAATATTTTAAAATTATCTCTAAAAAACACTTTTCACGGTTTAAGAAAGTAGAAAACAACAATGCAGAAAAGATGGAATATATTACCGATTGATACAGAAAAAACGCTATCCATTCAGGAGGCATTAAAAGTTAATAAATCGCTGTGTGCCATGCTTGTTCAACGCGGCATTGACACTTTTGATAAAGCCAAACATTATTTCCGTCCCGAACTTTCAGATTTGCATAGTCCTTGGTTGATGAAGGATATGAAAAAAGCTGTTGATAGAATATTACAAGCATTTAATGCTAAAGAAAAAATCCTCGTCTTTGGTGATTATGACGTAGATGGCACAACGAGTGTTGCTGCCATGTTTCAATTCATTCAAAATATTTATCCTGCTGTAGAATTCTATATTCCTCATAGATATAAGGAAGGGTATGGTGTAAGCAAAATGGGTATTGATTATGCAAAAAGTCAAAAAATTACGCTTATAATTTCATTAGATTGTGGAATAAAAAGCACCGATTTAATTGCCTATGCCAAATCAATAGGAATTGAATTTGTTGTTTGTGACCATCATCTCCCCGATAAAATATTGCCAAATGCAGTAGCTATTTTGAATGCTAAACAAATAGACTGTTCCTATCCATATAAGGAACTTTGTGGCTGTGGTGTTGGTTTTAAACTAATGCAGGCACTGTCCGAAACTCTTCAATTGCCCGAAACTAGCTATTTACAATATTTGGATCTAGTAGCTACAGCCATTGCAGCAGACATAGTTCCTATTACTGGCGAAAACAGAATTTTGGCTTATTATGGTGTAAAAAAGGTAAATGAGAATCCGTGTGCAGGCATAAAAGCACTGATGATATTGGGTGGAGTGAAAAAGGAAATGCATATTACCAATCTTGTTTTTGTAATTGCCCCCCGAATAAATGCTGCTGGAAGAATGGATGATGCAAAAAAAGCAGTACAACTATTTATAGAACAGGATGCAACAAAAGCTTTGGAGATTGCAGGACTATTGCACAGCGACAACACGGACCGCCGCGAAGCAGATAGTACCATTACACAAGAGGCTTTGGCACTTTTGGAAGATGATGCTACCCAAAAAAACAAAAAAACCACCGTGGTTTATCAACCCCACTGGCACAAAGGGGTAGTGGGAATTGTGGCTAGCCGTTTAATAGAAACATACTATCGCCCCACTATTGTTTTAACACTCAATGACGGCATTGTGGGTGGAAGTGCCCGCAGTGTCACCAAGTTCAATCTATACGAAGCCATTCATGCTTGTAAAGAATACCTTTTGGGTTATGGCGGACATTTTGCGGCAGCAGGTATGACTTTATTGCCCGAAAATGTAGTTCCATTTGCAGAAGCATTTGAAAAAGTAGTTGCAGAAACCATTACTGAAGATGCACTTATTCCAGAAATTATTATTGATGCTGAAATTAGACTTTCAGATATAACGAAAGGGTTTTATAAACTAATTGCCCAGATGGAACCATTCGGACCAGACAACATGCGTCCTGTATTCATCACTCGAAAAGTAACTGATACGGGTTTTAGTAAGGTTCTAAAGGAACAACATATTCGGTTTGTGGTAAAACAAGGAGATGTAATTGTGAATGGAATAGCGTTTAATATGGCAGAAAAGTTTTCATTGTTGCAGATGAACGAACCTGTAGACATTGTATATACACTTGAATTGAATGAATGGAACAATGAAACTAATGTTCAAATACGTGTGATTGATATGCAACTGAGTATAACCTAAACTTAATCAATTTTAGAAAAATCAAGCGCATAACTCAAATTTAATAATAAAGCCAACTTTACTTCTGCCGATAATTAGAATGGCATTATCTCTGCCGAAAATCAACCTTCATACATTTGAGTTTATTACTGCGCCTTACTTCAATGTTTACCTTAATTAATCGCCAGATTTCATAGGTTTCTGGGAAGTTAAATAACGTTCCCCAACTATTAAAAAACGTTTCTGGAGAGTTAATAGACGTTTCTTTAAAGTTCGTAGACGTTACTGGAACAATAAATAACGTTCATGAAAAGTCCGGAGGCGTTCACGGAAAGTCCAGTGACGTTTCTAGAGCGTTAAACAACGTGTATGGAGAGTTGAGAAACCAACTTTCAAAGGTTTTGCTCTAGTTTTTAAATTCAATGCTTTATTAAAAATGTTGCCAACATTTAAGGAAAGCTCACAATGGGGCTGCTAATTCATTCCAACACTCCCCCGCTAGTCTACGCCAAACTCGCTACCATATCTTCGCTGCTACCGCATCGCCTGTGGCGTGTGGTATTCGCTACAATCATTCGCATTTAATTTACATATATTCAATTTCCAATAACCCTTTCCCTCCAGCATAATCCATTGCATTAATATAATAAAAAAGCTACCCATTGCTTGAATGAGTAACTTCTTGAAACATAAGAACTTAGCGAATGCACACGCCAATGGCGATGCGCTAGCCCTAGTAGATTCTAGAGAGTCACGAGGACTAGCTGGAATGCCTTTGTTTGTAAAGTATTTATCTTAGCGAATGCCAGTTACAAACTGGTTCGACTAAAAGGAACAAGTGACCAGCTATCGCTGAACACTTGCTCCAGTGGTCAATGGCTTGAAGGCTAATCTTCCAGATAAACAAACGCCCATCGGAAGAAGCTTGTTTGCTGTGGTAAAGAAGGGTGAAGGCAATAGCGGTTAGGCAATGTGTGGTTGCTACTATTATAATTAGTATGGGCTTGCTGAATTTGGTTTGCAGTTTATGGAGTAGTTGGTATTGGTGGTTTAATATGAGTGTTACACATACTGTTGCCCCAATAAAGGCAGTAAGGCATTGGAGAAGGGTTAGGGCAATGAGGCAAAGGATGATGGAGGTTGCGGACAAAATCCTATAAGGGTTTGAAACCCTTATAGGATTAATGGATGGCCGAAACAATACCAATAACATTGATGATACCGCCATTGTCAGAAACATGGCGGTTACGTTGGGGTTTTCGTTACTGCCTGTTACTTTAAACAGGTTATCTAGGCTTAGTATGATGCCAAATTGATGTAGGATGCAAATTAGTGATTCAATGAATGAAATGATAGTTATGATTTTACTTATTGCCAGTAGGTTGATTTGCCCTTTACTGAGCAAAGCGCAAAAGCTAATAAGTAAAACCGCATCTGACAGTATGGTATAGTGCCGCAGGTTGATGCCTCCATTTCCGTTCACTAATCCTTTGAAAACATAGTAAACCACTAGTAACGTAAGGACGATAATAGGGAGTGGGTTGCTTATTTGAAAGGGTTGTTTATTTCTGATTAATCCTATTCCTGCTATTACTGCCAACAAAGAACCTAATGTGGTATAGAAGAAATAATCAGATAGTGTAGGCGGCCCAAATGTGTTTATGTTGATGAGCGAACCTGCTATTAATAACCCTATTAGAAATAGTATGATTTTATCGCTACTATTCGCAACGGGGAGAGATTCACTGTTTTCATTTGAAACTAATGGCGTAATCAATGGTATATTTTCCGTAACTATTCAGGGGATATTTAACCACAAAGGGCACTAGGGTTTTCACCAGGAACACAAGGATTGTATTGTATTATTTCTTCAGGACTACCATTGAGGAACTCTAAACCTTAGTGTACTTAGTTTTTTCCTTGTATAGTTCGTGGTAAATAACCCCTGAAGAGTTACTATTTTCCTTTGTTTGACGCTTCAATAGTAATATTATTTGTTCAATGTATTTTAAAATAATGTAAAAGTGTTTAACGATTATAAATTTGTTCGATATATAAGTTATTAATTATCAATTTTTATAAAAAAGACTACTACAAAGCTATCCGTTAAAATTAGGGGCGGGTTGTGGTAGGAGAGCAATAATTATTAATGGTGAGTGGTGAGTGGTGAGTTGTGAGTTGTGAGTTGTGAATGGTGAGTGGTGAATGGTGAATGGTGAGTGGTGAATGGTGAATGGTGAGTGCTGAATGGTGAGTGGTGAATGGTGAATGGTGAGTCGCAGCGCACCGAGTCGAGTCCTCCGAAGTGTTCTTCGAGTGCACCCAGGAGGGCCTTCTGGGTGTCGGTG
>CANFLL010000077.1 GCA_947447825.1 Chitinophagaceae bacterium | reverse complement strand
TAAATAAATTCCTGCATAATAAAAGCAATGCAATAAAATAAAAAACATAAAATAGGTTTGTATATGTAAATTGGTAATTTATAATTGATTGGAACTTAACAGATAGAAAAGCATTTAAATACAATACTACATTAAACATTAACAAATAAACAATATTGTTAATAAATTTAAAATCCAATGTAACATTTCAACAAATGGACCTACAGATTTACTAGCTCTAAAAACTCATTTTCAGTAATTATTTTTATAGTATTTATCTTCTTTGCTTTTTCCAATTTACTACCGGCATCATCCCCAACAACCAAATAATTTAGTTTACTACTAACACCACTTACTATTTTTCCACCATGTTGTTCAGCAAGTGCTTCTGCTTCACTTCGCTTTAGCTTATTAAGGGTTCCAGTAAATAGAAATGTTTGATTGATTAATCCTCCAGTTTGTAGCACCTCTTTCTTAGTATTAAACAACTGTAAACCATGAGATTCTAATTGTTTAAGCATCTCTACATTCATTTCATTACTGAAAAAATGATGAATACTCTTAGCTACTTTTATGCCAACATCATCCAATTTTTGCAAATCTTCTTCTGATTTATCAACAAAGTCAAGTAAATGTTCTACTGAATTAGCCAAAACTTTGGCGGTAGTCTCTCCAACAAAACGAATACCTAAACCATAAATTAGTCTGTGAAGAGGCTGAAATTTACTAGCTTCAATAGCTGAAGATAAATTATCAATACTCTTTTTACCAAATCCATCTAGTTTTCCTTTCGACTCGAAATTGATATTATAAATACTAGGAATATCTGATATTAGTCCTAGTCCATAAAACTTTCTAACATTGGCTTCTCCAAAACTATTTATGTCCATTGCGTCTTTACTGACAAAATGGATTATTTTTTCCATTACTTGTGCCTCACATTCAATATTAACACAACGCCAAACTGCCTCTCCCTCCTCTTTAAACAATTCACCTCTACAAACTGGACACATATTGGGAAAAACTATACATTCCTCTCCCCCATCCCGTAATTCTGTTAGGCTTTTAACAATCTGAGGAATTACATCTCCTGCACGTTCAATTAATACATTATCGCCTATTTTTAAATCCTTTTCTTTTATGTACTCTTCATTGTGAACTGAAATACTACTTACAGTAACTCCTCCTACTTGCACGGGTTTAAGTTTTGCCACTGGTGTGATTGCACCAGTTCTTCCCACTTGGAAATCAATGCCTAAAAGTTGAGTGGTAGCTTGCCTTGCTTTAAACTTGAAAGCAATTGCCCAACGAGGATGGTGGGTGGTCATTCCTAACGTTTCTTGCAAAGCAAAGTCATTAACTTTTATGACCATACCATCTATTTCATAAGGCAAAGTGTCTCGCAACAATTCAAAATCATGCAAATGTTTTATCACGTCCTCAATTCCTTGAACAACCATTTTTTCCTTTTGGGGCGAACGAAAGCCAAGTTCCCACAGCAGATTCAAAGAACTGGAATGAGTAACTAAAACATTATCTTCAACAACAGAAAGAGTGTTAGGTGTTAGTTTTTCTAAAAATTCTTCCTTGTCATTTACGGTATTAGCCGGCTTTCGTTGATAAAAACTGACATGATATAGAAAAGCTTCTAAATTTCGTTTTGCAACTTCTTTCGGATCCTTCATTCTTAAACTTCCACTTGCTGCATTTCGAGGATTTGCCAATGGAGAAAGCCCTTGTGCAATTAGACCTTCATTATATTTTGTGAATGATGCTTTGGTCATCACTATCTCCCCACGTATTTCAATTTGCTGAATTCCAAATTTACTAAAAGGTGCAGACAATGGAATTGAGCGAATTTGTTTGATATTATTAGTAATATCCTCCCCTTCTACCCCATCACCCCTTGTTGTGCCTCGAACAATCAGGTCATTTTCATAAATCAGTGATATACTCGCACCATCAAACTTAGGTTCTATGCAATATTCAATAACATCTAGTTTGCAGTGTTCTTTAGCTTTTCTATCCCAATTTATTAAATCATCTGCATTGTAACTATTTTCTAAACTTAGCATTGGAACAAGATGCTGCACCGTTTCAAAACTTTTATTAATGCTACTACCTACTCGTTGAGTAGGAGAATCTTTGGTTACTAGTTCTGGATGTTTCTGCTCAATTTGTTTCAATGCAGCATACAGCAAATCATACTCAGAATCACTTATTAATGGTTCATTCAAAATATAATACCTATGCTCATGGAAACGAAGGACACTTTTCAAAAATTCAATTTCACTTACAGATATAATTGAGCTCAGCCTTAATTCCTCTATAAGACGAAAACTTACCTTTTGAAAAGCTTGAATATCCCCACTATTAAATTCCATGTTTTATATTTTGTTAATGAATAAAAGGCTTCTATTTAAATTTTTTTTTGATTTATATGATAGCACTAAATATTATAGCATAAAATCACTTCAAAAAGTGTTATTACTTTCCATTTCTTCTTAAACACTAATGCCCAATCACACCAATGTTTTTACTGAATATTTTAACAGCAATTGCTAACAAGATTACACCAAAAAACTTTCTTACAGCTAATAAGCCGGCCTGTCCTAAAACTCTTTCAATTACTTTTAAAGATCTCAGACCAATATAAATGAAAACTAAATTGATTAGTATTCCAATGGTAATGATAACTTCATCATAGTTTGCTTTTAAGCTCATAATGGTAGTTAATGTGCCACTACCAGCAATTACCGGAAATGCAATGGGAACTACATTGCCTGATTTCCCATCTTTATCCGCTTTAAATATTTCATGCCCTAAAACCATTTCCAATCCAAGCAAAAAGATAACAATAGACCCTCCTACTGCAAACGATTTAATATCAAGTCCTAATATTTGCAATATATTTTTACCGAAAAATAAGAACATTACCATCAAAATACCACACACCATTGTAGCTTGTGCTGCTTTTATGCCTCCCATCTTTTCTTTTAAAGAAATGAGCAAAGGGATAGATCCTACAATGTCTATTACAGCAAAGAGTGTAAATGTAACAGTGAGAATATCATTAATGTTGAAAATACTAAAGTTCATAACACCGCTATTAATTAGTACAACGTTGAATACCAGCTTTCGCCTTTTGGTCTAGAGAGTTCTTATATTCATGATCCTTCATTTCCATACATTTCTCAAAGTATTGAAGTGCTAATTTCTTTTTTGATTCACGCTCATAAATTTCCCCTACTTGTAATGCAGCCCTAGCAGCATAATACTCTCTACTTGTTGCCCCAGAAGCAATAGCAATATTATAATATTTAATGGCTTCCTCATCCTTTTTCAAATCATCATATATTCTCCCAAGCCTATAATGGTATTCTAATTTATCTGCATCATTTGTAAAAGAACTAATTGCTTTGCTATTTAAAATACCTAAAGCCTCCTGAAAATACCCGCCATCCGACAGCATCCTAGCTTTTAATAAAGTTACATTTGGCCACACTCCACTTTTTGCATCTTTCAAAGCTTGCTTATCAGCATCAGTGTCAGTACCCCCTTTTCTTAGTATGTTCGCCCTAGCAGCTTCTGCTGCTTTCAAATTCCCTTGTAAATAATAACACCAACTTAGCTTTAAATAAGTGTCCTTAACATAGAAATTGCCTTTGAAATGAAACAGATATTCCTCAAAATAATTTATAGCCTCCTGTGTTTCTAAATGATACAACTTAATAAATGCCAATTCATAATCCCAAATTGGCAGGTTGTGATATTCTTGAGATTTATTTCTACCCAAAATAATACTTCTGGATTGTTCAATTTTCTTATCCGTAAGTGCAAGATTTGCCGCCATGTAAGCTAATAGGTGATTGTTTACCAAATCTAGTTTTCTGGATTGGATAAAGTTAAAAACTTCGTCTTTTTTATTGGCAATATGATAAGAAAGATAACAATAAATAAATGCACTTTCACTGCTAAAAAGCTTTGCATAAGGGTCATTACTGTAAGCTACATTCCTAACAAGACTCATTCCTTCATCCATTGTTCCACTTAATCCAACTAAACTAGCAAATACAGAATATCCACTAGGTATTGTTGAAAAAACTGTTTGCAAACTACCATAAATAAGGTCGTTTGGCGTGAACGTAGGAAACATCTTCTTATTTTCTTTTACCAACAGAAAAGCCTTTCTTATGTCCCAACTTGCTCTCCAATTCTCAGCAAACTTAATTTCTATAAAAGCTTTTTGAACGTATACGGTGCTTAAACAATACCTGTAGAAAGGAGAATTTTGCGTACCCTCTTCTAATTGTTTGATCCTAGCCTCAATCTTTGGTTTTTTTATGGCATATTCATTTGCATCTTCATTAAAGAATAAGCTAACAAGATCAACATAGTTATCTAAAAAAAAGGGAATTAGGTTGTTAGGGTTTTGCTGTTTTGCTTTTTCTATAAGGACTAAACCATTACTAATCTTCAGTTTTATTAATTCCTGATAAGCTTGCTGACAAGTTGAATTAAATTCATATACCTTCTGAGCCTTAACAGAAACTGAGAAGAATATAATTATGACAAGTAAATAATATTTTTTAGCCATGAATCGAAAATAAAAAAAGAGCCACTTTCGTAGCTCTTCGATTTAAAAAGTTTGCAATTTATTGGGGTATTCCAAATCAATTATTTTACTTCAACACTATCATTTAAATCAGAGTCAATTAGGATACGACCGCAGTTTTCGCAAACAACAATCTTTTTATGCAACCTAATTTCACTTTGACGTTGAGGAGGAATTGAATTATAACAACCTCCACATGCATCTCTTTCCACAGGAACAACTGAAAGACCGTTGCGATAATTTCTTCTTATACGATCGTAGCTATAAAGTAAACGTTCATCAACTGATGCTCTTGCATCTACTGAAAGTTTTACTAATTCAGTTTCTTCTATCTCAGTTTCAGCAATAATTTTTTCAAGTTCGCTTTTCTTGTGTGTAAGAACACCTTCCTTTACAGCAATTTGCTTTTTAGATATATCAAGAGCTCTTGCTTTGTCACCTAATTCTTCATTTGCATCACGGATGTGTTTTTCTGCAAGCTTAATTTCAAGCTGCATCATTTCAATTTCCTTGTTTAAGGCTTCAAACTCACGGCTATTTTTAACATTTTCAGATTGTTTTTCATATTTAGCCAAAGTAGCTTCACCTTCTTTAATGAAATCTTTCTTGCTTTCAATAAATTCTGTGATACCGTTTATTTCTTCCTCAATTCTTGTTCTACGAGAGTGAAGTCCTTGTATTTCATCCTCAAGGTCACTTACTTCCATTGGTAACTCACCTCTCAAGATTTTTAACTGATCAAGTTTTGTATCTACTTTTTGAAGCTTTATTAAGCCTACTAATTTTTCTTCAACTGAATAATCCTTAACTGCAGCCATTATATTCTATGATGTTTATGATGAAACTTAATTTTTAATTACTCAAAGTGATAATTTAAGTATTGTCCTATACAAAATAGTTGACAGGATTTGTACGTAATTCACTTTTGAGGACGGCAAAAGTAGGAAATTTAGACCTTATAATATCAAATAATAAATTAACAGTAAATTGCTCACTTTCCCAATGACCAATATCGGCGATCACTAATTTATCATTGGCATCAAAAAATTCATGGTATTTTACATCCCCACTAATGTAAATGTCAGCTCCAGTATTGATTGCACTTTTAATTAAAAAGCTCCCTGCTCCCCCACATAACGCCACTTTATGAACAGGTTTACCCAACAATTTTGTATGTTTTATAACTTTTAAACTGAATGATTCTTTTAATAAATGCAGGAAATCACGTTCAGCCATCGGTGCTTGCAACCAACCAATCATTCCACTTCCTACTGTATTATCTAAGTTTGCCAAAGGAATAACATCATAAGCCACTTCCTCATAAGGATGCGCATTTATCAAAGCTTTTAAAATAGCATGTTGATTATGCAAAGAAATAATAACCTCAAGCCTTTGTTCTGGTTCATTGTGTCTCTCGCCTATTATACCCATAAAAGGATTGGCTTTTTCATTGGCTTTATAGGCACCAAATCCATCCGAAGAAAAACTAACTTCACTATAGTTGCCAATATTTCCAGCTCCAGCAGCAAACAATGCTTGCTCAACCTGTGTAAAATATTGTGAGGGAATAAAAGTTATTAGTTTTGCAAGAGTGTTTTTCTTTGGGTGCAATATTCTCCTATCAACTAAACTTAAAACGTTTGCGATTTTATCATTTACCCCCCAAAAAACATTATCTAAATTGGTATGAATGGCATAAATAGCAATATCGTTTTTGATAGCTGCAATAACCGTTTTCTCTATGTAATCTTTCCCTGTAATCTTTTTTAGTCCACCAAAAATAATGGGATGATGTGCCACAATTAAATTACATCCATTTGCCACGGCTTCTAGCACTACCTCCTCCGTTGCATCAAGCGAACACAATACACCTTTACATTCCCAACTTGCATCACCAATCAATAGTCCTGAATTGTCATAACTTTCTTGAAAATCTAATGGCGCATAAACTTCAAGCAGCTTTACTATATTCTTTATTTGCATTGTTATTTTTTTATCCGCTAAAAAATAGTCAAATTAAAATAATCGACTCGTTTTCACTCACCTTCTTTGCATCCTTTAGGTTCAACATTTTTACTTAATTACTGCTCACTTTGTTCCCTCAATGCGTAATTACATTGCGGTCTTTTCGGTTAATTACTCCTCCATTTTATTTAATGAAATTATGAACCTCTTTTTGAGTCAATTCTGCAAAAGACAATATCTCTTCAATCAATTTTCTATCATTGCTCAACCTAGGAATTTTATGTTGCCCACCCATTTTCCCTTTACTATAAAGCCATTTATTGAAAGTATCTTTTGGAAGAGATTTTATGATAGGGCATCTAAGCGCAATGTCTTTGTGCCTTTTAGCTTCATAATCACTATTCACAGATTTTAGTGCAACATCTAATTCAATCCCAAATTCGTTCAAATTTTTTGGTGCGTTTTCAAATGCAATCAACCATTCATGGCAACCGTTATTCCCTTCACTAAAAAAAACTGGTCCAACTGTATAATCCAACACTACCACGCCCATTTTCTTACAAACAGCCGCAATGGCTCTGTCTGTATTATCAACCATAACTTCCTCGCCAAAAGTATTAATGAAATGTTTCACCCTGCCTGTAACCATTATCCTGAACGGATAAGCCGTAGTAAATTGAATAGTATCACCCACAAGATAACGCCACAAGCCACCATTAGTACTTATAACTAGTGCATATTGAGCTCCAATTTGAACATCTTTCAATCCAATCGTAATAGGATTTACACGTCCATATTCTTCAATAGGCATGAACTCATAAAATATTCCATGTTCTAGCAAAAGAAGCATTCCATCAGCATCCGGACTATCCTGCGCAGCAAAAAAGCCTTCACTAGCATTGTAAATTTCCATGAAATGAATATCCTCTCCTATCAACTTTTTAAACTGCTCTCTATAAGGCAAAAAAGAGACCCCGCCATGAATATATAACTCCAAATTAGGCCACACTTCTTTTAGTGTATCTTTTCCAGACATTTCCAAAACACGTCTAATAAGCAACATCGTCCAGGTAGGAACGCCAGATATTGACGTCACATTTTCTTCGATGGTGCTTTGTGCTAATTGTTCTAACTTATTTTCCCATTCGTCCAAGAGGGCTATAGACAAATCTGGTGTACGAATCCAACTGGACCAAACTGGCGCATTCTGTAATAACACCGCACTTAAATCTCCGTATTGAATATCATCATTAATAACACTCATTTGATGGCTTCCCCCAATAACCAATCCACGCCCAGTAAGCAAATCACTGTCTGGATTAAAGTTGTAATACATTGTCAATACATCTTTCGCAGCCTGATAATGGCAATCGTTCAAACTTTCATTGGTGATGGGGATAAACTTACTTTTATCGCTTGTGGTACCGCTACTTTTTGCGAACCAGTTAACAGGGGTATTCCACAATAGATTATTCTCCCCTTTCATCATTCTATCGATAAAAGGTTTTATTGCATCATATTCAACAATTGGAATACTTTTTTTAAAATCTCTTATACTAAAAAGGTTCTTAAACCCATACTGCCTGCCTATTTCTGCAAACTGTCCATGAGTCACCAAATCCTGAAGCACATCTCTTTGTGTAGCAATAGGGTCAGTCATCCATTGTTCCATTCGCCAACTTCTAATGCGTGCAAACCTTGAAATGGTAGGGCTTATTAATTTCATGTGCAAGTGCGATAGTGATGTCGCAAATTAAGTGAAGATTAAACAAAATCTATTTTTTTATAAAATCCAATGTGTAAGATTTCTTAACAACTCTTAATTCAATGGCATTTAGTTAAGCTAAATTCTGATCAATGAAAAGGTTTATTTCAAAGTAAAAGCAGTTACTAATCAGGTGTATTTTAACCACTAAGGAGAATAAAGATATCAGAAGGATTGTGTATTATTACTTGTTAAAAAATGATAAATGTAAATTCTAAAACTTTGTGTCCTTTGTTTTTCACTTCGTGAACTTAGTGCTAACGTACAATTTCAAACAACAAAAAACTATCCATTCAAATGAAAATAGAAATTGCTTCCTTTTCCATACTTACTTTCCACATGTATCGTTCCTCCCTGCGCTTCAATAAATTCTTTACTGATGGCCAATCCTAAGCCTGTGCCAGTTTTGCTTGTTCCTGGCACCTGAAAGTAACGGTCAAAAATTTTATTTATATATTTCGAGTCAACCCCAATTCCGTTATCTTTTACAGAAAAAAGCACTTTGTCGCCATCATTTTTAAGTTCGATAGTGACCTCTCCATTTTGCGAAGAATATCTTATGGCATTAGTTAAAAAATTAATGAGCACCCACGCCGTTTTTTCTTTATCGGCCTTTACGCTTGGCAAGTTCGATGAAGTTTTAACAGTAAGCACAACATGTTTTTGTTCGGCTTGAACTTTCACAGCATCAACAGCATATTGCAAAATGTCTTTTGGCTGGCAAGGCTGAATATTCAGTTGAATGTTACCAGTTTCCACCTGAGACATGTTTAGTAACTCGCCAGTTATCTTCAATAATCTATTACTATCATCTTTAATGCTTTCAATAAGTTGTTGTTGATCCTCATTAAGTATTCCGGTGTGGCTACTTTCTAGTAGTTTCAAGCTCATCTTTATTGCAGAGATTGGCGTTTTCAACTCATGCGAAACTGTGGCAATAAAGTTGGTTTTTGCTTCATTCAATTCATGGAATGGTGTAATGTTTCTCAGCACAATTACTACTCCAATCACTTTTCCTTCATTGCTAACTTTGAGAATATCTTTATTAAAATAACTTTCTTTATTGTCGGCATAAATTTTCAATTCGTGCTGTTCTTCATCTTGCAACAAACGTCGCATCAAATCATTCTGCAAGGCAATATCTGGGGCATATTGACCAATAATATCCTTTTCATTCAATGCCAACATCTTTTCAGAAACCACATTTAAAAACAGCACATGTTGGTTTTCATCAAACCCAATAATGCCATCACTCATCTGATTGATTATTGTTTCAATCCTTCTTTTTTCAAACTTAATCTTTGCAAGATTGCTGTTTTCATATTCATCAAGCTTCTCTGTCATCGTATTTATGGCATCTGCAAGTTCTTTAAACTCATCTTCTTGGTCAAGATAAATTCTGTTTTTATAATTTTTACTAGCAATTTCTTTTATCCCTTTAGCCAATGCTTTCACCGGTGTAGAAATTACATCTGGGAAATTTATCGTTAACGTAAAAGAAATGATTGTAAGAACAGAGAACACAATGGTTAACCAAAAGATGGCGGAGCTTGCCGACTTCTGTGCCATTTCATTTTTTCGAAGAATTGCGTTTTGGTTAATGGTATTAATTTGCTGTATCGCTTGCCTTAAATCTCTCAAAACAATATTATCTTGAGGATGCTGTTTTAGTTTTTCGAAGATGTTTCTCAACTGTTTCGTTACGTCTTCCTCTCCAAATTCAGTAATGTTTCGCTCTTGTTTATTTAGGTTAAGTTCAAAATCTGAGAAAGCATGTTTGTTATCGGGCATCTCGTCCAGTGCTTTCAACATGTTATTATTATACACCAATGTTTCATGGTTATTCTTCAAAATATTATCCGCATCATTACTCAATTTATTAATTGAAACGATACCTAAAATCCCAAACACCAATATAACAACGAAAAGAAACCCAATTCCAATCGTCAATTTTGCTTTTAATTTCATTATGATAGAATTAAAATGTCTATTTCTGAGGCTGACAATTTATTTAATAATTGATTGAAAACAGCAGAACTCAATATCACATTCCACAATGTTAAATGAGGCTTACCAATACAAATAGTGGTTATACCTTTCTGCTCCGAAGCTTCAAAAATACCCCTTGCAATGTTTTTATTTTTTAATCGTATAATTTCTCCTCCCAATTCGGCAGCCATCTTAAAGTTATTAATCAAATGACGTTGTTGAGCTAGTTCAATATTGTCGCCACTTTCACTAGGTGTTTGCACATACAATAAATACCATTTGCTATTGTAAGACGAAGCCATCCGAGCTGTTTTGCGGATGACCTTTTTAGCCACCTCATGGTTACTACTAATGCAGGCCATGAAGCGTTCGGGTTTCAATTGGGCATTTCTGGGTATCTCTATTTCAATTTTTCTTTCAACCTGACTTGCCACTTCCTTCAATGCCAATTCTCGCAGCTGAAGAATCTTTTCGCTTTTAAAGAAATTGTTGAGTGAAATCTCAATTTTATCGGGCGTATAAATCTTTCCTTCCTTCAACCGGTTTATCAGTTCGTCAGCTGTCAAATCAATGTTCACCACTTCATCTGCCTGTTGCAAAACACTATCAGGAATCCTCTCCGAAACACTAATACCCGTAATGTTTTTCACCTCATTATGTAATCCTTCTAAGTGTTGAATGTTCACGGCACTGATTACGTTGATGCCCGTATCCAAAATATCCATCACATCTTTCCAACGCTTATCATTCTTGCTTCCTTCAATGTTTGAATGCGCCAGTTCATCTACAATCACCACTTCGGGGTGCAGGTTCAGTACTGCCTGCATATCAAACTCTTCCAATTCCTTTCCTTTGTAAAACAATTTCCTTCGGGGAATGATGGGCAGCCCCTCTATCAAATCGTGTGTTTCTTTTCGGTTGTGCGTTTCAATATACCCAATCTTAATGTCCACCCCACTCCTCAATAGACTATGCGCTTCTTGCAGCATCCGGTATGTTTTTCCCACGCCAGCACTCATTCCTATATAAATCTTAAACTTCCCACGCCTGCTTTTGCGGATGAGATCTAGAAAATGTTCCGCATTATTTATTACTTCTTCTGGCATATCGTAAAGTTAGGTTTGAGCCGATTAAGAATGAATTGTGTGGGTAATAATCATCTTGATTTAATAAGATAACACGGCAAAGTAGTTACTAGTAGCCCTTTTTGAATTTTGTTCTTTGTAAGAATGATTTTCTTTTTCCCAAGAACAATATTGTTCTTCATAAGAATGATATTGTTCTTCATAAGAATGATATTGTTCTTCATAAGAATGATATTGTTCTTCCCAAGAATGATATTGTTTTTCCCAAGAATGATATTGTTTTTCACAAGAACAATATCCGTTTTACAAAGAGCAATATTCAAATTGCCAAGAAGGATATTCTTTTTGGCAATATGAATATTCAAACTATTACTTTCTCAACCCATCCAAAGCAATATTCAGCTTCAAAACGTTTACTTTTTCAGTACCGAATAAGCCCAAAAGAGGTTTATCTATGTGGGCATTTACCAACGCAAGCACTTGCTCAGGGGCAATCTTACGTTCCTTGGCAATTCTGTTTACCTGTACTAATGCTCCTTGAACACTGATGTCAGGATCTAAACCACTACCCGAAGAAGTTACCAAATCGGCAGGAATATCCAGTTTGGTGACAGTAGGATTATGAACCATGAAAGTATCAATCCGATCATTAACCTGTTTTAGATAATCAGGATTTGATGGGCCTTTATTGCTACCAGAACTTCCTGCAGCATTATAACCAGCCGCAGAAGGCCTACCGTTAAAGTATTTATCCTGCGTAAAGCTTTGCCCCTCCAAGGCATAACCCTTTACTTTTCCATTTACACTGATGGTTTGTCCCTCACCTTTATTAGGCGCCAATTGGGCAAAACCGAGAACTACCAAAGAATACAATCCGCAAAACACCACTATACAGGTGCCTGTAAGCCTTAATGCGGGAAGAATATGCTGTTTCATAACTATGATTTATATGATTAAAAAGATTTAATGATTGTTTAAAGTATGTTTAATAGATATTTTTGTAAGATGTCAAACTCAAGAAATAAGATTCCAATTATTGGTTTTACAACTGCAACATCCGATAAGCCTGGAAAACAACAGGCGAATAGAAGATTCAGAAGAAAAACAAAGGTTGAACTTCAACAAGGAAAAGAACTTTTTACTATCCATACGAAACAAACCACTCCGTGGGACATGCCTAAAGATGGCAAACACTATGTTCATGATTTGGAAGATAAGTATTTGAGAAAATGAATGATTTGCTACGAAGCACGCACTTTCCAAGAAGAAGATAGCACATCATCTGCTAACTAGAAAACTTCACCCACTTAGTTTTAACCTCAAATGAATCAATAGTTTCATTTTATATGAATTAGATTTGACGAAAATAAATTTATGTACAGAAAAATAATTGATGTGGTGAATGAAGAAAATCTCTTTATTCAACTTCCTAAGGAATACCTCAACAAACAAGTTGAGGTGATTGCCTTTGAAGTAGAAAATACAAACGAAAAAGTTGACAAGAAGAAATTTAATGACGCCATGGCGTTTTTTGATACATTAAATGTTGACATGAGTAACTTTAAATTTGATCGTGATGAAGCCAACGAACGTTAAATGTTTTCTTGATTCTAATATCATTTTATACTTGAATGAAGCAGTAGGTACTTTTAAAAAAGAAAAAGTGAAACACCTTTTATCTTTAAACCCATTCATCAGTAGTCAAGTAGTCTTTGAATGCTTGAATGTTTGTATTAAAAAATATAAATACTCAAAAGATGAATCAATACACTTTGTTACCAATCTTTTAAACCTATGTACAATTGTTAACGAGGAAAAAGAAACCTGCACATTAGCTATTGATTTATTTTCAAGATACCAATTCCAAGTGTATGATTCAAAGATTGTCTCTTCTGCCTTAATTGCCGAATGTGCAACCTTATATTCAGAAGACATGCAAAATGGACTAGTTATAAACAAAACGTTGACCATTACAAACCCTTTTTTAACATTCAATTAGAACCAAATACTCACTACCATATCCAATAACTTAATTCCAATGAAAGGAACGACTACACCGCCCAAGCCATAGATTAATAAGTTTCTTCTTAATAACGCGCTTGCGCCAATTGGCTTGTAAGCAACCCCTTTTAAAGCCAAAGGAATCAACGCGGGAATGATGATAGCATTAAAGATTACAGCTGAAAGAATAGCGCTCTCTGGACTATGCAACTTCATGATATTAAGACTTTGCAAACCTGGGATAGACGCAATAAACAATGCCGGAACAATGGCGAAATACTTGGCCACATCATTGGCAATGGAGAAAGTGGTTAGTGTACCCCTTGTCATCAACAATTGCTTTCCTATTTCTACTATTTCAATGAGCTTGGTAGGGTCATTATCCAAATCAACCATGTTTCCTGCTTCCTTTGCAGCGGCTGTACCACTATTCATTGCAACTCCTACGTCCGCTTGTGCCAAAGCTGGGGCATCATTTGTACCGTCACCCATCATCGCCACCAGTTTACCACCTAGTTGCTCTTGCTTAATGTAGTTCATTTTGTCCTCAGGTTTCGCTTCAGCAATAAAGTCATCCACACCAGCTTTCTCGGCAATAAACTTGGCGGTTAAAGGGTTATCGCCTGTTACCATTACTGTTTTAACGCCCATCTTTCTCAAGCGTTCAAACCTTTCTTGAATGCCGGGTTTAATGATATCTTGCAATTCAATTACACCCATTATCTGTTCGTTCTGGGAAACAACCAGCGGTGTACCTCCATTAGAAGAAATCTTTTTTACCTGTTCCAATGTTTCTTCTGGGAAGGAGTTACCAGCCTTCTCTGCAATCCTACGGATAGAATCTGAAGCACCTTTTCTGATGCGAAGACCAGTTACTAAATCAATACCGCTACATCTAGTCTCTGCAGTGAACTCAATAAATACAGCCCCGTCAATCTTGAAGGTATCCTTGCTAAGGTTTGCCAGTTCTATGATCGACTTACCTTCTGGTGTTTCATCAGCCAATGAAGAAAGCACACAAGCATCAATGAATGCCTTTGAATCAACACCATTTGCTGGCCAAAAGTTGGTAGCTTTTCTATTACCGATGGTGATGGTTCCTGTTTTATCGAGCAATAAAGTATCTAAATCGCCAGCGGTTTCTACAGCCTTACCACTCTTGGTGATAACGTTGGCACGTAATGCCCTGTCCATACCTGCAATACCGATTGCACTCAACAAACCACCAATTGTAGTAGGAATCAGACATACAAACAACGAGATAAACGCTGCAATGGTGATAGGTGTGCTTGCATAGTCGCCAAAAGGTTTTAAGGTAACACACACAATGATGAACACGAGTGTAAAACCCGCCAATAAGATAGTTAATGCAATCTCATTGGGTGTTTTCTGGCGGCTTGCACCTTCCACAAGGGCAATCATCTTATCCAAAAAGCTTTCACCTGGTTCTGTGGTAACTTTTACCTTAATTCTGTCAGACAATACTTTCGTACCACCGGTTACAGAACTTTTATCGCCGCCAGATTCCCTGATTACAGGTGCAGATTCACCAGTGATGGCGCTTTCATCGATGGTAGCAATACCTTCTATTATCTCTCCATCCATCGGGATGGTATCTCCTGTTTCGCAAAGGAAGATGTCGCCTTTCTTTAGTTGAGAAGAAGGAACTATTTGCATTTCCTTTCCTGCCACAATCCACTTTGCAGGCGTTTCTTCCCTTGTTTTTCTAAGGCTATCTGCCTGTGCCTTACCCCTTGCTTCGGCAATTGCTTCTGCAAAGTTGGCAAACAGGAGGGTTACAAATAATACGGCGAATACAATCAGGTTGTAAGCAAGGCTTCCCTGCGTTTTATCGCCACACATAATCCAGATACATACGCCGAGCATTACGGCGGTTCCTATTTCTACCGTAAACATTACGGGATTACGAAACATAATTTTCGGATTCAGCTTGATAAAGGAATGCCTCAAGGCTTCTTTTACTAATGCTGGTTCGAAGAGTTTGTTTGACCTTTCTTTTGACATTATCTTGTTATTTTAAATGTTGAATTATTAATTTTAAATTCCTCCATAAGTCCCTTTAGGGATTTAGGGTTTCATTCCAAAGTACTCTGCAATAGGCCCTAAAGCCAAAGCAGGGAAGAAGGACAATGCAGCAATGATGAAGATGACGGCGAAAATCATGATACCAAAGGTGGCAGTATCTGTTTTTAGCGTACCTGCACTTTCTGGAACATACTTCTTGTTGGCTAGTATGCCTGCAATGGCTACTGGGCCAATGATTGGCAAGAATCTGCCCAACAACATCACTATTCCGCAACTGATATTCCACCAAGGGGTACCATCTCCCAACCCTTCAAAGCCACTACCGTTGTTTGCGGATGAAGAAGTATATTCGTACAGCATTTCGCTAAAGCCGTGGTTGCCAGGATTGTTAAGCCATCCGGCATAAGTGGTTGGATCGTGCGAATACAGGTAACTTGCTAATGAAGCACCTACCAATATCAAGAACGGGTGCAGTAAAGCAATCATTGCGGCTATCTTCATTTCTTTGGCTTCTATCTTTTTGCCCAGAAACTCTGGCGTTCTACCCACCATCAATCCACTTATAAATACTGCGATGATGATGAATATGTAGAAGTTAAGGAAACCAACACCCACACCGCCATAAAAGGCGTTAACCATCATTCCTAGTAAGCAAAACATACCAGAAAGTGGCGTAAGGCTATCGTGCATAGCGTTTACAGAACCATTGGAGGTTACGGTAGTGGTTATTGCCCAGAAAGCAGAGGCTGCCGGACCAAAACGAACTTCTTTTCCTTCCATACTTCCTAGGTTCTGAGTGATCCCCATCTTGCCAATGGCTGGGTTTCCACCCATTTCCAGCGAGATGGACGGTACAACAAAGAGCAGGAAGCCGATTGTCATGATTCCGAAGACCATATATGCAAAGCGCATCCGTTTAATCATATATCCTAAGGCAAATACCATCGCTATTGGAATTAAAATGATTAAAACATTCTCTACAATGTTGGTAAAGTAGTTGGGGTTCTCCAATGGATGCGCAGAATTGGCTCCAAAAAAGCCGCCACCGTTCGTGCCAAGTTGTTTGATGGCTACTAAGGCAGCGGCTGGCCCCCTACTAACAGAGACAGTATCTCCTTGAACTGATATATATTGATCTTTTCCTTTAAAAGTCATGGGCATTCCGTTAAACAAAAGGATTACCGCAATAACGATGGATAAAGGAAGCAATACCCTTGTTAACGATTTGATGAAAAGGCTATAGAAGTTGCCACTTATTACCGAACCCTTATCATCCTTTTGGAATTTAAAGTTTGGTCTCATCAATAAGAATACGGCTGCGCAAGCTGCCATGCCCGCTGCGGCACTGATAAACTGGAATAACATCAATACCAACTGACCTAAATACGATACACCGCTTTCGCCGCTGTAATGCTGAAGGTTAGTGTTTGAGATGAAACTGATGGTGGTATTAAATGCCAAATCGGGAGACATGGATGGGTTTCCATCGGGGTTAAGTGGTAAAGATCCTTGCGTCATCAATACCAACATAGATAATAAAAACCAAACTAGGTTGATGGTTAATAGTGCCACCAAGTGTTCTTTCCAGTTCATTTCCTTGAGGGGCTTAATGCCGCCAAGTTTAAAAAACAATTTGTCTAATGGGTTCAAAAAGGCGTCTGCCCAGGTTGCGTCTCCCATGTAAACTTTGCCCATATATCGCCCTAAAGGGATTGCCAAGGCAAGAGTTAGCACGAACATGAATACGACGCCGAGAATTTCTGTGTTCATAATTTAGAATTTTTCAGGTTTTACTAATACATAACAGATGTAGATGAACACCAGTATGGAAATGATGAATAATGCTGCCATAATTGTGAAGTTTTAAATTTTATCGAAAACATCTATTGATTTGTAAAAGAGTGCAAAGCCAATAAGCCCGGCAATAACTAAGATGAGGGTAAGCATAATGAGTGTTTTTTATTTGATGAGTAATATTTCTATGCGATTAACTACATGGTAGAGCGCTGTTAGGGAGATTCCCCATACAAAAGCTATCACAACAAAGTCCATAATGGCTGTTTTATTAAGTTTCATGACATACATATTTAAAGGTTAACAAATACGGTAACTGTTTCTTGCACCGCTGCGAATGCTTCTGTTTGCCTATTAGTATTTTTTTCATTTTGAACGATTTGATACTACACAGCCAAAGCAAGTGCCTAACCTAAAAATTATTTATACCAATTCGATACAATGCAATACTGTATTGAATTGTAAGAAAAATGATGGCTATGCCAATAATGTTGGAGAGGAGGATATGCTATACCGTTTTAGGGTTATTTTTTCAAAACGAACTGTTGAATTGACTTTTTCAAAGTGGAGGTATTTGTTATGCTTTCAAAGGTAGGTTTATTGATGTTGGGGGCGTTTTTAATTGACTGTTGATTGTCAAGAGCGAATCTGTTAAAATTGAGTATTATTAAATTTGATAAGATATAGTCTTATTGAGTTTGCATTTCCTAAAATGGGTTGGGATACAGCAAAAATTGGCTTTTAGATATATTTTACCAACGCAGAGAATCAAATCTTTTTGATATTCAGCAGAAAATAAAACGAATGGTTGAAGAACATTAGATTCAAAGCGGACCGAAACTATTTATACCACGGGTCAATTACTTTTATCCCAAGTATATTTTTAAAATCCTTATTATTCCTTGAAATTAAAACAAGGTTTTGTGCTATTGCGGTAGCCGCAATTACAGCATCTGGCAGTTTTATTCTATGCTTTTTCCTGAGTTCTATACAAACGTCAACTACAGTATTTGTTAAAGTAAAAATATAGGCATCATCCATAAAATCAGTCAATAATCTGTAGTGTTCTGCCAGTGTTGAGAAGCCTAAAACTTCTATTTTAGTTACAACAGATACAAAAGGAATATTATCTATCACCTTATTCATAAATAACATTCCTTCGGTGGGAAGTTTATTTCCTATGTAATCTACAATCGCATTGGTATCTATTAAATACTGTTGTTGTTCCATTCTTCTCGGCTTTTGGTTACATAATTTTGTAATTCATCTGCGATATCCGAGGGGAGCTTGCCCGCATATTTATCAGAAAGTTTCTGTTGGGATTCAGTTTTTCTTTTCAATACAGTAATTAATTGTAGGTCTTCAAGCCCTTCCAGCAATTTGTATGCTTTTTCATTATTAATTTTTAAAAGTACCGTATCCATAATTGTTATATTCTTTCAAATATAAGGAATATAATCCCTATGGAACTTTGATACTGGTCTTCATTTGTAAAAATGAGAATAATGTAACCATAAAAACAAATAAACCCACACTTAAATTTCTAAGGCTGCTTGCTTTTTCTTCTGCTTTCAAATCCCTTTCAGCTACATCCAGTATCCTAACATTATTTTTAGCTATATTGCCCACTTCAAAATAGTCGCCATTATAATTTTCTTCAACACATACTGAAATACTATCTCCTATTCTTAAAAATTTTGCTATTGGATTCACAGAACTATTAAATGAATATTGGTGAACTTTATCATACCATCTAAATGGTGCAAAATTTTGAAGTGAAAATTGATAGTAATAAATTGGCTTCTTACTTCCATATTGCACCTCTTTTACTTTGCTGTTCAAAACGCCATCTATCCTTCTGGAATAGTTTGATTGCTGATATAAATATGTTTTGTTTTGAAGTTGATATTGTGTGTATATCTATAAAGCTGTTGACAAAACCACAATCGGTAACATTTTATTTTGTGACAATGGATATTTATCTGCTAACCCATAAATTTCCATCAATAATTTACCTAGAAAAGTGAATAACCATAATGAAGAAGCAATGAAAATATAGGCATAGAGACCAAAAAGTGCCGACCCCGATTTACTAAAAGTTGCAAAAAGGGAAACGCCTCCCATTATTAGCGAGAATAACAGTAGTAAAGTCTTTTCTCTTAGCGTAGCATTAACAGCCTTCCTATATTCTTTCGATTGTTTAAACTTATCCAACAAACTATTAGCTGCTTCATCGCTGATGTTGTACATTCATACCAATTCTGGCAAAACTTTATCGTCCAACTTTCCTTCTTGCTTTAAAGTTGGATATACGCATAAGCCTTTTCTTCTTCGGTCATATTTTTTCTATTGGCATATTTCAAATAACCTGTATTAAAAAGGGCTTAATAATACGTGTAAACAGTAGTAACAGAGATTTTTCCATCATTTGAAATTTGTTGCGACGTACTTAATCGTTTTGCACTGTCGAAGGTGTAAGTATAAGTGAAGGTTGTTAGCTTTCCTGTTTTGTTTGTAGACTGTGTTTTTACATAATTGCCATAAAAAAAGTTGATTGGCGAAGTGTATAATGGTGCCCCATAAGTAAGATCGGCGTAGTAAGTATAGTTATTTACTATGCCGTAGTTGTCGGTGGTACTTGTAATGTTTCCAAGTGCGTCATAAGTGTAGTTTGTGGTGGTAATATCTGTTCTTTGTCCTCCCATTTTATCTCTTGACTTCTGTACATCCTTGGCCGTAACGATTTTATTGTTTGAATTGTAGGTGTAAGTAAATTTTTCCCAAGTGGTATCCTGTGTATCATTGTATTGATAAGAACTATCTTGTTCATTATTATTATTTAAAAATAGTTCAAAATGAATTGATAGTGCGTTGTCATTGTAAATATCCATTGTGAAATGCTTATCAGAAGCATAAGTGTATAAAAACTTATTTCCTGTTTTGGCAGAATCAACTCGGCTAGTTATTCTATTCTTTGAATCGTAATACAAGTTCTGTTTTGTGTAAGAGTTGTAAGTAGTGTCATAAACTACCTTCTGCGCAATAGTTTTTATTAACGGCGTTTGGGTATTTGTAGAAGAACTAGAGCCGCCATCTTTTGTGCAAGACACCAAAAAGAAGAGGGTAAACACAATAGAAAGCGCAATAACTTGATTTTTCATACTAATTGTCATTTTGAGGTTTGAAATAATTGAATTATTTTTTGTTTTTGAAAATGTATGCAACAAAAATAATGGATTAAGGTGATTTATATTACAAGTTTATCAAACTTTGATAGCATTAATATCTTACGTGAAGCTGATATTGGGCTTTTATGTTCAATTTTTTAACTGATTTTCCAAAAGAAACCGCCCCCACTCGCGTACTTTACAGGTACTTAGCAGCCTTTTAGACACTATTGTTATGGTTTAAATTATAAACAAGCCCTCTCTGACAATAAACCTATACCTTCCACCAAACTTAATTATGGAAGAGTCTGAAGAAGTTGTCTATTTTGAATTACCACCATCTTATGCGGATAAGTTAATTCTTCCGATGTATCAAATTGTAGAAGGAATTATGGTAGCCTTGCCTGGATTGAAATATTGTGCAGGTTTTGGTGAGATGCATGACTCGGTACAAGAAAGGATGAAAGATGCCGACACAGAAATACCGTTTATAATGACGCATGATGACTGTATGGCGATAATCGATATGATGAGTATTCTGAAATTTTATTATTATCGGGTGATAATGCCAAACACAGATGTCAGGGATTCTCTGTCAGAGTCGGATAACAAAATAATGGCGATGTATGAGCTATGTATGACACACATAAGTGAAATAGGTGAAGACATCGTTGCCGTTTTTCCTTCATTGAGTGAGCCATTATTTTGTAATGAAACCTTAATGAAGAAAGAAAAGGATGACGCAAAATCGATGGGGCTAGATAAAACCACTATGGCTATACAATTTTCGCTTGCAGATGGGCAATGGGCAACCTACATGAACACTTTATTTGTGTTTTTTGAGTATTTCATCATACAAGGTGAATCTAATTTTAGCGAAAGGGTGCGGGCTGCCCCCTTTTGTTGTGTGACGGAAGTGAGAGAAGTACAAGAAATTTTTAAAAATTCTACGGCAGAAACCAAGCTTAATGATCGTTACACCACCTCTTTTTCATTGAGGGATGTGGTGGTATTGTTGATGCTGAACAATATTTCGCAAAAAGCATTTTTTTCTGATTGCGGAGATGCTATTGAAGATTTTTTGGATAGGATGATGCAGAAATTGGATAATTATGAATCAGGAAAGCTGCGAAATTTCATGTTGAAGCACGCTAAGATGTTGGAAGAATACATGTATGGCATTGCTAAAAATACAGAGGGTTTTGAAGAAGCCATGAAACCAATATTGGCATTTGAGGTATATGAGTAAATGTATAATGGTCAGTTTTTAATTGGCAAAAGGGTTGCTTCGTGCCTCGCAATGACGTGGGTTTATACGTCCCTGATTTGCCAACTTTTCAGAAGTTGGTAAATCTAAATGTGGCAAGTCTCTTCTGTCCGTTAGATTTGGCAACTTCCAAAAAGTTACCAAATCATAGCCTCACACGTCATTCACATTTTTTTCTGGTGCGCCAGATGAGACATTCGCAATGACGTTCACTTGGTGCGGAAATGTTTAATTTTATAGGCACGGTATTCCAAATAAATCCAAATAGGTTCCACTCCAATAGGCAGCAACTGTTTTATTTTTCTTTATGGTAACGATACTTCTGTACGGATAAAAACAAGTTGTATCTTCTAAGTTCTTTTTATTCCACATGAAATCATCGTGATAGGTAAAATAGAAATAATGGTAGTTTGCAAAGACACTAGTTTTATAATCATCCGAAAAATCGCCCTTGGCACTTTTAGGAATGCTATTCATTATGTTCTCAACATCAGTATAGTCATTCTGGTAGGTAATCGCTGTTTCTTTTACGGAACACATTATAGGATGACCATATTTTAAAGTGTCAAAACCCTTTAGCGTAATTGCCATAATGTTAGAAATACACTCGTTCAACGAAAATAGCACTTCAGAAACCTCACATTTCTGGATTCCCTTTGTTCCATAAACATAGTACTGCTTTGAAATATGCTTTTTAATTTCATCTTCCAATACGTTATTTTTATAAAATGGAAAGACACCAGAATAATCATATAGATTACAATTATGAGGATGATTAATAGAATCAAATCTAATAGCTTCCGCTTTATCAACTTTATTATAAATGGCAGCTAATTCTGATTTTCTATCAGGTGGTACATCCAAATCGACTGTTATTGCAATTAATGAGGGCGTATATTGGTACACACTTAAAAAGTTAGTATCTATTTTATCATTATTCGTGTCAAAAAGGACATTTAATCTAGTGGTACTATCCTTTTCCGAAGGCTGATTTGTTTTATTGTTTTGTGATATTGAGGTATTGCAAGCAAATAAAATGAGGATGAAGGAGATTAATGATATTTGGTTAAGCATAAATTATTGAAGTTTTATTATTTGATCTTTATTGTATTTATTTTTCACTTACAAATATAGGTTTCATCTCCCATTTGCGCCACTGCGAGGCACAAAGTAGTCTTATTTACAATAGTCCACTCAATCTTTACCAATTTTTATCCAATTCAGCCCACATGTCATTCCATTCAGGATTTATATTGTTTATTAGATTCTCTTTTTGGGTTCTATTTCCGCCTTTTATTCTTTTTTCTTCGGCGATAGCCTCTTCAATGGTAGAAAAGAATTGGTAATAAACCAGTTTTATGCAATTATATTTCGCTGTAAAGCTTGTTTCGTACGTTTTTGTTTTATGTTCTTGTACACGTTTAAGTAAATTGCTAGTTACACCAGTGTAAATAGTGCTGTTATTTGGGTTTGTCATCATATAAACACATCCACCTCGTTGCATAACTAAATTATTTTATAAAATTGATTAAAGTTAATGCATTTCTACCCTTTGATTATTTTAGTTTTCCTACTATCAACCACCCCTACTCTCGTCACTGCGAGGAGTTGCGAGCAGTTTTATCGAAGCAAAGCAGCCTTTTTTGCGTAATTAGCTTGATTTAATTGGTAAAAGGTTGCTTCGTACCTCGCAATGACGTTTACAGTTTTCGGAATTATTTGAATTTATAGAGCATTGTGTTTATTTTGTTTTCATTTCCCACCATCAACCGCCCCTACTCGCGTCACTGCGAGGCACGAAGCAGCCTTTTGGGCGTTATTAGGTCGTTTGAATTGGTGAATGGTTGCTTTTAATTGGTAAAAGGTTGCTTCGTGCCTCGCAATGACGTTTACTCGGTTCAAGAAGGTTTAAATTAAAAGTGTACGATGGTATTTTGATTACAGTATGGCTATTTTATTTTTCATTTCCCACTATCAACCGCCCCTACCCGCGTCACTGCGAGGCACGAAGCAGCCTTTTGGGCGTTATTAGGTCGTTTGAATTGGTGAAGGGTTGCTTTGCTTCGATAAAACCGCTCGCAACTCCTCGCAATGACGTTCATTTTATTCTGGAAGGTTTAGATTTAGGTGGTGATGTTGTTATTTTATTTCCATTTCCCACTATCAACCACCCCTACTCGCGTCACTGCGAGGCACGAAGCAGCCTTTTTGGCGTTATTAGGTCGGTTGAATTGGTGAATGGTTGCTTTTAATTGGTAAAAGGTTGCTTCGTGCCTCGCAATGACGTTTACAGTTTTCGGAATTATTTGAATTT
>CANFLL010000076.1 GCA_947447825.1 Chitinophagaceae bacterium | reverse complement strand
ATGGCTTGAGCTCCCCAGAACAAGGTCATCATACGCTTCTCATTGACAAAACAAAAGAAGAGAAATAATTATTTTTTAACTAAAGAGGTTATCAACAAAAGTTGAAAGTGGGAGAAAAAACGTCAACCTATATTATGGGACCTCAAACTAACCACTAATAACTAACAACTAACAACTAATAACTAATAACTAACAACTAACAACTAACAACTAACAACTTCTAAAACTCCTTCTCTCCTATCTCACTCACCGGAAGTTTTACCTTCTTATTTAGCTTGTTGAAGTTGTAGCTAACACCAAACTGAATCACGTCGGGTTCTTGAATGTAGTTGGTAGTAGTGTAAAACTGTTTGCCTTGAGTGGTAATGCGTTGTATGTTCGAGATGCCCAAACCTGCATCCATGATTAGCCACTGTGCCTGAAAGCTCCATTGACTATTGTTAGTGGTCTTTTTTATAGATAAATTGGGAGACAAGTAAGCCCCATCTTCACCTTGCGCCGTAGGACGAAGCGACAAGTAAGATACACTAAACTGAACTGTGTATTTAGCAGGCAACTTAAAGGTCTGTGTAGTGTTGAAAGTGTAGGCTACCTTACTATTATCTACCGCCACATCCCCATTGAAGATAGTACCAGAAACCTTCGACTCAAATACGTTAATGCCCGCTAGCATCTGCCACCACTTAGTGGGGTTTACGGTAACACCAGCCTCTACTCCGTACTGCATGGCCTCGGTGGCATTGGTGTAAATTCGGTTGAGGATAGTATCTGAAAACACACTATTTAGCCGCTGAATAATATTTGCCGTATGCTGATAATAAGCGGTTGCATACCAAGTTCCTTGTTTGTAATTATGCTCTGCACCCAGTTCAGCAAGGGTTACATATTCTGGTAATAACTCAGGATCGCCTTTCTCTAATGTTTCGGAGTGTTCCCTTTCTGGATAAGGATTCAGCTCGGTATTGGTGGTGCGTTTAACCCTGCGGCTAATGCCAGCTTTCCATTTCCAATCATTACTAGCAGCGTAACGAACTTGTAAGGAAGGAAACAAATTGTTGAGGGTAAGTGAAGGTTGAACAATAGTACTAAACCAAAGCTTCCTATCAGCATATTCGTAACGAAGTCCGCCACTGTAAAACCACTTAGCCTGCTGCAAACTGTACTGCGCATAAACAGAATGTATTAAATTTTCTACCTTAACAGCACTAGTAAACTCCGCATCGGGCAGTAATTGTTTGGTGTTAAGGTTGAGGGTATCATAATTAAAATGTCCATTCTGTCCATCAAAACGATACTGATAGCCCACTTCTAACGTTCCTATTCCTATCTTTTTAGCATAGTCTATTTTAGCACGATAACCACTCAACGGATTATCATAAAGGGTTCTAGTGTACTGTAAAGTATCGCTAGAAGTTTTAGAAATGAGGTTATTGTTGGTAGTGCCTCCATGAAGGTCAGCCCCTTCATACAAAATGGAAGCAGTAAGTGCACTCTTATCTTTAAATGTATGGGTAAAATCGATGTTTCCTAGTGTAAATGCACCTTCACGGGCTTGGTTATTGGCATTGTAATAATAGTTTTCGCTAACAAAAGCCCCTGCCCTTGTACGGAACACATGATAGTTTAAATCGGCCTCTCTGTCTTGGTGCTTAAACCCTTGGTAGAATCCTGCCGACCAAGTATCGCTTTTACTGGCAGCATAAGTTGCAGCAAAACGAACCCCATAATTGTAACGCTTGAAACTACGTTCGCCCACAGAAGGAAAATTGGTTTGGATAGGCGCAATAAAATCTCCTAACTCGATGGTGTAGGCATTACCTTCCCTATAACCAGCCAAATCATTGCGGAGATAATTGGCACTTGCATTCAAATCCCATTTGTTCTTTTTATAACCTACGATAATATCACCACTAAAACGAGATGGCTTTCGACCATTGCCATAATCGTGCAGGGTAGGAACACCGCCCATGGCATTTGCCTGAATAAGCCATCCATCATTTAAGCCTTTTTTGGTGGTAATGTTGATGATGCCTGCCTTTCCATCAGGATCAAAACGGGCAGAGGGTGTAGTAATTACTTCTACATTATCGATGGAATTGGCAGGAAGTTGAGACAAGATAGTGGCAGCATCTACCAATGAAGGTTTTCCATTTATCAATACCATAAAATTATCGGAACCATGAAGTGTTATGCCGCCCTGTGCATTTACAGCTACCGAAGGAAGGTTCCGAAGTACATCTACGGCAGTACCAGATTTTGCATTATCGAACTGATTAGCCTTAAACACTTGCCTATCATTCTTAATTTTCAATACGTTGTTTTGTCCTTGCACCACTACTTCTTGCAAACTATTTATGTATGGCTTCAAGGCAATAATGCCAATAGTAGTTTTGTTTTGAAAGGATAGATTAGCAATTGTCTTCTTTCTATAACCTAAAAAGTCGGCAACAAGCGTAAAAGTGGGATTGCTATTTGCAGTCAAAGAAAACTTACCCGCTTTATCAGTGGTGGCTATTGCAGCTACTTTTCCATTTTGATTGATTAATGAAACAGTTGCCAATTCGATAGGTTGCTTAGAAGCACTATCAATAATCTGCCCACTGATAGTGGCGTTCTGTGCATTAGCCGTAAAAGAAAAAGAAAGCAACAAAAGGACAAAGTGTATAAAATGTTTCATTCAGCTCGTTCTAAAAAGTGTGTTTAATACGCAAATATATTAGTCTACTTGAAGTGCATAGATTTTACTTGGTAAAATCTATGTTATTGTGCCGAAAACGAAATAGGGAATTGCAATTGCAATCCCCTATTAAATAAAAACATCCTTTATGTCCTTAAAATGCTAAGATTTATCTTAATTAATTCTCTTTTTGCTCTTTCATTGCAAAAAGCTTTACGGATTTAGTGGTTAAATTACCCTCTAAAATTAAATTAGTTAAAGGTGCATTTATTTCCTTTCATTCATTTACCTATTTAACAATATCTGCTGCATCCTTCTTTACCTTCTTAGCCGTTTCATCAACCTTTGCTTTTGCTTTTTCTTTGTTTTCTTTAAAACGTTTATCAGGAGTACCATCACTTTTTAGTTTCAACTTAGCTTTATTATCTTTGAAACGCATATCTGGTGTACCATCTTTTTTCAACTTTGCAGCACCAGCATTAGCAGAAGCATTTGCGCTTTCTACCATTTTCTTTCCTTCAGATTTAGACTGATTGGTACCACCAATGGCTTTTGCTTTTGCCTCATTAAAATCTGCTTTTGCATGGTGCGCATCAGCATTTGCTTTTGAATGTGCATCATTAACACCTGCTTTTGCTTCGCCTTCTTTTGCCTTTGCTTTTGCTGCTGCACTGTTAACAGTTTGATCGGCCTTCGACTTAGCTTGATCGATTAAAGACTGTGCTTTTGGGGCGGTAGTAAAAAGTACACCACCTAACAACACTAAAAATACTTTCTTCATAATTTTATAAATTTAAGATGCTAAAGTATCAAGATTATAAATACAAAGCTATTTTAGCGGACTCAAATTAACATTTGAAAATAGGTTAGGAAGTTGAAAGTAATAAGTTATAAGTAACAAGTGGATGCAGATTGAGTATGAGAAACAAATTACAGCAGCATTCGCAAAGCTATTTACACAGAGAAACGCAAAGGGAAAAGTAAACTATGCAAAACATTTCACCTTTAGAACACGGAAAGGGAGTTTACAAGATTGTTATTTAAAAGAGAACACTCAGTGAGAAGACTTGACTAATGAATTTAATTTTAAGCAACGAATTTTTTAAATTCATTATCCTATTGATTAAACATTAACAAACAGCTTTTGTATAAATAATTGACCAAATTAAAAAAAATTGAGAAAACTATTAGCTTTATTTACATTCATTACTTTATTGGGTTTACTAAACATAGCCTCTGCATCCCCTATTGATGATTCTACCGCTTTATTGGCAGGAAAAAACTTCCTTATTAGTCGGGTTAAAACTACTTCCTTTGCTAATTGCCAGTTATCACTTGCTTACAAAGCAATGGATAGCAGTGGTACTAATGTGCTTTTCTATGTGTTTAATAGTACCCATCCGCAAGGTTTTGTTATTGTGTCTGGTATTGATAACGTTGATCCGATTCTTGGCTATTCGGATGTAGCTAATTTCACAACGGAGGACAATCCTATTCAAATGACAGAATGGTTAGAAGGTTATAAAAGAACAATTAAATATACCATAAAAAACAACTTAAAAAACGCTAAGACTTTTGCTCAATGGGAATCATTAATTAGTGGTTCAACAAATAAGAAGATAGCCACTTTTGGGGTTAGCACTTTTGGTACAGCCGTAGTTGCGCCGTTATTGAAAACAACTTGGAATCAGTCTAAATATTACAATAACCTATGCCCCTATGATAATACTAGCTCAAAATATACCTACACAGGCTGTGTAGCCACAGTGATGGCACAGATAATGAAATATTGGAAGTACCCAAAAAAAGGGATTGGGTTACGTACCTATACGCCGAAAACTAATCCGCAATATGGTGTGCAGAGCGTAAACTTTAGTAATACTACTTACTTATGGGATTCTATGCCAACATCGCTTTCAGCATCCTCTACCGCTAATCAAATTAATGCGGTTGCTAACTTACTATATAGCTGCGGCGTGAGTGTTAACATGGATTACTCTACCACAAACAGCACCGCTTTTACTACTGGAGGACTTTATTATCAGAGTGCCGATTATGCTCTGCCTACTTATTTTGGGTATGACAATAACATTCAAGCCCTTCAACGCAGTGATTTTACGAATGCTAAATGGATTGATACCTTACAAAAAGAATTGAAAGCTGGCAGACCCATCATCTACCGTGGAACGGGTACAGGAGGTGGACACTCATTTATAGCAGATGGCTTTGACAATAACAACTACATCCACATAAATTGGGGCTGGGGAGGTGTGAATGATGGCTACTATTCGATAGACACTTTAAACCCAGCTAGCATCGGCATTGGTGGTGGCACTGGAGGTTATAACAGTTCGCAATATGCCATCATTGGTATTAAACCTAGAACAGACACCATTTACAGCATTGGTTTAAACGCTAATTTGTCTGTTTCTTCTTCATCCATTGCCTTCAATGGTGCATTTGGCGTTTCGGTAAGCCTCACCAACATTGGCACGAATACTTTTACTGGAGACTATGCAGTAGCTGCGTTTGATGCTTCGAACAATTTTGTAAGCTTTGTCAATAAGATTAGTAATACTACTTTAAAAGCAGGCACTTCCACTGCAACACTTAGCTTTTCTACTACAGGACTTCTTTCCTTATTGCCTGGCACTTATGAACTAGCGGTTTACTATAAACCATCTGGTGGCAACTGGACGTTAGTAAACAATTATGGCACATATAACAATTTCACTTTTATTAGTATTAACAAGGTGATTCCAAAAACTACGAACGTTAGCTTTAGTAGTTGTAAAAGCGTTGTTTACAAAAGCAAATCCTACACTTCTTCAACAACGGTTGTAGATACGCTAAAAGCTGTTCAAGGATGGGATAGCCTTTACATTGTAGCAACTATCACCATCAAACCCATAACTGCTGTAACCAAATCAGTTGCATATTCAAACTGCAACTCATTCATCTATAAATCAGTCACTTATACAAAGTCAACAATAGTTAGGGATACAGTTAAGAGTGTGCAAGGATGCGATAGTATTTATAATGTGGCTACCATTACTATTACCCCTATTACACCTATAACTAATTCAATTGCTTATTCGAGCTGTAATGCATTTACCTATAAATTGGTAACTTATACTAAAACAACCGTTGTAAGGGATACCATTAAGAGTGTACAAGGTTGTGATAGCATTTACAATGTGGCAACTATTACCATAAATCCTATTACGCCAATAACCAAATCTATGGCTTATTCTAGCTGTAATGTGTTTACTTATAAATCAGTCACTTATACTAAAACAACCGTTGTAAGGGATACCATTAAGAGTGTGCAAGGTTGTGATAGCATTTACAATGTGGCAACTATTACCATTAATTCTATTACACCAATAACAAAATCGGTTACCTATTCTGGTTGTGGTTTATTCGTTTATAAATCAGTCACTTATACTAAAACAACTGTTGTAAGAGATACCGTTAAGAGTGTGCAAGGTTGTGATAGCATTTACAATGTGGCAACCATCACTATCAATATTCCCGTTACGCCAAGCATTTCCATAACTGCTTCCAAAACAACGATTATGGATGGGGATAGTATAACTTTTGTAACGGCAGTTGCAAATGGAGGCATTGCTCCTGTTTATAAATGGACAAAAAATGGGGTAATCATTAGTGGAGCTACTGCTGCTACTTATACCACAAAAACACTTTCAAGCAATGACACTATTGCTTGCCAGCTTACCAGTAACATTACTTGTGTTACTTCGCCCATTGCACTTTCAAACAAAGTGACAGTAAAGGTTTTGAAAGTTCTTTCCATCACCGGAAATCTGATTACTCCAAACAATTATTCTGTTCCAAAGGCACTAGTTAGTTTAAATAGCTCTACAGCTTTGTTCTTTGGTAATTATAACTTCAAAGTAGCTTCAGAATCAAACTATGTAATTAGACCTTCCAAAAACAATGATTCTTTAAAAGCAAATGGCGTTTCGGTTATAGATTTATACTTAATTAAAGCGCATATTCTGGGTAAAACTTTGCTTACAAACCCATATAAAATCATAGCAGCAGACGTTAACAATGATGGCACAGTGTCGGTTTCAGATATATTGTTATTAAAAAAACTAATTTTAGGAATGGACACTACTTTTACTGGCAATAGATTATGGGCATTTGTGGATAGTGCCTATCGCTTTACTGATTCTCTAAATCCTTTCCCATACAAAGACAGTATCTCGTTTTATAATCTGTTAACCAATCAAACAAAGCAAACCTTAATTGGCATTAAACTAGGCGACGTGAACTATGATTGGCAATCGAACATTTCTAGTTTCAAGTCCATCCAAAACAAATCCTTAAAGCTTTATTACTCTAAAAATGTAACAGAAAATGAGTACTCAAACGAGGTTAGAGTACCCATAAAAGTGAATAATTTTAAGAACTTAATTGGGCTTCAATTTACCCTGAATTATAATAGTCAGCGACTTCGCTTTGTAGGTGTTGAGAAAAACAGTATTGGCATCGATTATGGAACAGCACAAAAAGAAAAGGGTAAGATTTCTTTTTTATGGAACGATAGAAACCTTCAACCACAAAGCCTTGAGGATAGTAGTACTTTAATGGAATTAGTATTTGTTTCTGCTAATATTGGAAACGTAGATAGCCTGTCTATCTCATCAGATATTACCCCGATGGAAGCTTGGGATGCCAACTTTGAAAAACATGATGTGGAGCTTAAAATAATCAATTCAACTATTGCCCAATCTCCTATATCCGCTGAAAGCTGGACGATCGTTCCTAATCCTAGTAATGGTTATTTGAAGATAAATCTATTATTGAAAGAAGATAAAAACATAAAGTTTACGCTCACAACAATTGAAGGAAGGCAACTAGCACTAAAAAGTGTTGCTGCAAAAAAGGGCGTTTACACGCTTTCATTGAACCTGAACGAACCAACTAAACTTATATCAGGTGTTTATTATTTGAAGATATCAGGAATGGAAAAAAATGAAACGAAGAAAGTAGTAGTGGTGAATGAATAGTGCTTCTGTTAAGTTGACTGATTTGTTATGCTCGAATTCTGAAGTAATACCAGAATCTATAAGCTAGAAGAACTCATCAAGAGGCTAGAAAAAATCATCTATAGGCTGGAAGAACTCATTCAGGGGACAGAAAAAATTATCCAGAGACCAGAAGAAATCATCCAAAGGCTAGAAAAACTGATCTAGGGGGTAGAAGAAATCATTCAGAGGCTTGAAAAACTGATCTAGGGGGTAGAAGAAATCATTCAGAGGCTTGAAAAAATCATCTATAGGCAGAAAGAAGTCATTCAGTGGACAGAAAAAATCATTTAGGGGGCTAAAAAGTGTAAACCTGCTTACACTTTTTTAGCCCTAATTGGTTAGATACTTATTTGATATATCTCTTTAATATTTCTACCTAGTCCATCATAATCTAAACCATAGCCCAAAACAAACTTATTAGGAATAGTGATACACACATAGTCAATAGGGAAAGCAAATGTTTGAGCCTCCGGTTTATGAAGCAAAACTGCAACCTTTAAAGATGCTGGTCTTTGGTTTTCTAATTGTGGTAAGAACGTGTGTAGGGTTTTACCTGTATCTATGATGTCTTCCAAAATAATTACATGCCTATCAGTTACAGCAATATCTAAACCTATGGCAGTAATTACGTTGCCCGTAGACTGAGTGCCTTTATAAGATGCTAACTTTATGAAACAGATTTCAGCTTCAATAGTTACCACTTTGAATAAATCGGAGGCAAACATAAATGAGCCATTTAAAACAGCAATAAACAAAGGCTTCTTTCCTTCATAATCCTTATTTAGCTTTGCGGCTAACTCTTGTATTTTATGAAGAATTGTTTCTTCTGCTATAAAAGGAACAAATTCCTTGTCATGTACTTTGATAGTGCTCATTTTGAAAGCTTTATTTTATTGATATTATTTGTAACAAAGTTATTTGGAAAGACCATACGTCACTATTGGGCGCAATAATATCTTATCCCCAGCTTTTACGTTATTTTCTTTTTTTATCTTATTGTATTCTAACAATTTATCATATCGAACACCTTCTTGCTGACTAATATCAAGCAAACTTTCATTGGGCTTAACAATGTGCGTGTCAGTATTTCCCTTTAGTTGTTTTCTTTCCAGATAAACCAATTGAGCTTTCGGCGTGATGTCAACTTCTCCCATATCATTGTATTCTAACAATTTTGACAAGGCTATATCATGTTGTTTTGCTAAAGACAAAAGGCTCACCCCTTCTTCAACGTAAATAACTTTTGAATGATTGATGGCAAATACACCACTAGGATAATTAACATTTGCAGTGTCTTTTGCCTTTAAGGCTGTAAAATTATTATTGATGATGGCAACTGAATCTTCATTGGTAAAAATGGGTTTAGATGCAGCACTCGCTAATGAGTTATTATGATTCACAGCAGGAATAATTAATTCCTTTTGAACAGTATCCTTTGCGATTGTTTCTTTAAAACTGTTAGCAGTTTCACTATTTGCCATTAATTTACTTTTTTTACTAGGCTTTACTAGTTCGAAAGCAACAGTATCCGTATTAGTGGTTGAATCTATTTTATTTGCAGAAGCAATAACACTAGAATCAGTAAACACTTCAGCTGGCTTGTTATTCAATGCCCAAAGTGTAAATTGGTTTAAGTTAAAGTCGTTTATTACTTTTATTAACTTTTGAGGATAATCTTTTTCTGTGGCGTAACCTGCTTTTTTTAATCCATAAGCCCATCCAGAATAATCCAAAGGTTCTATTTTAAACAAAAATGCATAAGGTTCTCTTGTTTTTAAAAAATCTGAGTGGTCTTTATAACTATCCTCTCCAGAGAGATAACTTCTAAAACATTCTTGTTTAGCATCATCGTCATGGTAAACAGTTCCACCCGTCCAATCGGTTTTACATTTAATGCCAAAATGATTGTTACTTAATTTGCATAAATCACCTTCTCCACAACCACTCTCAATTAATCCTTGTGCTAATGTAATAGCAGCAGGTACACCTGTTCGATGCATTTCAGCAATTGCTACGTCTTTGTAAGTATTTATGTATGTAATTGCCTTATCCTGTGCTTTTATTAAAAGAGTAGATAAACAAAAACATATCACTAATAAATTTCTCATAATTCTTTCTTTTTAATTAGTAACAGCCCATCCCTAAAAGGCAATAAAACCTTTTCAGTTCGACTGTCTTGAGCCACATGCTTATTGAAAGCATCAACAGCTTTAGCGTTCTTTCCTTTAAGTGGATTTTCTAGAACTTGACCATGAAACAACACATTATCCACAATGATTAACCCCTTACTACTCAAATTTGGAACTATCAATTCATAGTATTCGATATACCCTGTTTTATCAGCATCAATGAAGACTAAATCCCAAACAAATGGCAGTTCAGGAATAATTTGAGTAGCGTCACCGATGTGCAAATGTATTTTTTTCTGTTGGATAGATTCGTTAAAAAATTTTTGAGCTGTATTTGCATCACTTTCTCTTAGTTCAATTGTATGCAATTGACCATCCTCACAAAGTCCTTTTGCAAGACATAATGCACTATATCCAGTGAACGTACCTATGTCTAAAACGAACTTTGGATGAATCAGTTTGCTTATGAATGAAAGGAATTGACCTTGAACTTTTCCACTCAACATGTGTGCTTTTAGGTGATTCTTGTTAGTATAGTCATTAATTTTTTGAAGCAAGGCATCTTCATCAGAAGTAACAACATCTGCATAAGCCTGTGCCAAAGGATTTACTATTTCTATACTCATAAATCAAACACTATTTTTTTTTACAATTAATAACAAACCAATAAATGTTAACAACCCATTTAAAACAAGCAATTCCAAGCCAATTTCGAACGAACCAAAAAGCACCTTTTGATTTACATCTAATAGGTAACACAATACAGGAGATATGATACAAACCCAAGGCACTAGTTTGTCCTTTACCTGCATTTTGGTTAGAATGCTAAAAGAAAACAAACCTAAGAGAGGCCCATAAGTGTAAGCAGCTATTTTTAATATTACCCCAATCATACTTGGGTTCTCAACCCATTTGTAAATCATTACAAATAGTAGAAAAATAAAAGCAAAGCTTAAATGAACAGCATGTCGAATCCATTTACTTTTATGTTCCGAGAGATCCTTTCTAAGGTTAATTGATAAAATATCTATGCAGAAAGAGGAAGTAAGTGCAGTAATTGCACCATCTGCGCTAGGGAATAAGGCCGATATTAGTGCAATAATAAAAATTACTCCAACAAAAGAAGGCATATAGTTTAGAGCAATGGTTGGAAAAAGTTTATCTCCAATGGCTGTGATATGCTGTTGATCTGCAAAAAGATATAATAAACCACCAAGAAAAAGGAAAAGGAGAATAACAAACAGCATCACAACAGCCATAGTCATTACATTCTTTTGAGAGTCTCCAAGAGTTTTTACAGAGATGTTTTTTTGCATCATTTCTTGATCCATCCCTGTCATAGTAATACTGATAAATGCACCGGCAACAAGTTGTTTTAGCCAAAAAGATTTGCTGTAAGGATTAGAAAAAATAATTTTGCTATATCCTTTTTGTGCCAATAAGTTTAAACTCTGCCCAAAATTTAATTGAAGACTATTCATTATGAAAGCAACGCAAACTACAAGTCCTGTAATCATGCAAACTGTTTGTAGCGTATCCGTCCAAACAATAGTTTTTACTCCACCTTGAAAGGTGTAAAGAATAATCATAAAAAGAATAATAATGGTAGTTGCCCAAAAAGGGATTCCCAAGTTTTGGAGGATAGCATCTTGCAGGATTTTCACTACCAAATAAAGCCTTGCCGTTGCCCCTAGTGTTCTGGAGAGAATGAAAAATGAAGCACCAGTTTTATATGAATAAAGACCTAATCGAGTATTAAGAAAATTGTAGATGGAAGTGAGCTGCATTTTATAATACAAAGGAAGCAAAATGTAAGCGACCACACCATATCCCAAAAGATAGCCAACTGAAATTTGAAAATAAGAAAAGCTATCCTTTGCCACAGAACCAGGAACACTAACAAAAGTAACTCCACTTAGGCTGGTACCAATCATTCCAAAAGCTACCAACATCCAATTACTATCTCTGTTACCAATGAAAAAAGATTCATTATTACTATCTCTACCCGTGTACCAAGCAACAGATAACAGTATGATAAAATATAAAACAACAAAAAGAAAAAGCACAAATGGAGTCATGAAATAAACAATGAAGAAGGCAATATAAGTTTATTAGTACAAAAGGAAAAAGCTATTTACAAAATTGACAAAATAAAAGATGGAAATTTTAACAATCTAACCTTTAGACATTTTTTATAAATAACATTTTAATTAATCAAAAAGGAACGATATGAAGGTAATAATTATTTGTTCCTATACTCAAAAGAAGCAATATGCTAAATATGGCATAGTAGTGAAAAATATTTTCCAAAATAGTTCATTTTTACAAAAAAAATTATCATTATCTAAGTAAAAACAATACTTTCGTACTCAAATGGTCAGTTTACTATCCTCTCGAACGTTTTTAACGTAAATGATTCAGGGTTTTTGGTTACTGTTTACACCATCAATTATTTATTTTTAATTAAAAAAGCATGAACATTTACGTTGGAAATTTAAGTTGGTCTGTAAGTAATGAGGACTTAGCAGCACTTTTCGCCCCTTATGGCGAAGTAACCAGTGCAAAAGTTGTTACTGACAAATTCAGTGGCAATCGTAGCAAAGGATTTGGGTTTGTAGAAATGGTCGATGATGAAGCTGCACGTGCGGCTATCAGTGGTTTAAACGACCTTGACATAGACGGACGCAAGATTGTTGTAAACGAATCTACTCCTAGACCAGAAGGTGAAAGAAGAGAAGGCGGTTACAGAAAAAGCGGCGGCGGTGGATACGGCGGCGGTGACAGAAATCGCGGCGGCGGCGGTGGATACGGTGGTGGCAACAGCGGCGGCGGATACGGCGGTGGTCGTGACCGTGGCAACAGTGGCGGCGGATATGGCGGCGGTCGTGACCGTGGCAACAGTGGCGGTGGATACGGCGGTGGAAGTAGATATTAATTTATTGATGTATACTGATAAAAGTTCTGTACAATAGCAATATTGTACAGGACTTTTTTATTTATTCAACTATATGAAGTTTTTAGTATTAATTGATGAGCGTACTTTCAGCTTCTTTTCTCTGAAAAATATCTTAGAAAACCTTCTTTTATAGCATTACTAATAAGAAAATAATAAAAAGTATGTCGATTGTAAAAATTGGTACTATCCAAATGAGTTGTAGTAGCTCTACAACAGAAAACATCCAGAAAACCATCTTAAAAATAAAGGAAGCAGCAGCAAAAGGGGCGCAAATTATTTGCCTTCAAGAATTGTTTACCTCTCTTTATTTCTGCGATGTTGAAGATCATGACAATTTTCTACTTGGGGAAACCATCCCTGGCCCTACTACAAATGCTCTTTCTATTATTGCAAAGGAATATTCGGTAGTAATTATTGCCTCTTTGTTTGAAAAAAGGGCACATGGACTCTATCATAATACCACGGCAGTGTTAGACGCAGATGGCACCTATTTAGGAAAATACAGGAAAATGCATATTCCAGACGACCCTGGCTATTATGAAAAGTTTTATTTCACACCAGGTGATTTGGGATATAAAATATTTAAAACCAAGTATGCAACCATTGGAGTATTGATTTGCTGGGATCAATGGTATCCCGAAGCAGCAAGAATTACGGCTCTAATGGGTGCTGAGATTTTATTTTATCCTACCGCAATTGGATGGGCTACACACCAAGATGATGTAACAAACAACGAACAATATAATGCCTGGCAAACAATACAGCGGTCTCATGCAGTGGCAAATGGAATTCCAGTAGTATCGGTGAATAGAGTAGGCAATGAAGGAGATATGAAATTTTGGGGCGGTTCTTTTATTTCTAACCCTTTTGGCAGCTTGTTGTATAAAGCCTCGCATAATGATGAAGAAACAGTGGTTACAGAAATAGACATGAACAGTTCTGAGCGTTATAGAACTCATTGGCCATTTCTTCGAGATAGAAGAATTGATAGCTACTCCCCTATCACAAAACGATATATTGATGAGGGACATTAAAAGAAGTGAGTTGTACATAAAAAAAAATAAATGAGTTTAGTTACACCAAAAGATTTAGGATATTATTTCCCTGCCGAATGGCATATACATACAGCCACTTGGCTTAGCTGGCCTCATAAGGAAGAAAGTTGGCCAGGCAAAATAGATACCATATATGATCCTTATTGCCAATTCATTAAAGAAGTTAGCAAAGGTGAAAATGTTTGTATTAACGTGACTGATGAAAAAATGAAATCTTTTGCTTCCCAGTATCTTTTAAATGCAGAAGTTGATTTAACTAAGATAAAATTTTTTATTCACCCAACCAATGATGCATGGTGCAGAGATCATGGACCTGCATTTTTAATAAATCCTGATGCTACCACCAACAAAAAGGTTATTGTAGACTGGGGCTATAATGCTTGGGGAAACAAATATCCTCCATTTGATTTGGACGATGTGATACCAACTTTAATTGGAAAAAAATACAACATTCCAGTATTTCATCCAGGTATTGTAATGGAAGGAGGCTCAGTAGATTTCAATGGCAAAGGAACAATTCTTACTACCACAGCATGTCTATTGAATAAAAACAGAAACCCTCATCTCTCAAAACAAGAAATAGAATCCTATTTGTATAATTACTATGGTGTAGAACAAATTCTGTGGCTTGGAGATGGCATAGTTGGAGACGATACGGATGGGCATATTGACGACATCACAAGGTTTGTTAATGAAGACACCGTTATAACAGTAGTAGAAGATAACAAAAATGATGATAACTATCAATTACTAAAAGAGAATCGTGACGAGCTGAATGCTTTAAGACTCTTGAATGGCAAACAAATGAATGTAATTGAATTGCCTATGCCAAGCCCTGTTGAATATGATGGGCAACGCTTGCCGGCTTCGTATGCAAACTTCTATATTGCCAATGAAGTGGTGGTTGTACCTACTTATCGTGATAAAAATGATGACAAAGCTTTGTCTATATTAACAACATGCTTTCCTAATAAAAAAGTAATTGGGATTGACAGTACCGATGTTATTTGGGGATTGGGAAGTTGGCATTGTTTAAGTCAGCAAGAGCCATTGGTCTAACTTAGACTTAAACAGGAACAAAACAAAAACAAAATACCCCATTCAATTTATCATTATTGAACGGGGTATTTTTATTATAAAACAAATAGACTTAGAAGCTTAATAAGCCGCTGGTTCACCTTTGAAAATATTGATTATTGTCATGAGGATGATTTTTAAATCGAGCATTAAAGACCAATTTTCCATATACCAAATGTCGTGTTCTATTCTTTTCTCCATCATTATGGTTTCAGAGGTTTCGCCTCTGTAACCACTAACTTGTGCCCAACCAGTGATACCAGGTTTCATAAATTGACGCAACATAAATTTATCTACTAATTGACTATACTCTTCTGTGTGTTTAAGCATGTGAGGCCTTGGACCAACTATACTCATGTTACCAATTAGTACATTAAAGAACTGAGGAAATTCATCTAAACTTGTTTTACGAAGAACTCTACCAACCGAAGTAACACGCCTATCATTTTTTGTTGCCTGAACAAGGTGACTATCCTTGTTTACAGTCATACTCCTGAACTTAAAACACCAAAATGGTTCATTATCCCTTCCACTTCTTAGTTGCTTAAAAAAGACGGGACCTCGAGAATTTATTTTGATTATAATACCGATTAACGGAATCAACCACCATAAAAGAAGTGTGATTGCAAGCAAACTAAAGCAAATGTCGAAAATTCGTTTCTTTAATCTATTCTTCAATTCATGAAGCGGCTCTGGTCTATGACTTGCAACTGGGATGTTATCAAAATATTCTAATTGATAAAAAGTTGATGAAAAAGTATCAGTAGGTGTAATAAATTTTACTCTAACACAATTTTTCTCGGCACTTTCAATTAGCTCTTCAATTTCATTATTTTGCTCAGGAAGTACTGTAGAATAAATTTCGTTTATGTTGTTGTCAACAGCATATTCAACACAATCACTCAATGAGCTTACCACATTGGTATTCCCCTCAACTTTTGCAACTGGAGTTACATCTAAAAATCCCTGAAAAGAATACATCGACGTGTTATCTATGAAGTAATTAGCCAGTTTAATACCGATTTCATTATGGCCAAAGATTGCAATGCGTTTATTCAGGTTAGATTTTTTTGCAATGAACTCTGTTATATAGGTTGTATAAATTCTGCTTAACGATATTAAGAATACAGTAAGTACTACTGAAGAAAGAAGAACATTTAAATTGGCCTTAGAATTAAAGAAAAAAAGAATAAAAAAGGTAAAGAATATGAAGTGAAAGATTGCTGTTTGAATGGTAGATCTAAGAATATTCTCTAGCGATCTCATTGTTTTATAATGGTATAAATAAGTGATAAAACTAGCCGATAGCCAACTTACATTAAAGAAGATTGATGAAATGATGAAAAAATTTTGGTTCAAGTTAAATGCCCAAGAAGATATTACGTATGAGGCAAAATAAGAAAAATTTATTACAGCAAAATCGCTGCACAATAGAGATAATTTAAGAAGATATGTATTATTATTATTCATAAGCTGAATGATTGGAGGGCAAGATAGGTAAATATCATAAATAGTTGCTATACTTTTTAATCAAAATTTAACGAACACCGTAAAATTTAAGGTTAATAGTTAGCAATTCTGAAATATTATATAAAAAAAACTGCAATTTATATTGTGATAAAGATTGTGTATATGATTCAGGAAGTTCGTATTTTATGTATTACTGACAATTAAGCTTGCGTAAATCTATTCAATCAGTTGATTCGTAAAACGACCTCACTATTAAGTACACTATACTCTACTTGTTAGGATTACCTACCACATCCTTTACCTCCCCCTAAAACCTTTGGGAGAAACCCCAATTACATTTTTAAAGGTTCTAGAAAAGTGGAAGGGATCATCATAACCAATTTCGGCAGCAATCTGTTTAATGGATAAGGATGTGTTTTCTAGGTATTGACAGGCATATTGCATCTTAAGAAACAAGAAATAATTGATGGGTGAGTTATTTGTTTTTTGTTGAAACAAGGTTGAATAATGCGAAACAGACAAAGAAACATGGTCAGCCAACTCTTTTAAAGCCACCGAAGTGTTCAACTTTGTTTTCATAAAAGCAATAGATTGGTCGATGGGATTATAATCATTCTGCAAGTTATTTTCTTTAAGAACTGATTGCCGAAAACTAATCAGGTAATAAGGAAACGACAAATAAGCATCCAACATATTATCCATGTTATCGGCTATCTCCAATAAAGAAAATAGTTTATTGAAGAGTATATTCCTTTCTTCATTATGCTTTGTGTTTATAGCCTCGTAACCTCCATTTCTTTGTAGATGATGTACAATGGTTGCGGCATTGTCTCCTGCAAAGTGTATCCAATATATTGACCATGGATTATGCTCATCTGCACCATACTTGTGTGCCTTTTGTGGGGGCAATATCATCAGTTGATTTGCTTTTAAAGTATATTTTTCTTCATTAACCGAGTACCACCCTTCCCCTTTTGTACAATAAATCAATATATATTGCTTGCAGCCTTTCTTACGTTCCCGACTATGAAATTGGGCATTGGGAAAGTAACCAATGTCGGTTATGTAAAGACTTTTGCACAAAGGATTACTCATTGCTTTCTTCAGTGTAGAAGTGGGCATAATGTATGATTTCTGCCCTTGAAAACCTTCTTTTTTATGCGTCGCCTTCATTTCGTAATATTATCTATGTTTTTAGTAAGTTTTACTATTTCAAAGATGGGGGATTTACGGCAGTTTTGCATCATAAATAAAAGATTTAACCACAAAGGCCACAAGGGTATTCACAAAGAAACACAAAGGATTTCTTTAAAATATATTGGATTTGATTAATAAATGCTTTGTGCCCCTAGTGTTTTTTCTTTGTGCTCTTTGTGATAGAGTTTTTTTTACCACAAAGGCCACAAGGGTATTCACAAAGAAACACAAGGGCGTTGCATAAAAACTTTGTGCCCCTTGTGAAAAAACTTTGCGTTCCTCGTGGTTAAACTTCTTAATAACATTGCTAATATGAAAAAAACATCTAACGCTTACATCATCGGCATCTCCTTTATATCGGCTATGGGTGGTTATCTCTTTGGCTTCGACTTTGCCGTAATTTCTGGAGCCTTACCCTTTCTAAAAACACAGTTTGGGCTGGATGCTTATTGGGAAGGTTTCGCAACAGGTAGCCTTGCATTGGGCGCCATCATTGGTTGCTTGGTAGCAGGAAATATATCGGAGAAGTTTGGCAGAAAGAAAGGATTATTAACTGCGGCTGCCATATTCGGACTCTCTTCTTTTGCCATGGCAGCTTCTCCCAATACACAATTGTTTATTGTTTCCCGCTTTTTTGCAGGTATCGGCGTAGGGATGGCTTCTATGTTATCGCCCATGTACATTGCCGAAATAGCCCCCGCATCTGTAAGAGGACGAATGGTTGCCATCAATCAGCTGACCATCGTCATCGGTATCTTGGTAACTAACCTCGTCAATTATTCGCTGCGCAATAGTGGCGATGATGCTTGGCGTTGGATGTTTGGATTGGGGCTTATCCCTTCTTCCCTATTCTTTTTCGGGGTATTATTTATTCCAGAAAGCCCCCGATGGCTGATGGGCAAAGGACGCACTGCGGCTGCAGAAGCCATCTTGCAAAAGATTGGTGGCGTAGATTATGCCAAGGAAACCATCGCCTCCATCTCTAAAACAGTAACCAATAATACCAAAGTTTCTTTTCAAACATTGTTCGAAAAAGCCTTTCTCCCAGCCGTTCTAATAGGTATTGGCTTGGCAGTATTTCAACAGTTTTGTGGAATAAATGTGGTGTTCAATTACACGGCCACCATCTTCGAAAGTATTGGCGCATCCAAGGATGACCAGCTTTTACAAACCGTTTTCATAGGTGCCGTAAACTTATGCGTCACCCTATTGGCAATGGCTTTGGTAGATAAGGTTGGGCGCAAACCACTAATGCTCTTCGGTTCTTTGGGGCTATCCATATTATATGTACTCATTTCAGTACTCATCAGCGCCAAGTCGGTGTACGTTTCGTGGTTTCTGTTGGCGGCTATCGGAGTCTATGGCACATCGTTGGCACCCGTTACATGGGTACTTATTTCGGAGATATTCCCCAACAAAGTACGTTCTGCCGCTACCACGGTTGCCGTATTGAGTTTGTGGTTAGCCTATTTTATCCTCACATTCACTTTCCCTATTTTATACGAAAAGCTGTTGGATAAAACATTTTACATCTATGCCGTGATATGTGCCATCGGTTTTGTGTTTGTAAAGCTAAAAGTGAAGGAAACCAAGGGGGCTTCTCTGGAAGAAATGGATGCGATGTTTAGTCCGCACTAGATATTAAATATGAGATAGTAGATATGAGTTATTAAATATTAATAAGGTCAACTAGCTTGAAAACAATTGTAACTAGCCACAAAACAATTGTAGCTAGCTAGAATACAATTCTGACTAGCTAGAATACAATTCTGACTAGCTAGAAAGTATTTCTGACTAGTTGGAAAGCAATTCTGACTAGCTAGAAAACAATTCTAGCTAGCTGGAAAACAATTCTGACTAGCTTGAAAGCAATTCTGACTAGCTAGAAAACAATTCTGACTAGCAGGAATACAACTCTGACTAGCCAGAAAACATTTCTAATTGGTTGTAATACAACTCTAGTTAGCTTTAGATGACAAGTTTTAAAATTGCTTAGCTCTCCCCGTCATTGCGAGGCACGAAGCAACCTTTTTTAAAATCAATACGCTTAAACTTATTGAAAAGGGTTGCTTCGTGCCTCGCAATGACGCGAAGATTATGGAGAAGAACTAAGCGAAATAACTTATCGCTCGCATTTAGAGTCATAATCAGTGGTGGAATAAATTGAATTATTGATAAAAATAAAATACTATGAGTACAGTAAATGCTTGGGTAGAGTCGGTTATTATCCCTACTTATGGGGTTGGAAAGGCTGAAAAGAATCCTATCTTCTTGGAGAAAAGGGTTTATCAAGGAAGTAGCGGTGCGGTTTACCCTCACCCTGTGATAGAAAAGATTCTGGACGAGAAAACGGATGTTGCCTACCAAGCAGTATTTATTGAGAATGAATATTTGAAGATAATGGTGCTGCCAGAGTTGGGAGGGCGCATCCAAATGGCGTACGATAAGGTGAAAGAACGCCATTTTATTTATTATAACCAAGTAATTAAGCCCGCATTGGTGGGATTGACTGGCCCATGGATTTCTGGGGGAATTGAATTTAACTGGCCTCAACACCACCGTCCGAGCACGTATAGCCCGATAGATTGCACCATCCAAGAAAATAAGGATGGTAGTAAAACAATTTGGGTAAATGAGGTGGAACAGATGTTTCGTACCAAAGGGATGGCTGGTTTTACGTTATATCCAGGAAAGGCTTATCTGGAAATAAAGGGAAAGTTGTTTAATAGAAGCCTGTTTCCGCAAACATTCCTATGGTGGGCAAACCCCGCCGTTAAGGTGAACGATCATTATCAATCTGTTTTTCCACCCGATGTATATGCCGTATTCGATCACGGCAAAAGGGATGTATCTTCTTTTCCCATCGCCACCGGTACTTATTATAAGGTAGATTATGCCCCCGGTACCGATATTTCTCGTTATAAAAATATTCCAGTCCCTACTTCTTACATGGCCATTCAATCTAAATACGATTTTATGGGAGGGTACGAGCATGACACACAAGCGGGTTTGTTGCACGTTGCCAATCACCATGTTTCGCCAGGAAAAAAACAATGGACGTGGGGACATAGCGACTTTGGTCAGGCTTGGGATAGAAACCTGACGGATGAAGATGGACCATACATTGAATTGATGACGGGTATGTTTACGGATAATCAGCCCGACTTTTCATGGATTCAACCCAATGAAGAAAAGACTTTTGAGCAATACTTCATGCCTTACGCGGAGTTGGGCATGGTAAAGAATGCAACAAAAGAAGCGATGATTAACCTAGAAGTAGAGGGCAACAAAGTAACCTTGATGGTATATGCCACTAGTGTTTATGAAGAAGCTATCATTTCTATTTACCAAAAAGAAAAGCTTTTGTTCCAGCAGACTACTATTTTATCACCTAAAGATATTTTTAAACATACCCTTACCGTAGAGGCGGTTGATTTAGAAGATTTACGAGTAGAAGTTACAGATGGAAAAGGGGTGGTATTGGTGCAATATCAACCAGAAAAATTGGACAATACCACTATTCCTGCTGCTGCTACGGCCGCTAAATTGCCTTCGGAAATAGATAGCATAGAGGAATTGTACCTGAATGGATTGCACATAGAGCAGTACCGTCATGCCACTTATTCTCCGTTAGATTATTATCAAGAAGCCTTAAAACGTGAGCCATCCGATTACCGTTGCAACAATGCAATGGGGTTATGGCTATTGAGAAGGGGGAAGTTTGCAGAAGCTGAACCTTATTTCAGGGAGGCTATCAAGCGTGTTACCCAAAGAAATCCGAACCCTTATGATGGAGAGGCATTATATAATTTGGGTTACTTATTATTGTTACAAAATAGGTTGGATGAGGCAAATGAGAAATTGTACAAGGCAACTTGGAATGCCGCTTGGCAAGATGCAGGTTACTTGGCTTTGGCACGGATAGCATCTAAACAACAGCAATATGAAGAGGCATTGGCACTAATTGAAAAATCGTTAATAAAGAATTACCATAGCCATACGGCGAGACATTTGAAAGTGGCGTTATTAAGATTAACAAATGAATCGACTTCGGCATTACACTACATTAATCAATCAGTAACTATCGATCCATTCAATTTTGGGTGCCTCTTTGAAAAGTATTTTATTACCAAAGGATCAGTTGCTAAAAGTCAATTCTTATCTCTAATTGGTGGGCGAGTTCAAACCTATATTGAATATGCTTTCGACTATGCCCATGCAGGTTTGTACAAGGAAGCTGTTGAATTATTGTCGTTATACACTGAATCTAATGCCGACAATATTTACCCAATGACTTACTACTATATGGGATGGTTTAGTGAAATGTTGGGAGAAGAAGCGAACGCATTAGAATACTATCAATTGGCTTCGCTGATGAATCCAGACTTTTGCTTTCCGCATCGTATAGAAGATGTTTTGGTATTACAATCAGCCATAAAAGCCAATCCAACTGATAGCAAGGCATTGTATTATTTAGGAAATTATTGGTACGATAAAAGACAATATCCAGAAGCAATTGATTGCTGGGAGAAATCTAAAGTCATCGATGACAGCTTTCCTACCGTACACAGAAACCTTTGTTTGGCATATTATAATAAACTAAAGAATCCAGAAGCGGCATTGGCAGCTATGGAAAAGGCTTTTAAATTGGATACTACCGATGCAAGGGTGTTGATGGAACTGGATCAATTGTACAAAATATTAAACTATCCAACTGAAAAAAGACTCGCATTATTGAATGATTATCCAGAACAGACTTTGCAACGGGATGATTTATATCTTGAAAAAATTAGTTTATTGAATCAATTAGGAGAATATGAATTGGCCGATAAACTATTAAAAATAAGGAAGTTTCATCCATGGGAAGGAGGTGAAGGCATGGTTGTTGCCCAATACCTGATAACAAACATCGAGTTGGCAAAACAAGCATATTTAAAAGGAAAGTATGATGAGGCATTGAAGCAGTTGGACGCTACCAACCAATATCCACACAATTTGGGAGAAGGAAAACTATATGGAACACAGGAAAACGACATTGCTTATTGGAGAGGATTGATCTATGAAAAGCTGGGCGACACTGACAAGGCAACCTATTATTTTGAACAAGCCACAATAGGCATCAGTGAACCAGTGCAAGCCATATTTTACAATGACCCTCAGCCTGATAAGATATTTTATCAAGGGATGGCATGGCTTAAGCTAGGACAAAAGGAAAAGGCGGATATTATTTTCAACAGGTTTATTGCCTTTGGTGAAGCGCATAGAGATGATGAGATAAGCATTGATTATTTTGCAGTTTCGTTACCAGATTTATTAGTGTTTGATGCCGACCTGGACGAAAAGAACCGCATTCATTGTACTTATATAATTGCTTTGGGCAAATTAGGTTTAGGATTGCACGAAGAGGCATCTGCATTGTTTACGGAGATACTTACTAAGAATTGTAATCATAATGGGGCAAAAGTGCATCAGGAAATGATAAAGAATTTTATTGGGATTTAAAGTTTTACCACAAAGGCCACAAGGATTTCACAAGGAAAACAAGGATTATGTTTTATTAAAAGGCTTAAAACACATTCTCATATCATTTGTGAAGTCCTTATCCTGAATCATACTTATTTATTTCAGGGAATACAATGGACCATCAGGGTGGTTAGGGTTATAATCCAATTTATTTTCGGCTGGAATAACCACCAAATCCATTAACTCCATTGGCACAGCACCAATCAATGGTTCTTCATCCCCTGGCAAAACAAATGCATCTGTTATGCAATCTCTATCCCTAAATCGTAGTCTTACTGGTCCAGCAACATCTAGTTTTCTTTTCGTTCCATCAGCAAAAGAAATATCTAGTTGCTGCCTCACGCGCAGCCCTAGTTGTTTTTTGATTGTTTCATTTATAGATAATCTTATTGCCCCAGAATCTGCCATAGCATTTATGGTCACATTTCTAACCTTATCCTTTGGCAGATAGCCATCCTCACATAATGTTTCGTCGGCGTAATTAAACAATTCAATATCTGCGTAAACAAGTCCCATGATTTATATTTTCGTAAAGGTAGCGGGATAGTCTTATTATTTTACGTACAATTTAGTATGTAGTACTTATAGTGATAACGAGATTTAAACAATGACTTCCAATTTCTGTATGACTTTGTTTTTGTGATATTTCCATAATTAATAGACATTTAAAAGCTACTTCAACTGAATGGAACGAGAGACCTGTTATTGCTGAACACTTGCTTCACCGTGGAACTTTATTTTATAACCAGCTTCATCGATTTTAAAAAATTACCGCCTTTCACCTCAACAATATACAATCCTGCTTCTATTTTATTAAAACTGAAAGGATAACCTTGCAGACCATTATGTAGAGTAATATTTTTAGATAATATAGTTCTTCCAGCTATGTTTTTAATGGTTACATCAAGCACCTTATCATAGAGTTGTGGTAGCAAAAGAGTAAACTGCGAAGTTGCTGGATTAGGATAAATACTAATAAAATCAGACGCTGATTTGTTTACCACTTTGGTATCATAAAACTGTTTACTTCCATCTAATTCAACGCTTTCAAGTCGATAATAATGAGTGCCAGCAACGGGATTATTGTCTGCAACCATAAATTGTGTTGCACCATTTAATGCAGATACCTTGTCTAATAGTGTAAAATGTAATCCATCGGTAGATGTAAGCACCTCAAAATAAGCTACTCTGTCAGAACCCATTGTTTGCCAAACAACTTTAATGTTATTACCATCAGTAAATGCCTTGTAGTTGATAATCTTTATGGGCAATGGGGTAGATAATGGCGTTATTTTCCAAAGCTCAT
>CANFLL010000075.1 GCA_947447825.1 Chitinophagaceae bacterium | reverse complement strand
TTATTTACAAAACTATAAATAGACACTGGCACATTCGCAATTGGACCATCTGTGTTGGTAAGCAAAGTTACATCTACAGCAATCTGACGGGTAGTTTTGTAAGTAAAACCATCTGGTGCAATTTTTCCACCACTAAGGTTGTTTGAGCTACCGCCGTTTAAATATTTTTTGGAACAGGCGGCTAAGGTTAGCAACGATGCAAGAGAGATTAATAATTTTTTCATTCTACTAATTTTTTTAAAGAGTTAATTATTGTTTGATGAAGCAAAGATGGGGCTGCAAGAATATATATTTTATCCCTAAAAAGGGGGGAATAACTATTATTATGAAAAGTATTTTTAATCCTAAAAGGTAGTTAAGAGTAGAAATACCAGAAATTATGTTCTAAAACTTGTTATTCCACTGTAAGCCTGTATAAATGTTACTACTGTATAATTTGATTTGTTAAAAAATAATCGGCCTTTCAAAAAATCGAACCCAAGTTTTATTTGAAATAAGAATATGTTTAACTAAACAAAAGATTAAATTTTTGCCAATAAGATAGAGTTGTACTTCATACATATAATTCTCTATTTTTGGGGCAATGGCAAACGAGAATTTACACAAGCCCGATACAGTTACAAGTGCCGACAAGGAATTTGAAAACACGATACGTCCATCCATCATCGATGAATTTAGTGGACAACCCCAACTAATAGAAAACCTACTCATATTTATTAAAGCTGCAAAAATTAGAGGCGAAGCTCTAGATCATGTTCTTTTTCATGGCCCTCCCGGACTTGGCAAAACAACTCTAAGCAGAATTGTAGCGAATGAATTAGGAGTTAACATTAAAGAAACCAGTGGCCCAGTTATTGAAAAACCAGGCGATCTTGCAGGTCTATTAACCAACCTGCAACCAAATGATGTATTATTTATTGATGAAATTCATCGTCTTAGCACTGTGGTAGAAGAATACTTGTATGCAGCCATGGAGGATTTTAGGATTGATATAATGATAGATACTGGCCCCAATGCCAGAAGTATTCAAATTAATTTAAATCCATTTACATTAGTTGGCGCTACTACTAGAAGTGGTTTATTGACAGCTCCTTTATTATCTCGTTTTGGCATAAAGTCTAGGCTTGAATATTATGATGCGGCCACGCTTAAAAAAATTGTACAAAGAAGTGCACTCATTCTGAACACCTCTATTGAAAGTGATGCTGCACATGAAATAGCCAGAAGAAGTAGGGGTACTCCAAGGATTGCCAATGGACTTTTGCGCAGGGTTCGAGATTTTGCACAGGTTTTAAATGATGGAAAAATAGACTTAGGCATTACTCAGCATGCCCTTAAAGCGTTGAATGTTGATGAACATGGTTTGGATGAAATGGATAACAGAATACTCACTGCCATTATTCAAAAGTTTAAGGGTGGCCCAGTAGGATTAACAACAATTGCCACTGCCGTTGGAGAAGAACCTGGCACAATTGAGGAAGTTTATGAACCATTTTTAATTAAAGAAGGATTTTTACAACGTACCCCACGAGGAAGAGAGGCAACAGAAAAAGCTTACACACACATGGGCTTAAAACCCTTTGCTGGCAAACACCCAAATCTTTTTGGCAATGATCAAATCTAAAACTCCCTTTAACAAGGAGGATAATCTTGCTTCATTTCTGCAATAACTGCATGAATAGTTGTGTTAACTTCGGTTACATACGAGGCTATTTCCTTGCTGTCTAGTGTAGTCAAAAGGTCTTTATTTTCCAATATTCTAATCGTTTTCTTCATAGAGGTAACATTGAACAAATCAAAATTCGACTTTATGCTATGCGCTCTTATGGCTAGCATTTTTAAATCTTTATTTTCATACGCTTCATTAAACTGATTTAGTTCTGGTATTATGGAGTTTATGAAAATGTAGATTAGTTTCCGCACAAATATGTCTTCGTCTCCACCTAATTTCTTAACCACTGATAAATTGTATAGCATATAAAAATTTTAAAATAAAGCTTCTTTTAATAACCGCTTGCAAACAAACTTAATCAATTGTTGCATTAAGTACCTTATTGATTATTAAAAACAATTTTTCTTCCGTAAAAGGCTTTGTTAGGCAAGCATTCATACCAATATCAAAATACTCTTGTTCATTGCCCACTAAAGCATTTGCGGTTAAAGCCACAATAGGTATAGACGCTTTTTTAGGGTTTTCCATTTGTCTGATAATCATAGTGGCCGTAATTCCATCCATTTCAGGCATTTGAACGTCCATCAAAATCATATCATAATCATTGTTTTCCAAAAACTCAATTGCTTCAACTCCATTATTAGCAATATCAACTTCCCAACCCTTAGACTCTAAAATTATTCTTGCCAAAAACTGATTTACTTCAACATCTTCAGCCATCAATATTTTATTATAAACAAAAGACGCTTGAGCTTCCGCTTGTTCCATATTGTTTTGAAGTGAAATAGGCGTCCCTTTTTGATAAGGTATCTCGAAAGTGAAGGTGGTTCCCTCCCCTATTGTACTTTCAACACTAATATTTCCACCTTGTAGTTCCACAAGATTTTTACAGATAGATAAACCAAGACCTGTTCCACCATATTTTCTTGTAGTGTCTGATGATGCTTGCACAAAAGGATCAAAAATTACGGCTAACTTATCTTTGCTTATGCCAATACCTGTATCAGAAATTGAACATTTCAACAACAAACCAGCATTTTCATTTTCAGTTATCGAACCATTAATGGTAATTTTTCCCTTTGCTGTAAATTTAAGTGCGTTACTAATTAAATTATTCAGTATCTGTCCTAGCCTATAAGGATCTCCGGTAACAATTAGTTCAGCATCAAACTTACAATTCAAGGATAGCTGAATATTCTTTTCTTCGGCTTTGTATTGAAATGATTGTAATGTAGTTTTCAGTTTGTCGGCCAATTTAAAATCTAACGTTTCAAATTCAAACTTGCCCGACCCAATTTTTTCTATATCTAAAATATCATTAATGATGACCACCAAATTATTAGCTGAATCGATTATTAGTTTTAGATAATTTTCTTGTTCATCAGAAAGTTTAGTTCTTGAAAGCAAATCTGCAATACCAATAATTCCATGCATTGGTGTTCTGATTTCGTGGCTCATATTAGCCAAAAATATTTCCTTCGCCCTTGCAGACTCTTCTGTCAGTTGCTTTGCCAACCGAAGTTCATTTTCAGCTTTTATTCTATCTGTAATATTCTGCGAAAACCCTATCACATAAGGTTGCATTCCTTCTTCTTCAACACGATAGTTTTGATATAATAAAAATAGCACATCTCCATTTTTATGAACTACCCTAAACACCCCTCCTGCCTTTTCTTCTGCTAAAATATTATCTAGATATAATGGTCTAAACTTTTCAATATCTTCTTTTGGAATAAAATCCATCAAATTTTTTCCAATTATTTCCGAATCTGAATAACCAATTGTTTTGCACAATGCAGGATTTACAGTTAATAGGTTTCCAGCCAAATCGTGCGTACAAATAAGAGCCTGACTGTAATTAAACAAATCCCTGTAACTCTTTTCTTTTCTTTCCAGTTGCTGTTCAACTAATTTTCTATCAGTAATATTTACTCCGTAACCAATCACCAGTTTCACCTCACCATCATCGTCTAAAACAGGATACATGTTTCTTATAAGATAGTCTTTATTGCCTTCCTTGTTTGTCAGCTCCTCTTCCCAAACAGTCAACTTTTTGCTGGCTATGATCGAATCAAAATGTTCCCTACGTTTTTTGGCAATACTCATTGGCTTATTAGTATGCGCAAAATAATCCTCATCACGCTTACCAATCATCCACTTCCGTAGTTCAGGATTCTTAATAGCAATAGGATTTAAAAAAAGGTAATGATGCTCTTTATCAAACACAGCAATATCTGAAGGAATGTTATTTAAAACATCTTCATAAAAATGTCTTTGTTCATCAAGTTTATTTTGAACTATTTTTTTCTCTGTAATATCCTCCTCAAATGCAAAAAACTGCACCACATTGCCATTTCTATCTAATATTGGTTGGCCAGAAAGCCTTACCCAATAGTGATGCCCATCTTTATGGTAATTAAGTAGTTCGCAATCAAATGAAAAACCAGCCCTAATTCGTTCCCTAAGATATTGAACAGTTGCCGGATCTGTTAGTTCCCCTTGCAAAAAACTACCCGGCGTTTTGCCCAAAGACTCTTCAATGGTGTAGCCAGTTAAAATTTCGTACGCTTTATTTGCCCATTGAATTCTGCCTTTACTATCAGTAACCACAACACTATTAAAAGTTTCTTTGGCAATGAGAGAAAGCCTGTGCAAATCACTTTTTTGTTCTTGCAACTTTTTAAACAAATCTTTTGCATCATTATTGGCCACTTCTTGCGCCTTAAATGAATGCAACAAATCGATGGATGAATCGTGAATGGCAAAATCTTTCAACCCAATATTGTTTCCTCGCAACTCCTCCACTGTAGAAAACCAAGGCGAAACAATAAACATTAAGTAATTAACATCTTCAATCAGTTCAACCTGTCCCCTAATTGTTAAGGCTGTATTGTGTGTATGGGTAATGATTAAAAGTTGGTTAACTAGTTTTAAAACCCCATCAAAAGTTTTATCTATTAGCTCTGGTCTTTTTATTATAAAATATTCAAAGAAGGAATTTCCAATGGTTAATTGAATAAGCTTAGGCATAGAATTGCCAAAACCAATCACATTAAGGTGTTCATCCACCATAACATGAAAGGGAAAAAGTTTGTTTAATTGCTTTGTCTTTAAGCTTACTTCCATTAGGCCATTTAATTACCAGCTCACCTTGAAAATTTCATGATGGTCTCCGTTATCTCTATCGTTAATTATTTCTAGGTGCACAGGTGTTTGGTATAGTTTTCCCAACCCCTGCATTAAGCCTCTCACAAAATCTTTCAATCCTTCCCTTTTCGAAAAATAATGTAGGTGCAAACTATTTCCGTCAATATCACTCACCTTAAATTCAGGTGGAGTAAGTTTTGGATACATCAACATAATACGATTGTGAAATGTTGGCAGGTTAATTAAAAACTCTTTCAAATTATCCCCACCAGCTTCCATAAGATCACCATATCTTTCTTTACCAGTTTTCAAAATCCAATACTCCCCAAAGGCAACTAAAACATCGGCAACAGTAATTTTTAGTTCAGCGGCTGTGGCAATTGCAAGGGCATAAGTTACATCATCATTGTAGGGTTCATTACTAATAAAAAAATCAATATCTACACCACTTCTTTGCTTAATATCTTCCCATTTTTGCACACCAAACCCTTCTATTACTAGGCTCTCAATGGCCTTATTTACAATTCCATACATGGCAACCTTTTGTTTAAGTTAATTTTTCAAGCAATTTTTACAAAACCATTTCATGCAAATTAAAGGATTTTACTTTTAATAATCACTTGCCGAAGGAGGCTATTTCTCCGGAAACGTTGTAAAAAAATAGTTATAATATTTAATTGTAGACAAATTACTACAACCATTTAATAAGTCCCCAAAAACGCTATTAATTTATTTATAAGTCCATTTTATTGATTTATCATTTAAAATACAATCTTTACTACCTAAACAAAATGGCTAATTTATTTGAACCCTTTTTCTTGGAACTTTTTCTGTTAGGAAACAATCGTTTTACTGTACAGTAATGAAGTTTTCCTCTACAGTAAATACTTTTTACTCTAGAGGAAAATGATTTTACTGGTAAGGAAAACTTTAATACTCTTAAGTAAAATGATTTTACTGTAGAGGAAAATGATTTTACTGTACAGTAAAATCATTTTCCTCTACAGTAATGGTCCATTACTCACCAGAAAAAAAGGCATCAACTATTGTAAAATATCCCTAGAAAGCATACTATCATTGAATTTTACATTAATAAACAAAAAATTGGAGATTATATCTTTAATCAAAACCTTAAAAAAACACCTTTTTTAAGTTTGGAAACATTTATCCTAAATGAAATACAAAAGCCATGGTTTGCCTACACCTTTTTAATAGGTGATGCCTGTTGGTAAATATTGAAAAAAGTGCGAAGAAAAGGATACATCTTTTTTATTTTATTGTACAGACTAATAAGCGAAAGCCACTTTAGTAAAGCTACTATTAATGAAAAAGTAAACAAACAGACATTTGTGATAAACAATACTGCTAAAATTTTAACCCTTTATTGGGTCTAATTCTTTTATTTTTGTCGCACTTGTACAAAAGCAAGTAGTAGGTTTAACCGAATACGAATGAAAAAAATATTATCGCTCCTTATCGTTATCTCTGCCTCAGTGGCAACTGTTCAAGCACAACATTCAAAACATCACCCAAAAGATTCTAGCAAAATAGCTAATACTCCAGAAGTAAAAAAAGACTGGAGTAAAGAAGATTTGAACAAAAGACCAGCGGATCATTTTGTGATGCAGTTTGGTTATGATGGCTGGACAGGCACCCCCGATAGCGTGCGAACTACTGGTTTTGGAAGGCATTTTAATTTTTATGTAATGATTGATAAGCCAATGAAAACAAATCCACATATCAGTTTGGCTTATGGCGGAGGCATAGGATCGAGCAATATCTATTTTGACCATGTGAACGTAAACCTTGCAGGAACAGGTAGCACTTTACCTTTCACTGATGCATCCACAAGTGGCAATCATTTTAAGAAAATGAAATTGACTACCATATTTTTAGAGTTGCCAGCCGAGATTCGTTATTATGAACACCCAGAAAATAAAACAACAGGATGGAAAGCTTCTGTAGGTGTTAAATTAGGATTACTCTTAAAATCATATACTAAAGGAAAGGATTTGCAAGACGCTAGTGGAAACAGCATTTATGGCTCATCATATATTGAAAAAGTAAGTGTAAATCGTTTCTTAAATCCTTATAAAGCCTCTGTAACTGCAAGAGTTGGTTATGGTTTTGTTTCATTGCATGGCGATTTCAACGTTTTAGGCGTTGTAAAATCTGGTGCAGGCCCCACACTTAACAATTATTCAATAGGGGTTTCTTTAGGTGGATTATAAGATTTTTTTTATATAAAATATTAGCCCTGACAGCAATGCTTTCAGGGCTTTTTTGTTTGTATGATAGAAAATTTATCCTTTAACGATTCTTTCCTTGATGAAAAAGAAAATCATCCGCTAATTTTACCCTGAAAAAACAGAAGAAGGCTTGCTAGGGGAAATAAGTAGAAATAACGATTTGTATATTTATAAAAAATATCTAGCAAGAGTTTTCTACAGCAAGAAATTAGCAAGGAGATTTTGCCTTCATATTATTAGTAGTCATAAATAAATATTTTGATAGAGAAACAAAAGATTAAAGAAGAAGAAAGGGCTGTGTTAGTGGGCCTTGTACAAAAAAACCAAACGCCCGAACAAGTAGAAGAATACTTAGATGAACTTGCTTTTTTAGCACTCACGGCAGGTGCCATAACTGTTAAACGGTTTACGCAAAAACTGGAAAGACCTGATAGCAAAACCTTTGTGGGTAAAGGGAAACTGGAAGAAATTAAAAACTATGTTCAAAGTAAAAACATAGGCATCGTAATTTTTGATGATGAACTTACAGGATCGCAAATAATAAACATTGAAAGTGAGCTAAAAACAAGAACGGTTGATAGAAGTGACTTAATACTTGACATTTTTGCTAGCCGTGCCAGAACAGCACAATCTAAAGTGCAGGTGGAATTGGCACAATATCAATACATTCTCCCACGACTTAAAGGGATGTGGAAACACTTAGAAAGACAAGGAGGAGGCATTGGTTCTAGAGGACCAGGGGAAACAGAAATTGAAACGGATAGACGTATTGTGAAGGATAAAATTTCCTTACTAAGAAAAAGATTGCAGGAAATAGACAAGCAAGCATTTACCCAAAGAAAAGAGCGTGGAGAATTTATGAGGGTTGCATTAGTAGGCTACACAAATGTTGGGAAAAGTACGATGATGACTTTACTAAGCAAGAGTGACGTTTTTGCGGAGAACAAACTTTTTGCCACACTAGACACAACTACTCGGAAAGTTGTTTTTGAAAACACACCCTTCCTTTTAAGTGATACGGTTGGTTTTATTAGAAAACTTCCTCACCATCTTGTAGAAAGTTTTAAAAGCACTTTAGACGAAGTGAGAGAAGCTGACATACTTCTTCATGTGGTTGATACTTCACACATTCAATATGAAGATCAGATTGGGGTAGTAAACAATACGTTGCAAGAACTAAAGGCATTCGACAAACCAATCATTACTGTTTTTAACAAAATGGATTTGTACGAAAAAAAATATTTTGATGAATGGTTGAGCTCTAGCGTGAAACAAGACATTTTGAGGGAACTAAAGGAAAGATGGGAAAGAGAAACGAACTACAACTGCGTATTTATTTCTGCTACTGAAAAAAACAATATCGATTTGCTTCGTGAAGTAATGGTAAATAAAGTTCGAGAAATTTATGCAGTTCGTTACCCTTACAAAGAGGTTTACTTTTAGTTTCAAATGCAAAATGCTAGACAAAAGGCCTTAACTTAAAAATTGATTAGTTCAGTATGTCCAAAGAGATTAAATGGAGTAAGATAGCTGATAGTGAAACAGAGTTGGGGTTTCAGGCAAATAATATGTGTGTGATAGAGGTTGATGGAAAAAAAATAACTATTGGGCAATTTGAACAGATGCTTTTTGGTTTTGCGCATAAATGTCCTCATGCAAGCGGCATAATGGCTGAGGGATTTATTAATGCTGTAGGCAATGTGGTTTGTCCGCTGCATAGATATGCTTTCAACATTAAAAATGGTAGAAATACTACAGGAGAAGGGTACTTTTTAAAGACTTATCCAATAGAAAAAAGAGAAGATGGAATTTATGTGGGAGTAGAAAAATCAACTTTTTTTAATTTTTTTTGAAAAAAGTCTTTGCCATTAAATTCTAGCTCCCTATATTTGCAACCCGAAACAAAAGGAAACACTCCCGAATAGCTCAGTTGGTTAGAGCATCTGACTGTTAATCAGAGGGTCTCTGGTTCAAGTCCAGATTCGGGAGCTATACTAGCAAAGGGTTTCAAGCGATTGAAACCCTTTTTTTATTTCTAATTCCTCAACATTTCCACAACTTTTATTACTTTCATGCCCTAGAAAAAGTTGAGTGAAAAAAGTGATAGAACATAATACTCTTTTGAATGAAATAGTTGCGGAGAACTTTTCTCCTCTTTTTGAGTTTCTAATTAGACCTAATTATCCCACCAATAGAGATGATTTTAATGATTTTTTAGAAAAAATTGAAGAGGTTGAAAGTGATTTTAGAATAAGATGTAAACGCATTTATTTCGGAAATCAAACATGGATTAATAAAATAGTTTTGGAAGAAGTAGAAAAACAATTGAAATCTTCACTTGTGTTTCTTGAAAAAAATCTTTCTAAAACTTTGGAACATAATTCCGAAAATGAAATTAGTGGCAAAGTTCTTTCTAAAATTAAAATCCTAGAAAAGAAAATAGAACATACTGTAAACTCAATAGAACTTTGCGGAGACCTTTTGAAAGATAATCACATAACACCAAAGCCATTTTCTTCTAAAAGCGTAATACTCTACTGCTTAATTTGTGTTGAACTAAAAATTTTTGGATTAACCCCCCTTCATTCAAAAGAGGAGGTTCTACGCATTTGTTGTGATGATTTTTATATGGAATACGCATCGGGAGCGAGAGGAGATTTTTCGTATTACAGTCAAATTGATGAATTAATTCATAACAAAAAATTAGTTGTAATACTAACGGAGAGTATATTGCCTAAACTAGGTTCAATAAAAGAAAGATTAGATATATTAGATTTCATAAATAACTACAATTACAAAAAGATTAATAAAGAACAATAAACAAGGAGTTTTACAAACTCCCTGTTTTACTCATAATCTTTTTAACTTTTTGAGCCGTTCCATTGCTAACATCACATAGTTTCATTACTTCACGAATAGAGCAACCTTGCTTAAATCTTTTCACAACATCTTTATATTCAGCAAGTATCTTTTCTTCATCTTTCTTGAAACCCTCTTTCCTGCCTACTTTACCACCATTATTGATAAATTGATTATATCCAGAAGTCATTCTTTGTTTGATGGTTGTTCTTTCCATATCCGCAACAGATGTAAGTATCTGTATCATAAATTGAGATAATGGATTTATTTCACACTTATCAGTAAGAGTTTCTAAATTGTAGTTCTTTATGTAGAGAGAAATACAATTATCATTCAAAAGTTTTATTGTTTGTAAAACCTCTATGGTATTTCTACCAATACGGCTTAATTCCCAACACAAAACCTTATTTATCTTTTTGGTTTTAATCAATTCCATCATTTCCATTAATGCTGGTCGTTCATCATTCTTTTTCGCTCCTGAAATCTTTTCTTCAAAAATGCCTACAACTTCATAACTCATTTTCTTTGAGTATTCTTTCAATTCCTCTGTTTGTCTTGTGTAGTCCTGAATGTTAGTTGAAACCCTGCTGTAAATCACTACTTGTATCATATTGCGCTATTTTAACCTTTTAGATTACAAAGATACATTAATTGTATCAAATAACCATACTTAATAAGATTAAAATGATACATTTTTTGAGTGATACACTTTTTCAATTCTTTACTCAATAATCTTTTAGAATTATTAAAACATTTTTCAAAAAATAATTAAAAAGAGAGAATGAGAAAATAATATATAGAGTATAAAAAAAAGATACAAAATGAAGATTGTAAAAAATAACATTGAGGGATTTACAGCATTTATTGAGAGCCGTAAAACCAAATTGAAGAAAACATTAAAGACAAGGAAGCAAATAGAAAAAGAACTTGATAAAGAAGAAAAAGAAAAAATTGAAAAAGGGATAGAGAATATAAATCAAAACATAGCGCATGAGACAAATAAATTACGTTCTTAACGGAAAAGACTATTTGGATGCTACAATGCTCCGAAATGAATTAAAAATTACAAAGAGCCAATTTCAGTATATGGAAAGAAATTATCCTTTTCCAATTGAAGAAACACAGGCATATCAAAACAAAAAATTATACAGCATTGAAGGCATAACAAGTTATTTAGAAAAGGTATTGGAAATTGAAGAAATGAAAGAAAAAATTAAGTGGCAATAGATTAAGATACAATCTTAAAAAAGAGTTTATGTTTTCTCTTAGGATATAAAAACAGAATAGGCAAGACGGCAATTGATTTTACTGATAAGAAACTAATAACTAAAAATAGTAAGTTGGTTAAATGGGTAGTTATGTAATCCTAAAAATGATTATCCATTTTTCTAACAAGATTAAAATAGTTAAATGGGTTGAATTATATAAACTAATCAAAAAGATTAAAACTTATATAACTAACAAAACAACCCAAATTAAAAACCAAATTAAAAAATGAATACAAAATTGATTAACACATTTACAAAGAACTTTAATGTAATGAAAATGCGTGGGGAAAATCTTTTCCTTATCACTATTACAAATCTAAAAACTACAAAGTGCGAGGCATACCGTTCTATTGTGCGTTCTAATTTTATTACACCTATAAAAAAGTATTGTATTTCACAGGGTATCGGATTTGACGGAATTATAGCAATAGAGTATAACCCTGATTTATGTAAGCCTATTCACAGGGGTTTCTATACAAAACCTATGGAAGATTTAGGAACACACGCTCATTTGATTATTTCTACAAAACTTGATTTGGAAACTATTAAAGGGTTCAGGGATAAGGTTTTTCCAACAGAAAACATAAAGATTGATGACATTACAAAAAGAGATGATTTAGAGTATTTACCAGAGTATTTAATGAAGCAGTCTTCAATAATTACTGAAAGTAATTTTTTGTTTGATTTAAGACCAAGTATAAAAATAATGAATGAAGATGTTTGATTATTATTTATGTCAGGTAAATATAACTTCCAAAGTTCCAGAAGATTTTGCCTATAAATTAAGCATTTTAGACGAGCATGATTATTTGTCTTTCGATCCAATTCCAAAGATTAATTTATTGAAGGATAGAGATATAGAAAGTGAGTTTCTCGGTCTAACATACTATAATGAAAACATATTTCTCTTTATTAGCGATGTTGGGCGAAATGGATATAGAATACAAGAGTTAGCGAAGCAGTATAAGTTTTCATTCACCTTGAATTATTATAGTGTATTAACATTAGATTTAGGAACATATAATTATGATTATTTACTTGATAAGGTTGAGGAGTTTAATTTGTCGGGTCTGGATTATTCAGGTGTTAGATATGATGAAGAGAAAAACACATTCACTTATGAAAATGTGGAATACAAATACAGGGAGCAACTAACAGATTTCCTTATTAAAAGAAAGAAAAGGAATGAAAAATTAGACATTCTTTTTGAGGAAAAAGACCTTTTCATAGAAAGATTGCCCGCCCCAAGCGGGCATCGTTCCAATCTTTTCTACAAGGTTGGATATGCTATTAGAAAACTAATAGCAAAGTATCTTTTGTGATACTGATAAAAATTACAGAATAAAATGACTGATTGGTGTTTGATGAGAGTAAAGTTTTTGGGTAAAAACAGCAAAAAAATAATGCGAAAATTTGATTTTATGGCAAATCAAGACCAAAGGCTACCTAAAAAGAATGTTGGATTATTCCCACAAAGTGATTTAGAGTTGGAGTTTATGTGTTTAATTTCTCGTAATAATATAGACTTGATTGAGTATGTGGTAGAAGAACCTAACATAGATACATTAAAAATTATTGCTGATTATTACAAAGTATCATTTGAGTTATATCATACGGCGGTTAATGGTTATGAAGTCGGATACGGTGAATATACTTATGAGAAAAAGGCTTTGGAATTACTTGCTTTGGATGAATTAGATTTTTATGGTTGTGTATTCAAAAACTCTGTTTATCATTTTGAGGGGGAAATCTATCCCAATAAGTATTCATTAAGAAAATACATTTGGGAAAGGGCTTATAGAAACCAAAAAATAGATGAAATCTTACAGAATATAGATTAAAAAAAAGAAAATGGGAGATGATTAGTTGTTGTTTGGTTCAGGTTTCTTTTTCAGGAATTGGAAAAGAAATTGTTTTGGAGTTGTTTAATAAAATAGGAAGTCAGGACTATAAGAAACCTCAAAAATTGGTAGGGTTCTTTTTTAAGAATGAAGAAAGAGAGTTTGAGTTTAGTAATGTAAAAACTTATTGGGGTAGTTATTATGTTAGATACTTTACAGACCTTAATCCTAATTTGGAAACATTAAAATTGATTGGAAAGTTGTATAATGTTGATATAGAAATACAATATGAGTTTCTTGAAAATATGAGGTTCGGTTCTGGGTATTATGATTGTGAAATAAATGAATTGGTGGTATTGAACTTTCCTGATTATGATTTTTTGGGGTATGAGTTTAAGAATGGGTATTATCATTTTGAAGGTCAAAAGTTTGCTTCAAAGTATTTCTTACGCCGTTATTTGTTTGAGAAAGCACCAATGAATAAGCAAGTTAGTTTCACTCTAAATACTTTTGAATGATATAGTATGTGTGTGTATTTTCCAGAGGAAATACAAGAAAAATTAAGTGTAAAAGTAGTTTTTTAGTTTTTAATATATATAGTGTTATCGTTTTTATTCATAATTAAATGGTGGTATTTGAAAACATTCTTTATCTATTTCGTTTTCAAGCCACCATTTCTTTTTTTCATTCATTCAGTATTTATTCTATCATTATTTGTCATTTTTAGACTTAAAAAAGAACTCTTTTTCATTAATGACTAAGTTATTAAAAATGATTTTTTAGGTTAAAAATGGTGCTTAAAAGTATCATTTTAGGTATTTATGAAGTGATAAATAATGAAAATGATATAATTCTTAAAGGTGGATTGTTTATGAGAAAAGTGCTAATTCCTAAAAGGGTATTCATAGGCTAAAAGTCTTTGTAATCAACGCCAACACACATCAAATCTCTCAAATAATGGGTTATTTATTTTTGATATAACCCATTACTAAATCAAACTGGGTTATATTTGTATAAAACATCTCGAAAAATGGATAAAATGGGTGATATGTCAACGCTGCCAGTGGATTTTAATTTTGAAACGATACCCATTTTGAAAAAACTTGCGGAAGCACATAAGTATTTAGGGGAACTTAAAGGTGTTGCTGCCACAATACCTAACCCGAATATATTGATTGAAACGCTTGTTTTACAAGAAGCAAAAGAAAGTTCTGCTATTGAGAACATTATTTCGACTTTTGATGATGTATATCAGTCAAATTGGAACTCTTTAACCTTTTCCACGTCTACTGCAAAAGAGGTTCATACCTATTCTAATGCTTTACATAAAGGAGTAGAATTAATCAAAAAGAATGGCATTTTAACACTAAATCATATATTGGAAATCCAATCTATCATAGAGAAAAATAACGCTGGATTTAGAAGATTGCCAGGAACTAAATTAATGAATGATGCTACTGGCGAAGTGGTTTATCAACCACCACAAGACTACGAAACCATTTTGTCATTAATGAATAATTTGGAGCAATTCATTAACGTAGATGATGTTTTGGATGCAGACCCACTTGTTAAAATGGCAATCATTCATTTACAATTTGAAAGCATACACCCCTTTTATGATGGAAACGGCAGGACGGGTAGAATTATCAATATACTTTACTTGATAAATAAAGGGCTTCTATCGCTTCCAATTCTTTATTTGAGTAGATATATCATTAAGCATAAAAACGAGTATTATAGGCTACTAAATAAGGTAAGAGAAGACAATTTATGGGAGGAGTGGGTATTGTATATGTTGGATGCAGTTGTGGAAACCTCAAAGGAAACAACAGAAATGGTATTAAAGATTAGTGCTTGTATCAATCAACATACAGAAACTATTAAGGAAAAAGCGAGTAAGATTTATTCACTTGAATTAATTAATAATCTTTTCAGGTATCCATATACAAAGATTGAATACTTAATGAATGATTTAAGCCTAAGCAGGAACACAATCATTAGATACTTGGAACAATTGATAGAAATAGGAATTATAGAAAAGAAAAAGATAGGCAGGGATAATTTTTATGTGAATATAAACTTGCTGAAAATACTCAAACACGAGACGATTTAGAGATATTTGAAATAGTGAATTGAAAATGGCTTAAAATTGCAGTCAAAGTAAATATAAAATTATGTAGCAACAGAGTTTATAACATATTGAATTAATAGCGTTTCGCTTAACATTCCCACATCTGGAATCCGACCAATTTTTTAGAATGTGTATAGGGAGTAAAAGTGGAAACGCTCACGCAAAGCGTGGGCGTTCCTTTTGCTTTATACACAGGTTCTTGGTCGGGCCGCAGATGTAAGCATTGGAATTAGCCCACGTTGTTTTTTGTATATACTACAAAGATTTAATGAATTATGTGCGTCTTGTTCTTTTTGAATTATTTGTGCTATTTGGTTCAAAACAAATGTGAAATAAGGCTGTAATTGCGGAACTTAATTTATGTTATCCTGAATGAAGCAAAGAATGGAAATAGAGATAGAAAATGAAGATAAGATTATAGAAATAAATTGTGTTTGTGGCGCAGTAATAATAACACCAATGATGGAACAAAAAGGAATGATAAAATGCCCTGTATGTGAGGATGAACTTGATAAAAAAAGTAATGATTAATCTTAAAAACTAAAATAATGACAAGACATCCACCATAAACACACTTTGCGGTAAAAAAATTAATAATAATTTTTTGATTAATAATTGAAATAGGGCGTATCCCGAAAAGCCTGTATTAAATGAGTAGGGAAACAGGACTGCCGAGCCTGATTTAAGTCGGTAAAAAATGAAATGAAAAAACATTTTATACTTTTTATGGTGGCAATAATGATGATTGCTACAACAATTCAAGCACAAATACCTACAAATGGTTTAGTTGCGTATTATCCTTTCACAGGAAATGCCAATGATAGTAGTGGGAATGGTAATAATGGAGTTGTTAATGGTGCTACTTTAACTACTGATAGGTTTGGAAAAACAAATAGTGCTTATAGTTTTGATGGAAAATCCTCTTTAATAAAAGCAACCATTCCTAATTTACCACAAGGAAACTTTGATAGAACTATTTCTGTTTGGGTTAATACTAATGGGCCTTTCACTAGTTTTACTAATGGGTTAGGAGATGTAATTGATTATGGGAGTTATGCAGTTCAAGAAAGATTTTCATTATTAATAACTAAATCTCTAACTTGCTATTTTAGTTCTTTTTCTAACGATTATACATCTTCTATATATGCTGGTGGTAATTTGTGGAAACATATTATTCTAACATATAAATCAGGAGTTATAAGTTTTTATTTAGATGGGGTATTAAAAGAAATTGGGAAAGTCAGTTCACTAAATACTATCGGAACTAATTTGCAAATTGGGAATACAATACCTAATTTGGTTAATCAAAATGAAAGATTTTCAGGAAAAATTGATGATATTGCAATATACAATCGTGTTTTAGATAGTTCAGAGATACAAGCATTATATCACGAAGGAGGATATGATTTGCCCCAAAAAACAGGTATCCCTACAAATGGATTAGTTGCGTGGTATCCTTTCACAGGAAATGCGACAGATAGTAGTGGTAATGGTAATAATGGAAGTATTAATGGTGCAACTTTAACTACTGATAGGTTTGGAAAGGCGAATAGTGCTTATAATTTTGATGGGATTTCAAACAACATATATATACAACATCCAATTCTTTCCTCAAATCCTTGCGATTCAAACTGGTCTATTTCTTTTTGGTTTCTCTTGCCTAAAAATAGCGATTTAATGAAGTCATTTGTGGTTTTTTCTAATGGTAGAACTCAAGGACAACAGGGCTTTAATGGTTTTGGATGGTTTGATTCCACCGTAAAAAAGATTTATGGCGATTGGTATGGCAGGGCAGGATTATATACAGTAGATTCAAACTATAACGCCAATACTTGGTATAATTTAACCTATGTTTATACTGGCAACAATAGCAAATTAAAGGTTTGTGTGAATGGGTATGATAATTCAGGAACAATAGGAAATACAAATACTGGAGGCAATGCACCTAATTTAGGCAATTGGTATGTAGGTTCAAGTGGCTACTATAGTGCATACTTCAAAGGCAAGATAGATGATATTCGTCTTTACAATCGTGCTTTGGATAGTATCGAAATACAAGCATTATATCACGAAGGAGGATACAATGGTAATACATTACCAATTAAATTAGAAGGAATAACGGCAAGTATTTTAGGTAGTGATGTTGTTGTAAAATGGCAAACTTCAACGGAATTGAATACAAATCATTTCATTATTCAGCGTAGTAATGATGGTATAAAGTTTACTGATTTAGGTTTTGTAAAAGCAATTGGTAGTGTTTCAAATAATTATCAATTCAAGGACTTATCCCCAGTAAATGGAACTAATTACTATCGTTTGAAAAGTATAGATAAAGATGGTAGTTATACTTATGGTAAGATTATTTCTGTAAATATACTTTCAAAAGAAGGTTTTACAATAGTTCCAAATCCTGCTGTAAGCAATACTACTTTGCGCTTTAATGGAATAACTAATTCTGCCACAATTAATGTGTTTAATGTAGCAGGAAAAAAAGTTTATACCGATAAGTTTAGCGGTATTTCTTCAAGCACTTATACATTATCTACAAGTAAATTAAGTGCAGGAACATACATAGTAAATGTTATTACAAAAGAAGGTAATTACAGTAATCGTTTAGTGATTACAAAGTAGTTTCATTCATAAGAAAATGTATTTTTTGAAAGGGTTGGCTTGCAAAAGCCAACCCTTTTTTTGATCGAAGAATGAAGCCATTGGAGTATTATCCTTAGAATTAAAAGGCGATATAATTAAAGAATGATTGTAGAATTATAGTGTTATTAAAAAAACTCTCGGTTTTGGTTTTTATAGGAATGATTTTTTCATAGGTGGATATAGTAGAAACCGCAAAGGCTGCCCTTACAGGCAGCCAAATTGGTTGAATGAATAAAGTAGTTCCTTATTCAAGATGAAGCAACAGAGTTGCCTTTCTTCCCTTAAATACTACTTTCAACATTTCATCCAAAGGAAATGAAACACCTTGTTTAAGGATTTCGGTTGGAGCAAAAAATGATACCTTTTGCGCTTCATCTTTTACTGGTTCTATTGAATGAAACTCGTCAAGCCTTTTAACAAGGTCTGATTTTAGTTCTTTCATAAGAACACTACTTTTGCTGCCTTTGTAAGCCTCCTTTTTTAGAAGGATTTTTACGATTTGTGCTTTTGTAAGCACCTTTTTTTCTGCCATTTTTTTTCAATTTTAGGCGGTTAAACAATAAAAAAGAGTTGAATAATATATGAGATTTATCTTTTCTTGCGATAGGAATTATCTGCTTCGTTTTGTAGTTCTTTAATAGATTTAATCCTTCCATCATTGAGATAGTTTTTCAAATCTGTTATGTGATAATGACACTTTTTGGAGTTCTTGCTGTAAGGGATTATCTTTGCGGAATTAAGGAAATACATAGTGCTAACAGCGATGTTTAGATACTCTGCTGCTTCTTGCGTAGTGTAGAACTCCTTTTCTTCTTTCTTTTGAGAAGAATTAGAAGAAATTACAGGTAGATACTCTTTAAGAACTTCTACCAATAATTCCTTTAACGATGATTGACTTGTAATGATGATTTGTTGCTCCATATCCTTTTAATTTGATGGAGCAAAAGTGAAATTAAATTAGAGCCAAAAACCTACAAAAACCTACAAAAAACCTACAAAATAAAAATCCAACAAATAAAAAACCCCTACTGGAAATGTAATTTCTTTCGGGGATTGTAAAAATCAATAAGTGGTTTATCTTATTTGAAATTCGTTAATTCTTCTCAAATCTTGTTAGTGCTTTCATTCTTTCTTTTATGAACTCATCAGGAAAACTTCCCAAATAATTCTCGGTAGTTGATAATAAACTATGTCCTAATGCTTCTTGAATAAACTCTTTACTCACTCCACTTCGCTTTAATATTGTTGCGAATGAATGTCGAGCAACATAGGTGGTAAGTTCTACTTTTAACCCTAATTCTACCCCTAATCTTTTATTATACTTATTGATAGTTTTAATAAAGTTTTCAACTTTCTTTACCCTAGTTTCATTATTATCGTTTTTGTCAATAATGGGAAATATAAAGTTTTCAGGTGATTTATCTGTATTGCCATACTTACTGATTATTTCTTTCATTTCATCATTAAGAAACGCCTTTATTAGAATTGTTTTCCTGTTTGTATTCTTTGTTTTAATTCTTTCAAAAATCACCATATCTCCATTAATGTTTTTGTATTTAAGATTACAAATGTCAATGATGTTTATACCATTACAATAATAACTAAACATCCAAAAATCCCTCGCTTTCTCACTTTGAGGAACATCAAAATGGTAGGATTTAATTTGTTGTATTTCTTCTATATCAAGTGCCAATTTTTCATTTACACCTGATGGGCTTTGATACCTATTCCTTCCAAAGGGGTAGTTTTCTTCTTTTAATAATCTTTTTTCTTTGGCTATATTCATTATGGTTCTTAAAGACCTTAGATATATCCCAATTGTTGTCTTTGATTTATTATTCGCTAACATAAATCTTTCGTAATCTTTTAAGAAGTTTTGACTGATGTCCTTCAACTCTAAATCAGACCTGTATGATGATAAACTATTGTAAGTAGTTTGGTATGATACAGCAGTTTTAATTGAACCATATTTCTTCTTGTTGTTAATATGCTCTTCAAATAATTCTTTTAATCCAACCTTTTGTTTTTTATTTGATTGAAACAATTCACTGAACTTATCCCAAGTAAAATCTTCATCCAATTCTTTTATTATATCAAGAGCAATCCTTAATCTGTGTGTAATCTTTATTGACGCTTCCTGTAATTTTTTATTAGAGTGAACTACCAAAAAATCATCACTTGATAAATAAACTTTTAGTGGAAAAAACTTACTTTTTCTTTCGTGAATTACACGAATATAAATAGCACATTTCCCATCTTTTCGGGGATTTCCTTTGTCAATAAAAACTGCTCCTGTTGCCATAATTTTTGATGAAAATGAGTTTTAATTCCTCAGCATTTCCTCAGCAAAACTACTGGAAGTCTATATCCAAACAAAGGAAAAACGAAACTTTATTTTTCATAAAGTATTGATAATCATGTATATTATTAGTTTGTCTATGGATGTTATCAGTTTGTTTACACAAGTCATTTGACTGTTAATCAGAGGGTCTCTGGTTCAAGTCCAGATTCGGGAGCTTAAAAGGTACTAGAAATAGTACCTTTTTTTTATTAGAACCCTTATCAGTATTACATCTCAGCAATTTTTTACAATTTGCATATTGTTCACAATTGTCCATTCTTTCTCATTGTTTTACAGTATGAAATTACGGAATAATTACGGAAATTTAGCTATTAGGATTAACACTAATCAATTTTCAATTCAAGCTATATACTATATACTCAGTTATTTTATAAACTATTATCAACCTTTAACTCTTGGATAAGTATTTTATTGAGCCATTAATTTTGTAATCACACTCTTTAAATAACTTATCTCTTCCTTTAAAAAAGCTATTTGGTCTTCATATAGCTTTTTTTCGGTGTCGGCAGTTTGATTAATCACAAACCCACTAGCATTTTGGTTGTGCATTAAATTGAACACCATATTCTCATTAAAGGTTATTATTTCCTCAGGTTTTATGGTGAATATTCTTGCAATATCTTCAACCCTTGTGTAGGGTATATCCATTTCTCCTGATTCCATCTTACTGTAAGCACTTTGAGTAAGCCCCAGTTGGCTTGCCATATAGTCTTGCGTTAAGTTTTTTAACTCTCTAATCTTCTTTATTTTTTGACCTATAAACATAGAGGATAAAGGTATAGTAAAAATCCAATTAGAATATAATATTCGCCTAAAGAATATTATATTCCACGGGAAATAGTATTCTTTAGGCAGTTAATTATAGTTTTGAAAATAATTATATAACTAAAAAAATAATTTTAAGATGACATGTCCAAATTGTAAAGAACAGATAAAAGATGGTGCAAGAGTATGTCCACATTGTACTAAATCAACCGCCAGTGCGACTAAAAAGTTACTCGTTGGTGCTTTAGTTGGTGCAGTAATTGGGTTATTAATGTTTCTAAGTCATTCCCATTAAAGTGTAATTGCATCTTCTATATTGAGCCATTGCATCACCTTAATATTACTACGTCATACCACCTTAATCGTATATCAATTACAAAGTGTGGCTAACACTTGCATTAAACAGCTATGGGAAAGCCGAAACCCTAGTTGAGTAGGCAAAAAATTATATTATGAATTTAAAAGGTTCAACTATATCGGCTATCATAGGTATTTCACTATTAACATTGATTCATCTAATGGATTACTTAATCCAAAGCAATCTTTTTACCTATGAACAGATTGGAATTAATCCACAAGTTTTTTTTAAAAATGTACAGCTAATTTTTATAATCTCTCACGTTCTTTTATTAATATTCTTTATTTCATTACTAAAAAATCAGAAATAAAATGAGCTATATTAATAAAATATTAAACATTGGCATTCTGCACATAAGCAAGCCAATTGGTAATTAAGCCGCAACCTATGCTGCATCATAAGATGAAATAACATGGCTTTAATTTATTGCCCAGATTGCGGAAAAGAAGTCTCTGAAAGTGCCAACACTTGCCCTAATTGTGCTTATCCAATTAATAGGCTGTATGGGAATTTGATTAGTAAGCAAAATAATCAACTTGTTATTGCAGGCTACATTATTGTTTTCATGTCCTTATTTATTTTCCCAGTTTTACTAATGATAAGTGGTATTGTTATAGGAATCATTAACATATCGAAGAATGCAGTCGGACACGGGATTGTACAAATTATACTTTCCGTTGTATGTGGATTAGTAGGGGCATTTATAGGTATTTTATCAACTTTACTATAAAAAATAACTACTTATATCTCTATGTAAACACTTAGACCAAACAATCATAGATGTTATTAAGTTCGCTTTGTCTTATGCCTAAATACTTTCTAGTAACGGCAATAGAAGTGTGGTTAAACATTTCAGATAGGTAATTAAGTGCTTTTTCACTCTCCCCATTATTCTCATATACTTTTCTGCCAAAAGCTTTTCTTAAAGAATGTGAACTAATATTAAGTTTTTTAGACTCTTTAGCAAAAGCCTCTTTCAACAACACGTTAATAGTTTGGCGTGTATAAACACAATTTTTTTGTGATACAAAAACAACACCCTCTTTTAGTTTGCCGAAGCTTAACAATGCCTTTCTAATATTCTCGTTAATTTTTATCTCTCTTTTCTTGTTGGTCTTTTCCTCGTTTAACTTAATGCTATCACCCTTAAAATCTTCAAACTTCAAATTAAGAATGTCACCAATTCTAAGACCCGTATTAACCGCAACTATAACGTATAAACCCACAACTTTCATTTTGTCGGTTTTCATTAATTTTTCACCTACTGCCATCGCCCTATCGAAATCTATATAATCGCTTGTTGTGTTAGCACCCTTTAAACTCATTTTCTTTCGTTTTATTATACTGCAAATATAAGCATAAAATCTACACTAACAAATAAAAAGCATCAAAAGTGAAGATTATTTATTTGTAAAATATTACCAAAATAAATGAAAGCCTTTACTGTAAAGGGTTTCATACAAATTAACAATCTTCACTAATGTAGAAAGTGAAGATTTTTAAAAAAATTATCGTTAACGAATGAAGCACATAATAGCTTTCTTAATTTACGAACGTAATAACACAGCTTTTTCTCAGGTGCTTGCATAACAGCAACTTGCTCCACGCAGTACAAAAGGGAAAAATAAATTAAGCATTTTTTGCCGCAAATTTTTTTTACCCTATCGTACCCCTAAAATATTAGTTAACAAAAAAGTCTTTCTGTAAGTGCGGTAACACAAAAGACTATTATTAAAACATACCCCTAGGAGGGGGGGCTACCCCATAGCATCCAACCGCCCTCTTAGTTTGTCTATCTCTATCCTAAGTCTTAGCTTAACCAAATCCTTTTGCAACTTTTGTTTTTTAACCGCATCTTGCTCGTAATTTATTTTGGCTGTCAGAATTTGTATTTTATCATTAGGACTATTCATGTGGATATGAGTTTGTTAGTTGCTCTGCCGTAAAAAGTTCGTTAAGCATATTGTTATCCTTTAACCAATTATACTCCATTAATAAATGGTCGTCATCAATAATTGCGTCACCCTCATACATTATTCCTGAGTAATTTACCAACAACTGCCTCAACAAAGGATTCAATTCAAAATTTAAAATTTCATTCATATTATTTGTTTTATTGTTTACGGTACTTTTTTTAATGTTATTATCTGTTTATTTTGTTTTGTTATGTAATTTCTCCACCCTTCTAGGTCAAAAATTAGTGATTCTAAATAGTTGACCCGTGAAAACCCTAGTTTAATGGCTTCAATAACCTTTTTCCTATTTGTACACTTAATGTAACAATGTACATGGTTTTGGTTATTGGCTGCTTTAGTTTCGACCACATAGTTAATTTCCACATCTTCACTATTCAACTGCTCGAAAAGGTAATTCATTATAGTATCTATTTCCTTTACTGTGTATGGGTGGCACGGGTCAATAGTTACAGCATAATACTTGTTCTTACGTTTACGTTTGGGTTGAAACCTGTATTCTATAACACGATGAACAAGCCAATGATTGTTCTTATTCCTTATAATCAGCCCCTTAGTTCCACTCTCATTATAGAACTTAGTTATTATCCGCCTGATGTGACGGCTCGTTAAGTTGTGTTTAACGCTTAACTCTCTTACTGTTAGATACTCATTTTCTATCATTGCTTTATGTTTGTTTACTATACACCAAACCGATTAGGGATACTTATTGTGTCCCTTTAGTTATTTGGCTTATCTTTATATAAATAGTAGCACACATAGCGAAAAGACCATTGGACTAATATTTTTTTTTATTATACTCATAGTAGATAGAAAGTAAACTGTTGCCATAGTATTATTTTATCCAGTGATAATTTTATTCATTAGCCATTTTCAAACTCCCATTTTAACGGCATTCGCCGACATTGCAGCCCTAATATCCTCTAGGTTGAAGTAAACCCTGCCCAACGGCTTTGTAGCCCTAATATTGAATCTGTGTAAATATTTGTAAAGGGTCGTTCTACTCTTTACTTTAAGTAAGCCCATAGCTTCGCTAATGGTTATCCATTCATTAGTGTTAATCATATATAAATTTTTTATTTACTGCTTTTATACCTTACTAAACTGCTTTTAATAAGTTGCTTTTGTTTGGTTGTAGTTGGTGCATTAGGCTTTTAGATTCTAAATTATTCATCTTTTCAATTTGCCTTTTTTGGGCTATTTCTTTTATTGAGGTGCTACGCAATTTTTAGAGAATATATTTGCTTATGGGCAAAAAGAGAAAAGGCGCTACTAAAGATTTGTTGTTTGACCTTTCAAAAATAATAGTACCAACATCGTACTTGACATTTTTTGAAGTA